>CAJOMF010000035.1 GCA_905235605.1 uncultured bacterium
TAAAACCACTGAAAGCCATTTAAAAAAGGTCAGCATTTGCACCTCCGAAGAATAATTATGTAAAATCCTGCTGAGCAGTTTACTTTTTATTCAGTTTGTATCAAGTGAACAAATGGGGAATTATGAGAAAATCAGAGGTTTTCTATAATAAAATTCAATTCCTGAAAGTAAGCGGAACCGTTCACTTGAAAAATTCAATGTTTGCCAGGATCATTTTTTCGAGGGCGTTCCTTGCTCTGAAAAGACGTACTTTGAGAAGGTTTTTATCGATCCCCAGTAGCTCGGCGGCTTCCGAGTGTTCCATCTCCTGCAAATCGATGAGAGTTATCACTTCGCTGTAGGAAACCGGAAGTTCCGAAATCAGTTTGCGCAGCATTTTCGCCCGGTCTTCCCTGATGAGTTCAAGTTCCGCAGAAATATCAGACGACGGCTCAAAACTTTCGACATTTTCAAGACTTACAAACTTATTGCTGTCAGTCATAAAATCAATGTAGCTGTTTTTGGTTATTGTCCATATCCAAGTCGAAAAAGAGGATTCACCTTTGAATTTTCCGATGTTGACAAACGCTTTCGTCAGTGCTTCCTGATAGATTTCCTCCGCGGTATCGCGGTTTCCGCCGCAAATGGACATGGCAAACGAAAAAAGTTTACCGCCTGTTTCCTTCAAAAGTTCGTTGAAAGCCTTAACGTCTCCTGAAACAGCGCGGCGTACAAGCGTTTTTTCATCGAACCGGGTCATTTTCCTGTAACAGGTTTAATGTTGAGATTTACATTCGCTTCACGCAGGAAGAGCTTGATTGCCTTGCGTTTCACATCGCGCAGATAAGACTTTTTGACTTCATAAGGCATAAACGAACTTTTGACACCGTTGATTATAAGGTCGAGTATGTTCTGAGGCGAAAGACCGAAAGTTTTGTAGGCCAGCCAGAATTCATCAGTCATTGTCGTATTTGTAATGAGTCTGTTGTCAGTATTCAGCGTGACTCTGAGACTGAGATCGAGGTAGAATTTAAGCGGATGTCCGATTATGTTTCTGACAGCGCCGGTCTGTATATTGCTCGAAAGGCAGAGCTCCAGCGGAATTCTGTGATCGTTGACATAGTTGAGCAGATCGCCGTCTTCGCGGAGTCTGACACCGTGACCTATCCTGTGCGCGCCGCAGTAGTGGAGCGCCTGATGGATGCTGTCAGGACCGTAAGCCTCGCCTGCGTGGATCGTAACGTTGACATTGTTTGAAAGGATAAGCGAAAAAGCACCGAGATGGTCACGCGCAGGATAGTTGTATTCGGCACCGGCGAGGTCGAATCCTACGACTCCGCGGTGTTTGAACGCAACGGCAAGTTCAGCCATTCTGAGGCTCACTTCGGGTGAAATGTTGCGCATGCCGCAGACGATTACGCCGCTCATAACACCGAAATCGCGCTGACCGTCCCTGAGACCGTCGATAACCGCTTCAAGGATCACCGGCAGAGAAAGCCCTTTCTGCGTGTGAAGTATCGGAGAATAGCGGACTTCGAAGTATCCGACATTCTCCTTTGCGCAGTCTTCGGCAAGTTCGTAAGCTGCACGGTAAAGATTTTCCCTTGTCTGCAGCACTTTGAGAGTTATATCGAAACCTTTAAGATAATCGTTTAAAGATGTGTGCGTTTTCCCTGGAGAAATAAGTTTCCGCAGCTCTTCGACAGAGTCGGCACCGAGATCGATGCGGTCTTTTTTTGCCATATCCCAGATCGTTTCGAGACGGAGCGAACCGTCAAGATGGACGTGAAGATCCGTTTTGGGAAGTTTTTCAAAAAACTCGCGCGTCAGACCGCTGGTGACACAGGCAACAATATCATCCGTTTTTTTCAATTCATTGTTTTGCACTCTTTTACCTCCATATCAAGCATATCAGCATAGCCGTCGACCTTTAGTTCTTCACCGATGCGGATATTGCTTGTATAAATATTGACTTTGCCTTTAGTGGAATCAGGCTCCTGAATGTAGCAGATCTCTTCGATTTTGTCTGTATCTGCATTGAGTTTGACTCTTGCCTTGTAGAGCTTGTCGTTGTTGAGATAGTAAGTCTCGCTTTTTGAAGAAACAGACGAGCCTTCGAGCTGGAGGATGAAATAGAGCACCCGACCGTCTTCATCCACATTTGAAGAGTTGTCGGCAAAGAAAATCTGGAGCACCGGAACCTCATGCCCTGAATTCAGGGTTATCGACTTTTTAATGGCCCATGAAGCCGAATTTACCGTTATAGTCTCGCCGAGAAGGTTGATATAAGTCAAAAGACCTGAACCGTAGTTGAACATCTCGGCATTACCGTCATTTATCGTGCCGAAAAACGAAAAGTTTACATCCCATACAGCCGAGGATGCATCATCATCTGAAACCAGATCCTCATCCTCATATTCCCTGGAATACGATTCATTGTCGGTCTGGAAGTCCTCAACCTCGTACTGTTCATCGCTGTTCTGAATACATGCGGTAAAAAACAGACTGAACATCAAAGCCGAAAAAAACAAAAAAACTCTTTTCATAATCGCCTCCGAAAAAACAAAATCCAATTATTATAGCGAAACGGATTTTTTCCGCAAAAAAGTTTTTTTATCAGAGCCGGAACATCACGGAAAGAACCTTGCGGAAAATTCAGGCAGCAAACCGGAAACGAATAAAAATCTTGCTTTTCCGACTTTTATCACTATACTCCCCGCGCTAATTGTTTTTTGAACAGTGGAAGTCTCCTTGTTCAATGTTTTGGACTTTATACCCGTAAGGAGGAATTATGGAAAGAAAACACTACGAGCTTACTGCTATCCTCAAGCCGGAAGGCGGCCCGGAAGCAATCAGGCAATTCGCTGAGCGTGTAGACGCTATCGTCAATGATTTCGGCGGCAAAATCGTTTCTCTTCGTTCTTGGGGCGAAAGAAAACTTGCGTACGAAATCAAAAAGAATCTCAAAGGTCACTATCTGCTTTTCGACATCATCGGAAACGGCAAAATGGTTGAAGAAGTTGAAAGAAACTTCAACATCTGGGAAATCGTTCTCAAGTTTATGTCGGTAAGAGTAGACAAAGTCGAAAATCTCGATGAAATGCTCGAATCGGCAAAAGGAATCGCATCACTTTTCGAAAAACAGGAAAAGAAATCTTCTCCGGATCAGGCTTATGAAGAAGGAAGAAACGGTTTCGATGATGCAAGAAAATATAACGAAGAACTTCAGAAATCACTGAGCAGCGCCGGTGAGGAAGAAGAGAACGTAACACTTTAATTTAAGGAGAAAATCATGGCTTCATACAAAAAAAGAAAAGTCTGCCGTTTCTGCCTTCACACTGAAGTTGAACCGGATTATAAAAATGTAGACCTTCTTCTCAACTACATAACCGAAAGAGGCAAAATAATCCCGAGAAGGATCAGCGGCGTATGCGCAAAACATCAGAGAGAGCTTTCGAGAGAGATCAAAAGAGCAAGATCGATCGCGCTCCTTCCCTACACCGTAACCGGAAGATAGGAGGGTAAAATGAACGTTATACTTGCAAAAGACATTGAAAAACTCGGTAAGGCAGGTGATGTTGTAAAAGTAAAAGACGGCTATGCACGCAACTACCTCATTCCGCAGGGATTTGCACTCGTTGCAAACGAAAAAAGCGTAAAACAGCTTGAGTTCAACAAAAGAATGATCGAAAAGAAGATCAATTCCGAGCTTGCAAAAGCTAACGACCTCGCTTCAAGACTTGCTGCATGCGAAATCAAAATCAGCAAGAAAGTCGGCGACGAAGGCAAACTTTTCGGCAGCGTAACAAGCAGAGAGATCGGCGACGCACTCAAAGAAAAAGGATTTGAGATCGACCATCGCGACCTCATCATCGACTCGAACATCAAAAAAAGCGGTGTTTACGAAGTCGAAGTCAAACTTTTCAGGGAAGTACGCGGCGTTTTCAAACTTTTCGTAGTTTCTGAAGACAGCGGGGAAGCTCCGGTCCAGGCTGCAGAATAACAATTATCCGTTTTAAAACATTCTTTTATAAAATAAAGGTCCTTTCATGGAAGACTTAACCCTCAGAATGCTTCCTTCAAATGCCGATGTTGAGGCCGCCCTTTTGGGATGTCTCCTCAACGACGGCAAACTTTACGGCGACATCGAAGGTTTCGGTCTTCTCCCGGAAGATTTCTCACAGGAACGCAGCGCAGCGGTATTCCGTACGATAAAAGCGATTTACGAATCACAGAGGACTCCCGATGTCCTGACAGTCATCGACGAATTTGCCAAGATACAGAATCCGCCCGAAGCCTCTTTTGTCTTCGATCTTGCGAACAATGCGCCTATATATTCGGAAGAGACGCTTCAGCAGTACTGCTCGATAATCCTCGAAAAGTCTCTTCACCGCTCGCTGATAAGCATTTGTTCGAATGCGATAGATGTCTCTTATGGTCAGAAAGTCGAATTTGACGAACTGTCCGACAAAACCACGACAGAGCTTATCGAACTCAGCAACCGCAGGCATACGAATTCGGTACTGCCGTTCAGCACCCTTATGGACGATCTTCTCGTAAGACTCAAGGAACAGGGCGCCAGAGATTCTGCGATTCAAGGCATTTCGTCGGGCTACAACAGACTTGACGCTATGTGCAGCGGTCTCAAACCGGGCGACATGGTCATCGTTGCGGGCCGTCCCGGCATGGGAAAAACCGGTTTTGCGATAAATATGGCGCTTGCAATAGCCAAACAGCACCTCAACGTCCTTTTCTTTTCGCTCGAAATGCCGGCTCAACAGATCCTTAGCAGATTCGTCAGCATCGAATGCAGCGTAAATTCAAAAAGTCTCCTCAATGCCAAATTTGACGCCGATGAATCAACAAGACTCTGGGGAAATTTCGATAATGTTGCGAGTCTGCCTATTTTTGTCGACGAATCGGCCTCTCTGACAATTTCGGAACTGCGCTCAAAGGCGAAAAAACTCGACGCCGAACTCCGCAAGACACCGAATACTAAGAGGCAGGATCAGAACAAGCTGGACTGCATATTCATCGACTATCTCCAGCTCATGGATTGCACCGTTTTCAAAGACGATGTAGTCCATCAGATCGAATACAACTCGAAAAATATCAAAAAACTGGCGAAAGATATGGGAATTCCGGTCATCGCTATGGCACAGCTCAACCGGAACATCGAAGACCGGCGCGGCGGAAAAATAGAAAACGGCGGCAAAAAGCCGATGCTGAGCGACCTTAAGGGTTCCGGTTCGATCGAGCAGGACGCCGATATGGTCCTGTTCATACACAGAGAGGATGCCTACAAAACAAAAGAAGAAGATAAAAATAACGAAGCCGAAATATTTGTTGAAAAAAACAGACACGGTCCTACCGGGAGAATTAAATTCAGATTCGTTCCGCACTACATAAATTCATCCAGCTTGATCCTGTCGCAGACAGTTATGAACAGGCCAATGAATAATAAGACTGTTATTCAGGTTCTGATTTTAAAATTATTTTTTAACAATATCAGGTCTTTGCGTTTTTTTTCTTTTTAACTCTTGACACTTTCGCGGTTTTGGCTACAAATCACAGGTTTTTTGTTTTTTGTCCTTTTTACTCAAATGTTCAAAAAATCAAGGAGGGAACATGAGATTGAAAAGTTTTACGGCGGCAGTTCTGATTTTGTTTGCATGTTTTTCCGCGGCTGCCGAAACATTTTCGCTTGACGAATGCATCGAACGTTCGATAAAGGAAAGCGAAAAGATAAAGGCTATGCAGGAAAGCGAAGCAGCTGCAAAAAGCGGCAAGGACGGAACAGTCTTTTCATTCCTGCCGACAGCGACTCTGGAAGCCGGTGTCCAGTGGATGAAATATAAACCTGAGCAAGGCGCAATGAATGTCGGAGGAATGAGCATACCCGTTTCGTTTCCCGATAAAAGCAGAACGCTCGGAATAACAGTCGTTCAGCCGATAACTCCGCTCTGGAGCGTTTCCTACGGCTACAAAAGCCTTGAAACTGCTGAGGATATCGCCAAGATCCAGCGTGAACTTTCTGAAGACCAGCTCAAGCTCGAAGTTATGAACCTTTTCTACAACTATCAGCTGCTTAACGAAAGCATGGAGATCCTCAACGAAACGAAAGAACAGCTTCAGAAATACTACGAACAGGCGAAAAACTTCTACGATGCGGGTGTCGTCGACAAGCGTTCCGTCCTCAAAATCGAGATCGAAATGACGAAACTCGAACAGCAGATCCAGACTGTTACCGGAAACACTAACCTTATAAAAAGGAATATCGGCATCCTCATAAACGCTCCGGCAGATTCTTTTGAACTTGAAAAGAAAGAGGTTTCCGAAAAAAATCTTTCCGCCGACAATCCGCAGCTTGAAAAAATCATGCTCGACAACAGGCTGGAATACAAACTTCTGGAAAAAAGCGAAAATGTTTCCGAATATTCCGAAATGCTCGCAATACAGCCTCTCATCCCGACTCTGGCACTTGTCGCAGGTTACCAGAAAAACTGGGATGCGAGCGCGAGCCAGCCTGAAAACACACTCTTTATCGGCGGTCAGCTTTCGTGGTCGATCGGTTTCGACTGGGGAAAAACCGCTTTCGACATCAAGCAGTCGAAGCACAAAAAAGTGCAGACTCAGCTGGAAAACGCGGCGACAAGAAAACAGCTTTCGCTTCAGCTCACGCAGCTTGAAAACGACGTTGAAATCAAGGCTATAGCGATAGAGATCTCAAAACGCGAGATCGAATCGGCGGAAGAGAACCTCAGGATAGAAGAAGACAAATATAAAGCGAAAATGACGACAGAAACAGATCTTCTTGCCGCTTCAGTATCGCTGAGAAGCGCGAAACTGGGGCTTCTCACGGCACTTTACGAGCATGAAGTCGCCCTTCACACGCTTGCCATCACGATAGGCACGGAATACGGCAGCATCACCGAAAAGGAGTAAGACATGAAGGTATCAGCTGAACAGAAAAAAGAGATGATAATCCAGAATTTTGTTTCTCTGATCCAGCAATTCGGAATCAACCGCCTGACACTCAACGATGTAGCCGAAAAATCGGGGCTTACCAAGTCAGCCCTTTATTACTATTTCGATTCGAAAGAAGCCCTTATGATAGCGACTTTCAATCATTTTCACGACAAGATGCTCGCAAAATTCCAAGCTATTGCAAAAAATGCAGAAACGCCGAAAGAAGTTCTTCTGACCTACTGCCGCTTCTATCTTTCACTTACCGATGATGATGAGTTCTGCGGACTTATGAAATACTCGGAAGAAGTTACAAACGAACTCGCAAAATATGTCGTAAATACTCCCGAAATCGCAAAAGCGGTACTCTCAAGCCGTGAACAGGATCTTGAAGGTATCTGTCAGATCCTGGCGGATTACGCCGGAGTCAAAAGCAACGATCCGCGTTTTGTCTACATTCTTATGATTTTTCAGGGATTTATCAGCGGCTTTACCTTTTCTCTTTTGAGAGAAAACAAGGACTCATCCCTGCTTGACGCTTTGGGAATAAACTCCAGATTCAGCTGGAAATCGCTGAAAGAGATCCCGAAGGAAGACATCTGCGATTTTATAATTACCGGACTCGATACACTGATAAAAAAGAATTTCAAAGATAAAAAATAGGAGGAAAAAATGAAATCCAACTTTAAATTTGCATCTCTTATGTCCCTTGTTATCGCTTTTTCCCTTGTTTTTTCGGTATCATGCTCAAAAAAACCGGAAATCGAAAAAGGCGAAGAACTTTCCCAGGCTGTAATCATCACGAAACCCCAGACCAGAAAATTTGCCGAAACTTTCGACAGTTCTTCAACGACAACAGCTTTCCAGGTTGCGACTATCACACCGAAAGTTTCCGCGAACATCGTAAAATTCCTTGTTCAGGAAGGCGATAAGGTCAAAAACGGTCAGGCACTGGCTCAGCTCGACAAGACTGACTACATGGTCGGCAAAAATGCGGCGGAAGCTCAGGTCCAGGCAGCGGAAGCAGGTGTAATGCAGGCAGAAGCAGCTTTCGAAAAGATGAGCAACGACTACGAGCGCTACAAAAAGCTCAAAAAGCAGGGTTCCATCTCCGAAAGCGACTATGAGTCGGTAGAATCGGGCTACAAACAGACCGAAGCAGGCCTTGCTGCTGCAAAAGCACAGGTCGAAATGGCAAAAAGCTCGCTCAACAACTACAACAACCAGCTTGCCTACACCACGATAAAAGCTCCTTTCGACGGCTATATTTCGATGAAAAGAGGCGAGATCGGCGAAATGGCGAGCCCCGCTGTTCCGATGTTCGAAATAGTACAGACCGACAAACTCAAAGTCGATATTTACATCAGCGAACTTGAAATCTACGGCATCACGAAAGATTCGACCGCCGAAATCTCGTTCGACGCATACCCCGACAGGACCGAAACAGCAAAGGTGAACTACATCAACAGCAAGGTCGATTCGGCGACGAGCAGCGTAAAAGTAGAGTTCGTTTTCAACAACAAAGAACATCTCTACAAACCCGGAATGACTGTCCGCGCAAGGATAACGCTTCCCGAAAGAGAGCATCTCGTAGTTCCGAGAAACTCCATTTTCACCCGTGACAACGAGGTCGGGACGGTCTATGTCAAAACTTCGGAAGACAAAGTCTTCTCGAAAAATGTAACCATGGGCGGCTCCGTTGAAGGATTCTCGATCATCAGAAACGGACTTGACGGAAACGAAGAGATAGTTGTCGGCGGTGGAAGACAGCTCGAGGAAGGACAGGCTGTCCAAGTCATTGAAACCAGAGAATAGCGGAGGAAAAGATGAGTATTCCGCAAGTTGCAGTCAAACGGCCGGTACTGGTCACAGTCATATTCCTGATGATGACCCTTTTCGGTCTCTACTCTCTCTCAGACCTTCCGATCGACCTCATGCCCGATATCGAGATCCCGTACATCGCGATCATCACGATCTACGAAGGTGCAGGTTCGGAAGAAGTCGAGGAAAAAATCACGAAAGTTCTGGAATCGTCGCTTTCTTCGGTCGAAAACCTCAAGAACCTCCACAGCAAGTCGATGGAAAATGTTTCGACGGTAAGCTGCGAATTTGAATACGGCGTCGACCTGGCCGAGGCAACGAACTCGATCCGAGACAAGATCAACATGGTCAGAAGCTACCTTCCCGACAATGTTGACGACCCGCGTATTTTCAAGTTCGACATGAGCATGATGCCGATACTGAACCTGGCTATCACATCGGATCAGGAGGATATCCGCTTCCAGAAAGAGGTCATCGAAGACTACATCCAGAACCCTTTGGAACGAATCCCCGGTGTCGGATCGGTCGTTCTTTTCAACGCGATGGAAAAACAGATAATCATCGCAGCCGACAAGCAGAAACTCGCCTCCCTGGGGCTTTCGGTAAGCGATATTTCTTCCGTCATCGCGGCTGAAAACCTCTCAGTTCCCGGCGGATACATGCAGATCGGTTCTTTCGACTACACTCTCCGTGTTCCCGGCGAATACAACGATATTGACGAAGTCGCCGAAACGATCATCGCCAACACTCCGATGGGGATAATCAGGATCAAGGATGTCGCGAGAGTTTTCTGGGGTGCTGACGACACGCGTCAGTTCGGTCTCAACAACGGAAAATACATGGTTTTCATGATGGTTCAGAAGCAGTCGGGAGCGAATACCGTTGCGATCGCAGATGCCGTCAGACATAAAATCGAAGAAATGAACCCGCGTCTTCCCAAAGGAATGAAAGTTGACATTATCCGCGACAACTCGGAATACATCATGAGCATGGTCGGCAACCTCAAAGACTCTGTCCTCACAGCTATGATCTGCGTTATGCTCGTCGTCGTTTTCTTCCTGCGCAGGATCCGTTCAAGCCTCATCGTCATCCTCTCGATTCCGGCCTCGATGATCATCGCATTCGCATTCCTCTACGGGTTCGGATACACGCTGAACATGGTTTCGCTCATGTCGCTCTGCCTTGCAGTCGGTATGGTCGTCGACAACTCGATCGTTGTTCTGGATAACATCACGAGATACCTTGAAGCCGGCGAGAAAAAATTCGATGCAGCGATCAAGGGAACCGGAGAAGTCGGCGGTGCTGTCGCGGCTTCGACGCTGACAACTATCGTCATTTTCGCACCTCTTTTCTTCATCAGCGGTATCATCAGCATATTCTTCAGCCAGCTTGCAGGCGTCATCATCCTCGTTCTTGTCGCTTCCCTTCTTTCGGCAATGCTGCTCACCCCGATGCTCTGCTCCAGGATACTCAAGGAAGCTAAAAAGGACGAAAACGGAAACGTCATCCAAGAAACTTCTAAAAATCAGAATTTTTTCTACCGTGCAGGCGAAAAATTCCTGACCACTGCCGAAAATCTTTACTCCAAGATTATCGAAAAGACTCTCAACCACAAAAAAACAACGATTTTTGTGGCAATAGCCCTTTTCATAGGATCGCTCGCGCTTGTTCCTGTCGTAGGTCTCGACTTCATGCCTGAAGACGACCAGGGTTCGCTCCAGATCGATATCGAACTTCCTCTTGGCACAAGAGTTGAGGAAACCTTGAAAGCGGCGCAGCACATCGAGCGTATCATCCGTGAGGAGATCCCGCTTGAGCACCTGACGAGAACTTATGTCCGCGGCGGTTCCAACAACAGCGGTATGTCGCAGAAGATCGAAGGGACCAACACCGCAACGATCGGTGCGAAACTCATTTCGACGAACTACCGTAAAATCACCGTCAGACAGTACGCGAAAAAGATCCGTAAAAGAATCACCACAGAAGTCGCAGGCATCGAAAAAGCTGACTTCACGACAGGCGGAAACGGTATGGGCATGTCGGAAAAGCCGGTAACGATCAAGCTCCTCAACAAGAGTTTCGAGAAAAACTCTCTCTATGCTTCAAAGCTTCAGAGCGAGCTCATGAAAATCAAAGGACTCACCGATGTCACGAACGATGCCGATGTCCTGAAACCGGAAATTTCGATCAAAGTAGACCGTGTCAGAGCAAGTAAAGTCGGGCTCAAAATGGCTTCCATCGCAATGGCGGTCAGGTACGCTTTCTATGGTCAGACAGCTTCGGTCTACAGAGACAACGGCCAGGAATACGACATCGTTGTAAAATATCAGAAAAGCGACCGTGAAACGATCGAACAGCTCAAGGAAATGGAACTCAAAACTTTGAACGGGACAGTCGTCAAGCTCAAAGATGTCGCGGAAGTCACAGACGGACTTACATCACTCGTCGTAAACAGGCTCAACCGTGAAAGAATGGTCACCGTTTCTGCCAACCTTGAAGACGATATCGCGGTCGGAAAAATATATGAACAAGTCCAGCAGGCGTTCAAAAACATCGACCTTCCGGCCGACATCGGCATTGAATACGGCGGAAACATGAAGCAGCAGCAGGATACTACAGGCGACTTGGTTGCGCTCCTTCTTCTCGGCGTCGTCCTCGTCTTCCTCGTAATGGCGGCGCAGTTCGAATCCTTCATCGACCCGTTCGTCATCCTTTTCTCGATCCCGTTCGGAATTTCGGGCGTTCTTCTCGGTCTTCTGATCATGGGAAAATCGCTCTCAATGCCGGCATTCCTCGGCATGATCATCCTTGTCGGTATCGTCGTCAACAACGCGATCGTTCTTATCGACTACATGAAGCAGATCAAGGAACGTGACTCACTTTCGACACACGATGCCCTTGTAATCGCCGGCGGAAAGCGTCTGAGACCTATTCTCATGACTGCAATGACCACCATTTTCGGTATGGTCCCTATGATGCTCATGAACGGTGAAGGTGCCGCGATGTTCAGCCCGATGGGAACGGCAGTCGTTTTCGGTCTCACAGTTTCCACTCTCATCACACTCATCCTTGTCCCCAGCGTCTATGCGGTCGTCGACAGCATTTTGGTCAAACTTCACCTGAGATAAATTTATTTCCGAAAAATTTCTGCTAATATCCCGCCGTTTAATTTCTTTTGAGGTAAAAAATGGAAAAACTTTATCCGGTCTTCCTGCTCACGGCAGCGAATGTTTTTTTGTGCCTGGCATGGTACTGGCACCTGAAAATCAACGACAAGCCGATTTTCATAATAATCCTGATAAGCTGGGGCATCGCATTCATCGAATACTGCATCCAGGTCCCGGCAAACCGCATCGGCTACAGATATTACACCGTCGGACAGCTCAAAGTGATGCAGGAAGTCATCACGATGGTCGTTTTTGCGTTTTTCTCCGTTTTTTACATGAAAGAAAAGCTGACTCTGGACTTTCTTTTTGCCGGAATCTGCCTCGTCGGAGCCGTTTTTTTCATGTTCCGTCACGCTTTTTAAAGGAATTTTACAACAAAAATACAGTTTTTATGGACAAAAAATTTATTTGTATTATAATAACGGGCGATTTTTTTGATGGTTTTTATAATTTTTCGGGAGTTTGATGTGAGATTCACCAAATATTTGATTTCATTAGCCTTTTTATTGTCGCCGATTTTCAGTGCGTTTGCTGCGCCGTATGCCGCACTTGAACTTTGTGCTTTCAGTGACGGTCAGGAATTCCAACTTTCGACCAAAGATCCCGACGAAGCTGAAAAATCGGGCTTCCGGCAGTTCAAGGAAACAGAAACTTTCATCAGAAGTTTCAGACTGTTGATCGACGGCAGGGAAAACAATTCCTTCAGACCGGTCGACAAGAAAAAAAACTGTATCAGAGCAGACAAAATCCCGGCGGGGAAACACACCGTTTCGCTCGACCTCAAATCGGGAGCATACACAATGATGGAAACCGCTGCTCCTTACGTTACTACTTTTAAAACAGGGCTGCTCCACAGCGGCAGGATCAACATTAAAAAAGGTCCGGCGGCAACAGTTGAGATCCATCAGCAGGGAAGCAGAATCGAGCTTCATGAAGCCATTACCGGTCAGCCTGTACCGAACTGTGAATACAGCTGCGAAGTCCCGACCGGCGTTCCGCTTTACTTTTTTGAGAAACCTTTAACAGAAAAACTCCCCTGCAAACCGACTTTCCAGCTCGTCCTCGAAAACGAAAGAGACAAAAATCTCGGCTGCTACAACAAAAAATCGATCGAAGCGATGCTCGAAAAATACATACAAGAGAACAACATTATGTGCGAACCGGCAGGTGAGGTCGCGTTTTTCCGCGTTTTCGGTGAAGGATGCGTCGTTACTCCGGCTGTAGATCCTGAAGGAATCGGAATTCTTCCGCCTCAGATCAGAATGGTCCCGGTTCAACAGGCCGAGGCAAAATATTTTTTGGCAAGATACCCGAAAGAAAAAGAACCCTACGTTCTCAACAGCGAGGGAAAGGGTCCTGAAATCATTCCTGAAAAAGAAGAAATTATAGAATTTATTGAAGAGAAAAACTAGTGAAAATCGGCATTTTCATATCAGGCACCGGCACGAATATGGCTGCGATATGCCGCAATTTTGCCGAGAACAGACTTGCCGGAGTTGACGAAATAAGTTTCGTTCTTTCCGACAAAAGAAGCGCTCCTGGACTTGAAAAAGCGGCATCTTTCGGCATAAGAACAATAGTTCTGCCGAAAAAGAAGGACGAACCTAAGGAAGATTACGAAACCAGGCTTCTCGAAGCCGTTCAGCCTTTCGGCACGGAACTCATTGTTCTTGCAGGATTCATGAAAGTTCTGGGGCACACTTTTCTTTCGGGATACAAAGGCAGGATCATAAACATCCATCCGTCGCTTCTCCCGTCATTCAAAGGAGTTGACGCACAGGGTCAGGCTTTCGACTACGGCGTAAAAGTTTCAGGCTGCACGGTACACTTCGTTGACGAAACACTTGACGGAGGTCCGATAATCCTGCAGCAGCCCGTTTCAAGACACGACGACGACACTAAAGAAACATTCAAAGCACGCATTCTGGAACAGGAACACATCCTGCTTTCGAAGGCAATAACGATAGTAACTACCGGTAAATATTCAATATCTGGCAGACAAGTTCTGTTATCAAACAAGGAGGAATTATGAAAATCAAACTTTTTCTCGTAACAATCATCTTGACAGCGTTGCTTTACATTGCAACAAACTACTTCTTCGTCAACTACACCAGCAGTAACCTTGTCGAATCGGCAAAGAACGCCGTTTCACAATCGGTATCGATTTATTCCAGGATTTCCGAGGCTGACAAATTCGATAAAATACACAAAGTCGAATCGATCGCAAAAAATGCAAAGCTCATAGAAGCTCTCGACTCCGCGAAATGGGAAGAAGTTTCGGAAGAAGTCCTTTCATCTTTCGCCGCTGAGGCTCTTGAAAGAGAAGGAAAAGCAAAAGAAAATGAAATAAAAAGAACCGAACTTTCCCCCAATGCAAAGGCTTTCGTCGACAAAATCGAAACCGAGATGAACGTCATCAACCAGATATACGACTACAGCGACACGATTTTTGTTTCTGATACTAAAGGCAATATCATCGCGAAAAACCTTGACGGCATTTTCAAAGGTGTAAACCTTTCAAATGAAAAACTTTTTCAGGCAGTGCTCCGCGGCACCGCAAACCGCGACGTCTTGAAAATAAAAGGTAAAACCTACCTCGTTTCTGCCGCTCCGATATTTGACAAAGGAAACATCATCGGCATCTACTTCTCAGCCGAAAATATTGATTCCGAAGCAGCAAAACACGCTGTTGCAAACCTTTACGACGAGTCGATTTTCGGCAACCAGCAGTCAAAATTCTACTTCGGATTTTTTGACAAGGCTTCACTTCTCGGCAGCACGCTTCCGACGCAGCTTCACGAGAGCTTCAAGAAATTCATCAAAGGAAATCAGGATCTTATAACAAAAATAGATGAAGAAAACTCGAAGAGACACGACATGGAAATCGTTCTCAACGGCGAAACATTCTTCGCCAGTATCGCACGCCATCCGTCGCTTTCGGAAAACAACGACCTTTTCTACCTCACTCTCGTCTCGAAAAACAAACTTCTCGAGCCGCTTTCGACAAAACGCGGAACTTTCACTATAGTAGCGATTTTCCTTCTTGTCATCTCGCTTGTCCTCCTCTACATCTTCGACGAGCAGAACGGCAGACCGGTCAACAAATTCATGGAAGGAATGCTTGAAATCATCAACGGAAACGTCAAATTCCGCTTCAACAACGATGCAAAAGGTGTTGAAGGCAACCTCAACCAGAATGCCAACATGATGATCGCAACGATACTCGGCGAAAGAATGCCCGACAAAGAAAAACCTGCTTCAATAAAAAAATAGGAGAGTCTCATGAGCAGCAGTCTTAATAAAGTTATGCTTATCGGTCGTCTCGGCAGAGATCCCGAAACCAGATATTCAGCTAACAACACTCCAATATGCAATTTTTCACTCGCAACTTCGGACAGGATCAGAAGGGGCGACAACTTCGAGGAAAAAACCGAGTGGCACAGGATCGTTGTTTTCGGCAATCAGGCGGAGAACGCCGGGAAATTCCTCAAAAAGGGCTCCCAGGTTTTTGTAGAAGGCAAGATTCAGTCCCGCACCTATCAGGATAAGGACGGAAATGAAAGGACGATCGTTGAAATAATTGCAAATTCTCTGAGCTTTCTCGATCCGAAAGAAAATTCTTACAGCGGTCAGCCGGAACGCACATATCAGCAGAATTCGAAAGAGGGTGAGACTCAATCTCAGTCCCAGGCAGGCAACGCTCCGAAATTTGACAACGAAGACGACGAACTGCCGTTCTAAGTGCACAGTTCAACAAGTCAAGAATGTTCAGCACCGCAATTTCTTAAAAATCCCGGAGAATCGATATGAAACTTAAAGACCGCTGGATGAAGCTCAGGAACTATCAGTCAGACGACTTCTGGGCAATGGTTTTCGCCCGTCCGCTGACAATACTTTTTCTTTTGCCGATAGTCGAAAAAAAGTGGGTCACACCGAACAGGATCACGGTCGTCAGCATACTCACGAAACTTGCAGGAAGCGCTTTTGTATTCTTTGACAGAAGCTACTCCGGCGGAGTTATCGGCGCTATCCTGCTCAACCTAGGACTTGTTCTCGACAACATGGACGGAACCGTCTCGCGTTTCCGCAACTGCCCGACAAAATTCGGTTTTTATCTCGACAAAATTTCGGATGCCGTAACGATGACACTTATGTTCTGGGCCATCGGATTCAGAGCTTACGGCATAAATTACGAAGCTCCGTTTTTTTCCGATAAATTCATCGATTTGATCATGCCTCTCATGGCAACGACAGTCACATACATCGCAGGATATGCAAAATGGGTAAGCGAAAGAGTTCTGCTTGACCTCAAAATAATCGAGAATTACCGCAAAGGAACTCTTGAAGAATTCGGCGCTTCGATGGATAGGTGTCCGAAGTGGTCGACTCCGCCGGAACGCAGGTTTTCAGACTGGGTAAAGTGGTTTTTTCAGGCGGTATTTTCAATTTTCAAAGTTAATGAAGTCGATATATTCTTTTGGGCAGGATTAGCTTTAATTACCGAACAATACTGGCTTTTCACGCGTCTTGACTGCGGTCTCATAATATGCGGGATAATCGTCGTTCCGATCATGTTTTCAGTCAAAGTCATCAAAAGAGAGCGCGAAATTTCCAAAATTCCCGAAAAATAATGAGTTACGACCAAACTCTGAAAATTATTGCCAGAATCAAAAGCGACTTCCCGACAAAGTTCGCCATTCCGCGTCAGAGCGGACTTGCGCCGTCGCTAAGAGCAAAAATCGTTTTCGAAAAAGAATTTCAATCTCCCGAAGCTCTTGCCGGGCTTGAAAATTTTTCACACATCTGGCTGATTTGGGAATTTTCGGAAGCAAAACAGAAAAACTGGTCTCCCACAGTGCGTCCTCCGCGTCTCGGCGGCAATAAAAAAGCCGGAGTCTTTGCGACGCGCTCCCCTTTCCGCCCCAACAGTCTCGGACTCTCAGCCGTGAAAATCGAAAAAATAGAAAACGGCGAGATTTTCATTTCAGGCGCCGACCTCATGGATGGAACTCCGATCTATGACATCAAACCTTATCTGCCGGCAGTCGATTCTATAACTTCAGCAACAGATCTTTTCAACAAAATCGCAGAAAAAGAACCGTTAGAAGTTGCGATTTCACCCGAATTTATTGAGAAAATTCCGAAAGACAAACTGGGATCACTAAAAGAAATTTTAGCTTTGGATCCGCGTCCGGCATATCAGAACGATCCGACAAGGATTTACGGCTTTCAGTTTGCCGGTTATGAAATAAAATTCCAAGTCAAAGAAAAAACTCTTACGGTAATATCCGTTCAGAAATAAAATTTTGCGGGATTTTTCGTGATTTAAAAAGAGAGACTACTTTTCTGAACCTTCGAAAAGTTTGAGGAATTCTCTGTTGATCTCGATTCTTGCTTCAGCTCTCAGTTTTTCAACGTAAGCCTCATAGATCTGACCTTTTTTAGCTGCTGCGAGATTTGCTTTAAGGACTGCTTTCGAGCTTTCGAATTCTGCCATATCTGCCGCAGTGTGTTTTTTGATTTCAGCAACGACATATCTGTTTTCTTCGGTCTTGAAGACTTCGTTAAGAAGTTTCGGTTCCGGATCAGAGAAAAGTTTTTCTATGAATTTCGGGCTGAAACCGATCCCGGCAGCAAAAGTCGATTTTTTCGTAAGCGAAATCTCTCTTCCGGAAATATCCCAGTCAGCGAATGCAGCCGAAATCTCTTCTGCAGAAAGTTCCGGTTTTTCTTTAAGCATTTCAAGAAGTTTTGCAGAATCAGCCTTGATTTTCTCTTCAAGTTTCGGAGCAAGAAGAAGGTCTTTTGCAACGTCGTTTTTGACATCTTCGAAAACCGTCTGACCTTCACCTTTCGAATACTTTGAAACATTGTCTTCGAAAGCCATTTTTGCTTTCGACTCATTCTCTTTGAGATAAGCCGCAGCTTCATCATCCGTAATAGCTGCAAGAAGAGCTTTTTTATTGTCGGCTTTGAGGTTGGAATCTGAGAAAACATAGACCAGAGCATCGATCTTTTCGTTGCCGGCAACGAATTCGTCTTTTGCTTCAGTATCAGAAACAGTAATGTTATCAACGAGATAGTTCCTGAGTTTTCTGGACATAAGCTGCATTCTTACGCGGTGTTCGTAAGCTGCAACTGTCGTGTTCAGAGTGAATTTGACCATGTTGTCATAAGATTCCTTGTCAAATGCACCGTTTTTCTGGAAATACGGATTTTTAACGATTTCGTTGCTGACTTCTTCGTCGGAAACCTTGAAACCGAGCTTTTCAGCTTCCTGAGCAACAAGGATCTCGCCTATAAGACCGTTCAGAGCCTTATCCGAAAGTTTATACTGTTTCGCCATTTCGTTGTTGAAATCCCTGAAGATCCTCTGGTAGTAATCCATAAGATTCGAGTAGGCGAAACGGAATTCAGACATTGTAACGATCTCGCCGTTGACTGAAGCGGCACTGTTCTGCGTCGAACTGCATCCTGCTTTGTCACCGGGACCGAAAGAAATAACGAATGTAACGATTATCGCCGCGAACATGAGCGTGATCAGCAGCGAACTTCCTTTTTTTCTGATGTCCTGAAACATTTAAAACCTCTAATAAATAAAGATACAAAAAATAACCGGCGGGCATTCTACAAATAGTTGCCTAAAAATCAATATTTTTTTATATGTAGAGACGTGACCTGACACGTCTCCGGAACCTGACATCGCCGCGGGACATCTATCGAAGCAATTCTCTCAGCTTGTCTTCGGCAGCCTCGGCCATGACCGGCAGAAACGGCATTTCCTCCGGGGTGAATTTTCCAAGAACGAAAGAGGAAACATCCCCTTTTTTCGGTCTGCCGACACCGATCTTTATGCGTAGAAAGTTCGGAGTCCCGATCGAATTAGCTATTGATTTAAGACCGTTATGTCCTGCAAAACCTCCGCCTTCCCTGAAAGTTACGACTCCGAATTCAGTTTCGATGTCGTCGTGCACAACAACGATTTCGTGTTCGCTCAGTTTAAAAAATGACTTTGCCGCCTGAACGCTTTTTCCGCTTAAATTCATGAAAGTTTCAGGCTTTAGAAAGCAGTGCTGACGCCCGTTGAAATCTTTTTTTGCAAACATTCCGAAGAATTTCTGACTCCAGCGCAGATCCTGCGTGAGCGCTATATTTTCAGCGACGATAAAACCTGAATTGTGACGCGTGAGTTTGTATTCAGTACCGGGATTTCCCAAAAAAACGACAAGCATGCTATTCTGCCGGAGTTTCGCCGTTTTCTTCTTTTTCCGGAGCAGATTCTTCTTCGGACCCGCTTTCATCCTCTCCGTCTTCACCTTCTTCTGGCAGAGGAAGCTGGTTTGCAAAGTTTCCGTGATGCCAGACGCCGTATCTCACCGAACCGTTTTTGCCGGTGAATTTGCCCATGCCGTGGAAAGCACCGTTAAGGAATTCGCCTTCATAAACACCTGATTTCGTTGTCTTTTTACCGTTGCCGGTCAACGCGCCCTGCTTTATCTCGCCTTCGTAGACATCCCCGTTCGCAAAAACGTATTTTCCCATTCCGTCGGGGTTATCCGCTTCGAAATCTCCGGTGTAGACATCACCGTTTTTCTTTGTCAGTTTTCCTTTGCCCTCGCGTTTTCCTTCAAGGAAATCACCTTCATAAACAGAGCCGTCGCGGTAGGTCATTTTTCCTTTTCCGCTCCGTTTGTCGTCGTTGAAATCACCTTCGTATTCAGCACCGCTGGGAAATATCATCACGCCGTGACCGTGCCTGAAATTTTTCTTGAAATTCCCGCGGTACTCTCTTTCGTCAGGGAAACGGAAAACTCCCTCGCCTTCCATCATGTCTTTGACGAAAGAGCCTTCGTACCTGGCACCGCTCGGAAATGTCAGAGTTCCCTGACCGTGACGAAGTCCGTCTTTGAATTCACCGACATATTTCGTGCCGTCCTTCAGCGTAAGTTCGCCCTGACCGTTGTAGTGACCGTTCTCGAAAAAGCCTTTGTAGCGGTCACCGTTTGCGTAGATATACTCGCCTTCGCCGTATTTTTTGTGATCCTTGAAGCCGCCGATGTAGCGGTCGCCGTTCGGCAGATTGTGAATCCCGTTCTCCGTGATCCCGTTATCAGCATCATTTTGAGTGTCGTCTGTCTTTTCCGGCACATTCTTTTTGCGAGGCGCCTTTTTTTCGGTCGTTCCGCACGAACAGAGCGCCAGACACAAAAAACAGCAGAAAATGCAAAGTACTTTTTTCATATTTCCTCCTACCGGATAAGAGAACAAGGCTCGACACCGAGGATCTCAGTCGCATCGCCGCCCAGTTCAGGAATATTCTGCGGATTGAAAAGTTCAGCCGAGCCTTTGCTGAAACTC
Source organism: uncultured bacterium (assembly GCA_905235605.1). Classification (GTDB taxonomy): domain Bacteria; phylum UBP6; class UBA1177; order UBA1177; family UBA1177; genus UBA1177. The sequence continues at coordinate 20,292 of CAJOMF010000035.1, forward strand.
AATTTTCCGGCTGAACCGGTTTCTATAACAGCTTTATCGATTTTGAACGAGCCTATTCCGAATGCGTGATAACAGGAAAAATTGAATTTCGAATCGATCTCTCCGACAATCAGTCTCGCCTCGCTTTCATCTCCCACCCCGACAGCGTGATCGCCTTCAGTCGCAGCGTCGGTTTTGATTCTAAGCAGAACAACAGGATTTCCGACGGCTTGTGTAGAAGTGTTGTAAGGAACCTGATAAACTTCGACGACCTTTCCGTCACGCTGGTCGGTAGTGGTCCTGACAAACGACATTATCGTTCCGCCCGGAGTGACCGGCATCGAAGAGATTTGACCTGAAGCAAAACTTTCAAACAAAAGCTGGCTTTCAGATGTCGGATATGAATTATTCAGAATAAAAGAGAAACTGCCTGCAAATTCGATACTTCCGTAAGGAGCAGGAATACTGAATTCATATTCAAAAGCCTCTGCCACATTGCAAAGTTCATCCCACTCGGAACATTTTTCGGCAGAACATTCAGCTGTTTTATTATCGGCACATTCCGCATCGAAACATTCTTTCCAGCGCCTGTAGTAAAGCTGTTCTGTTTCGACTCCTTTGGTGTAGCAGCTGTTGACGCAGTCGGAATCATCTTCGGTACATTCTTTGGCACAGGCGATGATCCCTTCGCATGTCGACCAGAAATCCTGAGGAGAAGAATCGTCATCGACATTCGAACCGTCGTTGTCTTCATCGCCGGCAGTTTCGCCGTCATCATCAGGCTGAATATCAGCATCCGCCGGTTCATCGGCAGTATCAGCGGAATCTTTGTCAGGAGCCGTATCCGCAGTGTCGTCATCTTTACCAGGATCGCCGGTATCGCCGTATTTGTCATAATCGTTCCCGCCGTCACCGCATCCGATAAAAAACAAAAGAACGGCAAACAGAATAATCAGGGAATTTTTTTTCATGGTTCCTCCTAAATATCGTAATAATCTTCGTTCTGGGGATAGTAATTCTGCTCCAGAACGATTTTTTCTATATCTTCGACCTTTCTTTCACCCTCGACAGCTATGATTTCACGCACCTGAGCCTGAGTTGAAGCGATAACTGGTTTAACGTATCCGTCTTTGAAATGGACAAGAAAAAGCATTTGTTTCAAATCGTCGCCGACTTTGCTGATAGACATTCCAACCTCCTAAAAAAGACGAAAGATTTTAGTAACTACCATTTTTCTGTCAAGGAATCGGAATAAAGCAGAGACGGCTCCTAATCTCTTCCGAAGAAATCCCGCGTGTAGACTTTATCTTTGACGTCGTCCAGGACTTTGTCGTAGCGGTTCGCGATGATCGCGTCACAGCTTTTCTTGAAGCGTTCGATGTCGTTGACTACAAGCGAGCCGAAGAATGTCGTTCCCTCTTCCAAAGCAGGTTCATAGACGATAACTGTCGCGCCTTTCGCCTTGATGCGCTTCATTACCCCCTGGATCGAACTCTGGCGGAAGTTGTCGCTGTTGCTTTTCATCGTAAGACGGAACACCCCGATCGTGATCGGACGCTCCTTTGAGGCGTTCCACATTGAAGAGCCCGTGTAATATCCGGCCTTTGCGAGCACTCTGTCGGCAATGAAATCCTTTCTCGTGCGGTTGCTTTCGACTATCGCCTGGATCAGGTTTTCAGGAACGTCGGCATAGTTAGCAAGCAGCTGTTTCGTGTCTTTCGGAAGGCAGTATCCGCCGTATCCGAACGAAGGATTGTTGTACTGGTCGCCTATCCTCGGATCGAGACAAACCCCCTTGATAATATTTGCCGTGTCAAGTCCTTTCATCTCGGCATAAGTGTCAAGCTCGTTGAAGTAACTGACGCGCAGCGCCAGATATGTGTTTGCAAAAAGTTTGACAGCCTCTGCCTCGGTAAAATCCATGAAAAGCGTCGGAACGTCCTTTTTTTCTGCTGCTTCCTGCAGAAGACGTGCAAAAATTCCGGCGACCTCGCGCGTTTTTTCATCACATCCGACGATGATCCTGCTCGGATAGAGATTGTCATAGAGCGCCTTCGATTCGCGCAGAAATTCGGGGCTGAAAAGTATGTTCTCACAGTTCTTCTTTTCGCGTACATGCCTCGTGAAACCTACAGGGATCGTCGATTTTATCACCATGAAAGCCGAAGGGTTGACGCTTCTGACAAGGTCGATGACCGCTTCGACAGCACTCGTATCGAAAAAGTTTTTCTGCGGATCATAGTTCGTCGGAGCCGCGATTATAACGAAATCCGCATCGGCGTAAGCCTTCGCACCGTCGGCCGTAGCGACGAGTTTCAACTCTTTTTCCGCCAAAAACCTTTCAATGTATTCATCCTGGATCGGCGACTTCTTTTCATTGATAAGCTCCACTTTCTCAGAAACTATATCTACCGCCGTGACCTCATGATGCTGAGAAAGCAGCACAGCCAGCGACAAACCCACATAACCCGTGCCGGCGACCGCGATTTTCAGATCTTTAAAATCTCTCATTTTTATCTCCTATTTGTCATAATACCCTTTATACCACTCGGCAAACTCTCTCAAACCTTCTCTTATCCCGATCTTCGGCGTGAAACCGAAATCGCGCTCGAGAGCTTCCGAATCGGCGTAAGTTACAGGAACATCGCCCTGCTGCATCGGAACAAGTTCCCTGTGTGCCTCAAAATCATAATTTTCCGGCAGGACATTGGCTCTTACCAGTTCTTCCTGAAGCACGGAAATGAAATCCAGCAGATTTTCAGGCTTACCGCCGCCGATATTGTAGAGCGCATAAGGCGGAAGAGGCAGACCGTCATCCCCCGTCATTTTCTCAGGAGCGCCCTGCATCACACGGTGAACACCTTCGACAATATCATCAATGTAGGTGAAATCGCGCTTCATATTGCCGTAGTTGAAAATCTGTATCTTCTCACCGGCAGCCAGTGTTTTTTTGTAGCACTGAAATAGAACATATCAGGTCTTCCCGCAGGGCCGTAGACCGTGAAAAAACGAAGTCCGGTAGACGGAATATTGTAAAGTTTTGAATACGCGTGTGACAAAAGCTCGTCACTCTTTTTCGTCGCAGCATAAAGGCTCACCGGATTATCCACCTTGTCATCAGTTGAGAAAGGAACCTTTTTGTTCCCGCCGTAAACCGAAGAACTTGAAGCATAAACCAAGTGCTCGACAGGATGCCTGCGGCACGCCTCCAGAATGTTGTAAAACCCGATGATGTTCGATTCAATGTAGGCATCGGGATGGTCGATTGAATAACGGACACCCGCCTGAGCCGCAAGATGGACCACAACTTCAGGTCGAAATTCTTCGAAAACACGGTCGATCAAAGCCCTGTCCGCGATATTTCCGCGGATAAAAGTATGTTTTACCGCAGAAGCCTTAGTGCTTTCCTCGATCAAAGAAAGGCGGTATTCCTTCAAAGCCGGATCGTAATAGTCATTCATGCTGTCGAGACTGATAACGTGGCTGCCGCGCAGTTCTTTAAACAGCCTAATCACAAGATTCGCCCCGACAAAACCGGGAGAACCTGTAACTAAGATCGTTTTGTTGTTAAGATCAATTTGTTGTTTGGACATGGTTGTCACCTTTTAGTTTCAGAAAAACAATTCCCGAAATTTGTATGTCGTTCAAGAGAATGCAAATCTTTCTTGATAAAATCCCATGATTCTTTGTAAGACATCTTCACAGAAAAATCGGATTCGGAAATAAATGAAAGAAATTCCTGAACATTTTCTTTGTATTGTTTCGCAAATTTTCTGGAATCCAGCTTTTTCTCAGCATCAGTGCTGTTGATTTTGTCATACAGAACATGATCAAGATTACAAGACATATAAAATACTTTATAAGGAATATCCCAGACCGTAGAACTTGTGCATATTTTGTTGATATTTGCAGTTTTCTGCCTGTTTCTTTTTATAATATTCGATTTGTTGCTCGTTATGATGCTTGTCAGTGAATAAACTGTTCCCGTCATACTTGTGTTTTCAATGATATTTGCGTCCGGAATATACGCCCCGTCCATATCAATAATATGAATAATCCCTTTGAAATCGGATTTATTGTAGTGGTTGGATTTGGCATAACCTGTTATTTCTGCCCTTATTTTTGAAAGTATGTTGTCTGAAGAAACCCCGTTTTTCGTTGTGATGTCACCATGAATAATATGAATATAAACGCTGTTGCTATCATAAATCTTATTTAAAATAACGCCGAGGGCTGTTTCGTCCGAAGGGCCTTCAACAATAACAAAAATTATTTTCTTACGAGTCACTGTTATCTCCAGTTTCTATAGATGTTTCTCCGGCTTCCATGAATGCCAAATCAATTTCGTAATTGTTCGTGGAATCATAGACAGATTTCCTCTGCTCGCCGAGAACGATATCGCGATAGTAAAAATCACGTAAATTGTTGTTGGTTTTAATATTGGCAAGACGAATATAACGTTCTTTTGGATCTGTCGTTGTGAATGCGATAAAGCCTCGGTCTATCGTTTCCAGCGGGCGAAGATTGTGCGATGTGAAAATCAACTGTCCTACTCCTTTTTCCGAAATAATTCTAAGGAGTTCACCCAAAAGATATTCAAAGATCCCTGAATCCAGCTCATCGATCGCGACAGTAGTCGAAGGATTGTTATAGACAAGGATCAGAAGTTGAAGCACGGAAATTATTTTTTTAATTCCTTCGGATTCGTATTTCAACGGGATCTCCTTGCTGTTTTTTCTTGAGACCAGCTGGATCTTTACTTTTTTAGACGCATCTTCCGCGAGTTCTGTGCCGAGTTCCCTAACATCGATCGTTAATTCGGGCACAAGTTTGGCAAGGACGATATTCATATTTTCTATAACCTTTTTAGCGACATCGAGCTCTTTTTCAGAAAACAATGTCGGATCGTTCAGATTCACCATAAAAACACCTGTCGATATTTCGCCTTTTTCCTCATATTTAAAGTTTAAAGGAAGACCGTTTACAGTAATAAATCCGGAATTTGCGGTATTTATCACAAAAAGCTCGAATTTCTCGTAAAAGACCATACTCTCAATAAGAAAGAGATGGCGTTTTTCTTTGCAATTCACGCGAATAACATCAAGCAATTCGCTTGAAAACACGAAAGATTTTGAATAAAGAAGCGCAAATTTTTTATTCGCAAGCAAAGTTGTTTTAATATCCCTGCCGCTTCCGACAAGCTCGTTGTATTTGCTGACTGGAACAAAAACATCGTCAGTGCGTGTATCTATGAGAGATTGCAGTTTCAATTTTTCATCTTTTGACTCATAAGAATACGAAAGTACCTCGTCAAATATAACTGCCTTGTATTTCTGGGAAGATTCACTTATTTCTTTACGGATATTGAATTCGTAAACAACATTATATGCCGCATCCGCTACCAGATCTTTCACCTTAAAGAAGTATTTCAAGTTGGCAAAAGAAGCATCTATATTGATATAATCAGCAAACTGAGGCGGAACCTCCCGACCGGCAAGAGCGAATTTAAGGAGCGCAATTGCATCAATCAAAGCTGTTTTACCGGAGCCGTTCTGACCATATAGGCCCAAAATGCTCGCATCATAGTATTTCCTCGAATTTTCAAAATTCAGCTTGCCATAACAAACATTTTTTAAATTTGTAACTTCTATACTTTCCAATCTTACAGTTGCATCTTTCATATTTCACCCTCCCACCAAAACACCTCTCCATACCATCTTTTGCAAAAATGTCAAGATAAGATCTGTTTTCGGAACAAAATGTTCCTCAACGGCATTTGTCTTATGATTTTTACACGAAATTAAAAACAAGAGCAAAAAACCACCGATTTTCAGGATTGGGAAGTTGTTTGTCCGGAAATGGTTGAGCGTTATACTTCATTTTTCTTTCGATGTCTCGATCAAAAACGGTGCCAGATAAAACGGCAGGAATCTGAGTTCTCCTTCCCTGCCGGAATCCTTTTGGGAAAAAACAACCGATTCTTTCAGATTTTTGGAATATTTTTTCCCGAATTCCGTGATGGATTCATGCTTTCCTGTTCCTGAAGACTTGACTTCTATCGCGTTTACTTTTGCCCCTTCCGAAATCAGGAAATCGATCTCATAATAATGAGTACTCTGAGGTTTTGACCAAGTGTGATAAAACAGTTCGCGTCCGCTTGCCTCTATCATCTGAGCCACCATATTTTCGTAAAGATATCCAAGGTTTGCAGGCAGTTTATCAGAAAGCAGCTTTTCGTAGATATCGTTTTCGGTGCTCGGTCTGTCAATAAACATCAGCGTGACAAAAAGCCCTGTGTCGGCCAGATAAAGCTTAAAGTTGTCAAAATTTTTAGCGGAAGAAAGGGTTACTCTCGGATCCGTCGTATCATAAGCCGGGATCACCGTTTTGGAATCGATCAAGTCATAAATGCGCTCCTCGTCTTTTGTTGCCTTGCGGTTGCCAGTCGCAAAAGAGACTGAATATTTTTTCACACCTCTCGCAAGCTGTGACGGGATCGATCTGTATATTGCCGAAAGTCTTCCGGAGTCGTCCAGCTTTTTAAAGTCATCTTCATAAAGTTTTATAATATTGCGCTTCACGGCGTCTATCTCCGAGAAATTTTTGCCTGAAATATAAGCATCCACAGCCTGCGGCATCCCGCCGACAGCCATATAAATACGCAGATCGCGCATAAGTTTTCTGTTTACAGCCTGTCCCAGTGCTTTTCCCGAGTCATAGACCTGACGCAAAAGTTCATAATTCACATTCTGTGCCGCCCAGGAAAATTCCTCAAAATCCATCGGTGTCACCTGAATCTTCATTTCTTCAGAAGGAACAAGAATATCCGACACATTTTTCTTGATCGATATCAGAGATCCCGTTTCAAGATAATGGTATCTTCCGTCCTGCACCAGATATTTTACCGCCTGCCTAGCTTTTGGAAAAAGTTGCACTTCGTCAAATATCACAAGCGACTTGTGTTTGATCAGATCAACGCCGGTCGTGCTCTGAAGACGCAGAAAGAAGAGATCCGGATCGCTTATATCATTGAAACATGCCAGCAAATTATCGGATGCTTTCGCAAAATCTATCAAAACATAGCTTTTATACTCCTTTTTGGCGAATTGTTCCGCAATAGTCGACTTGCCGACACGCCTCGGACCTTCAAGAAGCACCGCATATCTGTCGGCATAATTTTTTTTCCAATCAAGCAGCTTTTCATAAGTTTTTCTTTTAAAATACATCTGTTCCTCCACTCAAAAAGCGGCTCAGCATAGCACATCTTTGCATTTCTTCAAAACTTTTTTCATCGAAAAACCGCATTTCTTCAAAACTTTTTCAGTCAAAAACCTGCATTTCTTCAAAACTTTCGGGATCATTAGAGGATTTTTTGTCCAGAACTGCTTGCCAGCTATAGAATGAGTTTGTTTTTTTAATCCCTCCTGAACAGATCTCTTGTATAGACTTTGTCTTCAACGTCGTCGAGAACTTTGTCGTAGCGGTTCGCGATTATCGCGTCGCAATTCTTTTTAAACCGTTCAAGATCATTGACAACAAGGGAACCGAAAAAAGTTGCGCCCTAAATAGACAAGATTATAAAAGTGCTTAATTCAAGTTCAAACACTTTAAACCATGCACGGCATTTTGACTACGAATATGCAAAAAAGTTGGGGTTAAAAGTTGAAGAACTCGAAAAGAATCAAAAATTCCAAGATGCCGTCCTCTCACTCCATCACACTCTAATGGTCGCTTTTTCTATGAATTCAAAACTGCTTAAATGATACCGGCAAACCGTATGTTTTAGCAGCTCCTAATAGATAAAATCTAATTACTCAACATTCAACTGAAAAATTATCTTTAGAAATGCTTGAGCATTATATTAATTACCTTCCCTCATACATTTTCTTGTAGTAGTTCCGGTATTCGCCGCTGATTATCTCTTCCCACCAGTCACGGTTGTCAAGATACCATTTTATCGTTTTTTTGATTCCGTCGGCAAATTTGGTTTCGGGCAGCCAGCCGAGTTCGTTGTGGATCTTCGTCGGGTCGATCGCGTAGCGCATGTCGTGGCCGAGGCGGTCTTTCACGTGGGTTATCAGGCTTTCAGGTTTGCCGAGTTCTTTGCAGATGAGTTTTACGATGTCGATATTGCACATCTCGTTGTGACCGCCGATGTTGTAGACCTCCCCGACACGCCCTTTGTGGATGACGAGATCGATCGCCTTGCAGTGGTCTTCAACATAAAGCCAGTCGCGGATGTTGAGTCCTTCGCCGTAGACTGGAAGCGGTTTGTCGTTCAGGCAGTTGGCTATCATCAGCGGGATCAGTTTTTCCGGGAAGTGATAAGGACCGTAGTTGTTTGAACATCTTGAGATCGTCACCGGAAGTCCGAAAGTGCGGTGATACGCCATAACAAGCAAATCTGCGCCTGCTTTGCTGCTGCTGTAGGGACTGCTCGTATGGATCGGAGTCTCTTCGGTAAAGAAAAGGTCAGGTCTGTCAAGCGGAAGATCGCCGTAGACTTCATCGGTCGAGACCTGATGATAGCGCTCTATCCCGTATTTCCTGCATGCATCCATGAGAACACTTGTTCCAATGATATTTGTCTGCAAAAATACCGAAGGATCTTCGATGCTTCTGTCGACGTGGCTCTCAGCCGCGAAGTTGACGACGATGTCGGGCTTTTTCTCTTCAAAGAGTCTGTATATTCCCTCTCTATCGCAGATATCTATCTTCACGAAAGTAAAATTCGGATCATCCATCACGTTTTTGAGAGTACTGAGATTTCCGGCGTAAGTGAGTTTGTCAAGACAAACTATTTTGTAGCCGGGATGCGTTTTCAGCATGTAGAATATGAAGTTGCTGCCGATAAATCCCGCACCGCCTGTAACAAAAACCGTTTTCTGCATTGTTTCCTCCTATTTTTCTTCCGTGATCGAAAGCAGATACTGGCCGTAGTCGGTCATTTTGAGTTCTTCGCCGATCTCTTTAAGCTGCTCACGCGTGATAAATTCGCGCCGCCATGCGATCTCCTCGATGCAGGAGACGTAAAATCCCTGCCTGTCCTGAACCGCCTCGACAAATTCAGCCGCTTTCAGCATATTTGCCGGAGTTCCGGTATCGAGCCATGCCATGCCGCGTCCGAGCAGGGTGACGTTAAGTTCGCCCATTTCAAGATATGCGTTGTTTACTGCCGTGATCTCGATCTCTCCGCGTGCCGAAGGTTTCACGTTTTTAGCTATCTCCACAACGCGGTTGTCATAAAAATAAAGCCCGGGAACGGCGTAGCTGCTTTTCGGATGTTCAGGTTTTTCCTCGATGGAGACTACCTTGTGATTCTGATCGAATTCGACCACGCCGAACGAGCGCGCATCTTTCACCGGATAGCCGAAGATCGTCGCTCCGACCTTGTTTTCCATCGCTTTCTTAAGCATTTTTGTCATATCCTGGCCATAGAAAACATTGTCGCCAAGAATCAGGCATACGCTGTCATCCCCGATGAAATCCTCACCTAAAATAAAGGCGTCGGCAAGTCCGCGCGGTGTTTCCTGTACCTTGTAAGAAAACTTCATTCCGAGCTTTTTCCCGCTGCCGAGAAGCCTTTCGTAAAGCGGCGTATCTTCAGGAGTCGAAATGATCAGCACTTCGCGGATCCCGGCAAGCATGAGGATCGAAAGCGGATAGTAGATCAGCGGTTTGTCGTAGATCGGCAGAAGCTGCTTCGAAACAGCCTTTGTCATCGGATAAAGCCTTGTTCCTTTGCCGCCGGCAAGAATGATTCCTTTCATTTTTATCTCCTTTCCAAAATTATTCCGCAGATCCTGTCAACATCTTCTTTGGTCAGGTCGGCGTAAAGCGGCAAAGTCAGCACTCTGTTGGCAAAGTATGCGGCGACCGGCGTTTTTTCCGCCCCTGAACCAGGAAGATTTTTGTAGCAGTCAAATGTGTTTGTAAGCGGGTAGAAATATTTCCTCGCGATTATTCCGTTTTCTGCAAGTTTCGCGAAAACTTCATCTCTTGAAGCTGTGAAACCGTCAAAAACAACAGGGAAATATGCGTAATTCGGAGTTACGTCACTATCAGGTTTGCAGAGTTTTATCCCTTTCACTCCGTCAAGGTGACTGAAATAACGCTCGACCACAGCTTTCCGTTTTGCGATTTCCCCTTCAAGATGACGCAGGTTGCAAATCCCCATCGCCGCCTGAAACTCGCTCATTTTCGCATTCCCG
>CAJOMF010000036.1 GCA_905235605.1 uncultured bacterium
ATGCATTCGAAGGAACAGAAGATGCAGACGGTGACGGTTTGCCGAATTTCCGTGACTATGACAGTGACGGCGACGGTCTACTGGATTCTGATGAGTGTTTTTCCGTTCCGTGTGTTGACAGCGACGGTGACGGCAAGCCCGATTATCTTGATACAGACAGTGATAATGACGGTATTCCGGATGTTTATGAAGGTCTCGGAGATGCAGACAAAGACGGGATCCCGAATTTTATAGACGACGACAGCGACGGTGACGGTGTCTCTGATTTGATTGAAAATGACGGAATGATGCCTCCGCTCGACAGCGACGGTGACGGAATTCCTGATTTCCTTGATTATGACAGCGACGGCGACGGTCTTTCAGATAAAATCGAGTACGAAATCGGCACGAACCCGAAACATCAAGACAGCGACGGCGACAGTTTTGATGACAACAGCGAATTTATTCTGGGAAGCGATCCGAACGATGCTGAGAGCGTGATCTCGCCTGACACTTTTTATGTTATTCTCCCCTATAACGGTGAACCGGAAGTGCGGCATCTTAATTTCAGTACCGACATTCAGAAAGTCGACGTTCTCATCATGGTTGACCTTTCCGGTTCAATGTCGGAAGAGCACGCCAATTTGAAAGAAGGAATAAAATCAACTATTATCGACGGTGTCCGCTCCGCTATTCCCGATTCTGCTTTCGGTCTTGTAAAATTCGGAACTTTGGAGAGTCAGACATACTCACTTGCACAGCCGGTAACTATGGATGCTGACGCTGTTAAAAACGCGGTTGACGGAATAAGCACAAGCGGCGGATCGGAAGAATACCACAATCTGGCACTTTGGGCTGCTGCAAGCGGAGAATACAAATATGAAAAGGTGAAACTTCCCGGAGATGTATTCGGAAGCTGTTCACTCGGAACTTCAACCGAAAGCGTCACTATAAATCCGCCAGACTGTTCCGCTTATCCCGGCGATATCGGCGGTGCGTGCTTCAGAGCTGAGTCTCTGCCGATATTCATCATGGCGAGCGATGAAGATTTTGCCGACGGCGACTGGTGCGATTGGAAAGACGGTTCCAGAACGACCCGCGATATGGCGGTTGCAAAGATGAATGCGATAAACGCAAAATTCATCGGTCTCGATTCAGGAAACGCAACGAGCGATTTCAACTATATTTCGGACGGTACAGGGTCTAATGACGGTGCCGGAACGCGTTTCAACTTCCCTGTCAATGCCGACGGAACGGGATTTTCCAACGCTATCGTTGATGCCGTTATCGCTCTTACTAACAACATTCAGATAGATATCACGACAAAAGTAAAGCATGTTCCGAACGAATTCGGGCTTGAGGATACCACAAAGTTCGTGAAGTCGATAAGTCCCGAAACATTTCCGAATGTCAAACCGGGTCAGGAAGTCACTTTTGACGTGACATTTGAAAATAATTTCTACAAAAACGAATCTTACGAATCGAAGGTTTTCACTGCAACGATAAGCGTCCTGGGTGACGGCGCATTCCTTGACATGAGAGATGTCGTCATCGTAGTTCCGGGTCGTGACTACACCGGTCAAAACGAATAGTTCCATTTGATTTAAGACAATTATTCAAAAAAATATTTTTCTGCAAAACTCAAAAACCAAAATATAATTATGCATTTCGGCAAAATTTTATTTTCAGTTTGAAAAATTATTGACTTTTATAAAATTTGCAATATTTATCTATCTGTTATTTTGCTTTTTTTATTTAGAAATAGTGAATTGGCTGCCGGAATAGGACTGATAAAAATTTTGATCGTATTTAATATTGTGTTAGAGGCTGAAATGCACATAACACGGGAAGCCGGTACTTTCCACTACGGCTGGTTCTGCAACCTGGCTGTCGATTTCAACAAATCGAAGGATGAAGCAAAAAAGAATTCATTTTTTATTCCCGAATTCAGCAGTGCGGTGCTTTCGGCGAGCGAAATAGGCGAAATAAGAAATCAGATAAACTACATGCTTGAGGAGGAGGACGATGCCGATGAAGAGTTTTCCATCGATTTTACAGACCCTTTTGTTGTGGATGACGGCGATCCGTTCGTTGTCGGCGCAGACCCTTTTGAAGTCGATTACGGTGATCCTTTTGTTGTCTCTGACGAGTGAGCTTTTTTGCGCCGAAGTTTCTCCTATCGAAGCTCTGGCTGCTTTTCTGAAAGGATATGATGTGACAAGTGAATCTTTGGAAAACGATTACAGCTGCATCGCTCTTGACGAAATGATTGAAAAAGCTCTGCGCAGTGTCGCCGATTTGGAAAAAGCGGTCGTTTCGGCGCGCAAAAACACCCGCGTTGCCGGACTTCTGCCCGAAATAAGTTTCTGGGGGAAGTATAAAAGCGACGAAAAGCTCTACCTCTACCAGCGTAACAACATTGCTGTAGGTAAGGATTACATCACGGTCGGACCCGATGACAATAACACGACTTACGGTGATCTGAAGTCTTACGAAGTCGGCGGAAAAATAAGTTTCGACCTGAAAAAACTGCTTTACAACCCGGACACGATAAAGTTCGGCGAGCAGGAGCACAAACTTTACCTCATGCGGATAGAAATGATCGAGCGCTTAAGCAGTGTCTACTATTTTTCGGCAATGATGAAGGCGGCAGAAAGTCTGGAAATAAAAATTCCGGAAGAACAGATGATAGTTTTCAGGATAATTGACAGGAAAAACAACGGCTGGCTTAAGTCATATACCGGTTTTGACCTTTATTCATGCGGTAAAAAGAAATGAGAAAAACGCTTTTCCCTGCAATTTTTGTGATTTTTTGTGTCTCATGCGGCATAGATGCCCCCGAACCTAATGTTTATGCACCTTTCAGATGTGTCGAAGAACCCGAAAACAGGGTTTATTACCCCGAAGAAAAACTGGTTTTTAAGTTCAATTCCGATGTGAATCCGAATTCAGTCACGTCAGGTTTTTCAGTTTCTTCTGAAAACTTGGGAAAGCTCGAATCAATCGGGGTTTCAGGCGACACGGTAACTGTTCTGCCGCCGCTCCCTGCCGAAGACAACATTTTCATAACGATGACTTCGGCTCTCAAATCGTATGACAACAGACCTCTTATGACCGGAGAAAAATTCTCTGAAAACAAAGAAATAAAGGAACTTTTTTACGAAACAGGCAAAAAACTGCCCGAAGTTGCCGAAATCATTCCCGACGATTCAAAAAGTATGACCGTCGCAGTCCGTTTTGACAGTGAGGTGGAAATCAAGTTTTCCGATGTGGAACCAAGGCCTGAAGATATGATGAAACTTGAAGATTGGTATGTTTTTCTTTTTTCGAAAACTGTTGATTCGTTCACTGTTAAAAAGGCAAAATCTGCCGAGCGCGACTACGAGCTTGAAAACGTGAAGATAAATCTTGCTTCTGCGGAGCCCGGAAAATCGGAAGTTTTGTTCGATACAGCGGTTACAGATACGACTTTTTCTCTTTCTGTAAAAGGGGATTCGGTGATCGCTCTTGTTCTTGACAACAGTTATTCTATATGCAGCAGAGGGTGTACTGCTGTAATTGACGGGCTTGAAGCCGAGAAAAAATATGAAGTAAAAGCCGAGATCTGGACGACAGCAGGCAAAGTGATCCGTACTTTCGCCGTTGAAACAGAGGAAGCCTCTCCGCACATAATGATTTCCGAAATCATGCACACCCCGTCGCTTGAGCCGCAGAAAAGCTGGGAATTCGTCGAAATCTACAACTACAGCGCAATGGATTTTGACCTTTCGAACTGTTTTATCGACGACAAAAACGACGGAAAGGGGATCGATCCTCTTGCCGCAAAAAACGAGGGGGACGAACTGATTCTACGGGCAGGAGATGTTGCCGTGATAACCGGGAACGAAGCTGCTTTCGGAGATATTCTGCCGGCTTCAGCGCTCTGGCTCATCGTTGACGACACCACTATAGCCGATGCCGGGCTCACAGGCAGCGAGTCTGTACAGATCCTGTGCGACACCGACGGTGCGAGAACTCTTGTCGCAGAGGCCGATCCGGGCAGTTTCAAAACAGATAAAGGTTATTCTTTTACAACTGATGCAAGCGGCAGAAAGTGTCAGTCGGAAATTGAAAACGGAACGCCGGGAGTGTATGCGGAGTGCAGGTGATTTCAGGGATAGTACTCTTAATGGTTGTACTCGTAACCTGAAGTTATGTCGTCTTCGGTATTTTCCAATGTGTCCGGTCCGCAGCTTCTTACGATGAATCCTTCCTTTGAAAGTCCGGGAACCTGGTCAACTTCGCGGATTTCGTAAAATACGTCCCAATAATCCTTGGCCGGATCGCGTCCCGGAATGTCTGCTTTCATGTTTGCGCGGATATATGCAGCCCATCTTTCGTCGCTTTGGTCGGTGATCCTGCCGTCTACAATGGTCGTTCCGTAGATCTGGTGGGCGATCGAATTGACTTCATGCTGTGTCAGTGTGATTTTGACGATGTTCATGAAGTATTGCATCTGTTCTCCGCCTATTCCGGTGAATTTTCCGAGTATGAATATCGTGGCGCAGATGCCGATTAATTTCGCGAGCATGATTTTATTACCTCCGCTCCAAGTTGTTCAGCTCTTTTATTGATAAGCGAATCTAGTTCCCGACCGCCGGAAAGAGTGCTTCCGATAACGTTACAGAAACTTTCCTTGTCCAAAGTGAAGAGAATCGAATCGCTGACCGCTTCGGCAGTAGCTGTCCTCGGAATATTTTTAACAAGTGCCATTTCACCGAAGAAATTGCCTGGTTTCAGGATGATGTCAAGAGTTTTCAGCGAGTTGTCGAAGCGTTCGAGATGGATGTTCCCTTCCTGAATGAGGTAGAATTTGTTTCCTTCGTCGCCCTGTTTGAAAACGACTGTTCCCGCTTTTATCTTTTCCGGTTTGAGATTCTTTATCAGGTATGAAATCTGTTTCTGGCTCATGAAAGAGAAGACGGACGAAGCGAGGAGCATCTTTCCGAGGCGTATTTTGCCGGTGATTTTTTCTCTGTTTTCGGCATTCGATGCTAAGAATTTTTCAAAACCTTCGCGGCTTATTTCAAAAACTGCTGTCTGCGAAAGCGTTATGATGCTTGCCGTGCGCGGACCCTTTTCGATAAGCGCTGTTTCGCCGAAAGAATCGCCTGTCGAAAGTGTTCCCAAAGTTTTTTCAACTCCGTTGTTTCCTGTAACGACGATCTTAGCTTTGCCCGAAACTATCGTGTAGAAGTTGTCTCCTTTGTCTCCCTGACGGACTATCGGCGAATTTTTCATAAAGCGGCGAAGTTTTATGTGCTTGCAGAGTTCGGTCAGATCTTCGTCACTGAGTTCCGCAAAAAGAGGGATTTCTTTTAAAAAACCTATTATTTCTTCTGTCGCAGGTACCGCTTTCGCCGTGATCGTTCCTGCAAGGTCACGCATTTTTACAAGCGGGGTGGCAACGACTGATCCGATGTTTCCTAAAGCGATCGTGATAAAGCCGGTGAGTGCTGCTATCGCCGGAGTTATCATAAGGAGAAGCGTCAGTGCGATGAGTATTTCGGAAACGATGTCGCCGCTTGTGTAAGAAGTGTAGAAATCGGAAAAAAGGTAGCTCATCGTCGATCTGGCGACACTCCAGAAATAGCTGTAGACGAAGTATATCCAAACTAACCCGAAACTTGACAGAATCATCATCCTTTCCGTTTCAGGAGACAGTTTCGACAAGCCGAAAATGTCTTTTATGAAGCGTTTCCTTGCATAGTTGAATGATTTTCCGCTTCCGGGCATGAAAAAATCTATGATCATTGAAAGCGGGGATGTGGTTATCGGGGAAAGAGCGATAAGTCCGCATGCGGCTGATATCACGTTCATGACTGCCATAACGGGGCGTGCTATTCCGGACTGCCACAAAAGAGCAGTAAGTCCAGATACCGCAAAAGGGGTAAGAAGTATCATTGCGTAATGTTTGAGTGCGGCGGCGCGTCCTTTTCCGATTATCTGTGCGGAAGAGGCTTCGAGATAGAAAAATCCGCATTTGTTTTTGAGTGTGAGACGCGGTGTGATGCCGTGTGCTGCAAGATCAGCTGCAGAAAATACTGCCGGCAGAGAGAGGATCGCAAACAGGAAAACGAGGATGAAAAAAAGTGCCAGAAGGTATGCAGTACCTAGTCCGACCGCTCCATGCGTGACGGAAGTAAGAACGTTCACACCTTTCAGCGAAGGCGCAAGGAAGGAGAAGACCGAAAGAATGAACATGATTATGAGAACTGGAAGCGAGGTTAGGATCTTTCCCGCCAAAGCAAGAAAGGACGAAGGCTTAAGCTCTTTCTGGGCCAGCGTTTTTTCGTAAAAAGCCTTTTTGTGTGCCGATTTTTTGAGTCCTGCGGCACATTCAGGATCAAGCAGATCGTTTTCGTTCAGTTTTTCGATCAGCGTTATCAGCCTGTCAAAAACTGACGTGTCACCCTTTTCCAACCTTGATGCCGTGATGTCCGCCAAAGTGTTTTTGCCGTCAAATTCAGAGAGAAGTCTCTGCTCTAAAAAATCGAGCTTCACGAAATTTCCGTCAGCTTCGGCAAAAAAGACCGAGTCTGAAAATCTTGTAACAGAGAGGTTCTTTACCGGTTTCAACACCGTGAGCTCGGCATCGTGTCCTACAAAAGAATTATTCATTGCAAACTCCTATTAAAAACAGAATGCCTTAAATGATATTAAATTAACCTAAGATATGCTATTTTTTTTGTAAAATAATGAAAAAAAATCATTTTTTCAGTTGAAATTTAATTTTTATCAGTTATTATTGAACGTTCTATCACGTGGGGGGACCTCAATCGGATTTCCGATTTTGACCGTTAGGTGCATTTCGGTTTTTTCCCCGACAGCGTTTTTTAACGCTTCTTAGGTTCTTTTTTCAATATAAATATCTGAATTATATTTTTGAAATGCGTCCCCCCAATCCCCTTTTATATTTTTTTCAGAAACGGAAAAAAGATTATATTTTTAAGATTTTTTTGCAGTTAGTTTCAGCCTAATTCTATCATTCTGTCGATGCAGCGGCGCGCTTTTTCGATCGTGTCGCAGTCGAGTTTTATCTCTTCTCCGCCTCTTCCGCGGACTGCGTTGTAAAGGTCTACCAAATTGGTAGCCTTCATGTTCTGGCAGATGAGGTTCTGAGCAAGCGGGTAGAAGTTTTTATCGGGAAATTCGTACGAAAGATGCTCTGCTATGCTGATTTCGGTTCCGATTATAAATTCGTTTTTGTCAGATTTTCTTGCAAAATCCATGATACCTGACGTCGAACCGATGTAGTCTGCAAGTTCTGTGACTTCGGGCTTGCATTCGGGATGGACGAGAACGAGCGCGTCAGGATGAGCCGACTTCGCCTTGTGGACGCTTTCAGCAGAGATCTTCGCGTGGGTCGGGCAGCCGCCGTTTAAAAGTTTGAAATTCTTTTCGGGGACCTGTTTTGCAACGAAAGCACCGAGATTGCAGTCCGGAATGAAAAGGATATTCTTATTTTCGAGCTTTTTAACGATTTTTACTGCCGAAGAAGAAGTTACGCAGACATCGCAGATCGTTTTGAGCGAAGTCGTCGTGTTGATGTAGGCTACGACTGTGTAGTCGGGATACTGTTTTTTCACTTCCGAAATTATGTCTTTATCCATCTGTTCCGCCATCGGACATCCTGCGGTCGGATTTGCGAGATAGACTGTTTTTTCAGGGGAAAGCAGTTTCACCGTTTCAGCCATGAATCTGACGCCGCACATAACGACAGTTTTCTGCGGAGCGTCTTTCGCTTTGACGCTGAGCTGAAAGGAATCTCCTGTAAAATCGGCTACTTCCGTTATTTCTCTTGCCTGATAGCTGTGGGCTAATACACAGACATCATTCTCTTTTTTGATTCGCAGGATCTCCTGCTGAAGTTCGCAGATATTCATTTTTCACTCCTTTTGACGTTTCCGATATCGGTGACGATGTGATAACCGGCATTCGTAACGCGCATTTCCAGGCATCCGCGGCACTGCGCCGATTCTTCACCCGTGCATATTTTGTTTTCGTATAAATCGTAAAGTTTTCTCACCGAAACCGGCGAGAGATTCGGCATGACGACGTTCGCGCCCGCTTTTAATCCGAGCTCTCGCCCCTGCGGATGGATCGTTCCGAGAGCAGTCGTAGCCGGAAGAAGCGCATGCGGGAACATCATTCTGAGGATCGAAACCATTCTCAGAACGAGCGTAAGTTCGCCTTGCTTTTTGTCGGCAAACGGTGTTTTTTCATGCGGGATGAAAGGACCGATACCGATCATGTCAGGGTCTAAGTCCTGCAGAAAACGCAGGTCTGCGACAAGATTTGCCGTGGTCTGGAAAGGGGAGCCCACCATAAAGCCTGAACCGACCTGATAACCGATTTCCTTGAGGTCGAAAAGGCATCTTTTTCTGTTTTCGGGCGAGAGTTCTGCCGGATGGATTTTGTGGTAATGCCCGTTGTCGGCGGTCTCGTGGCGCAGAAGATAGCGGTTTGCGCCGGCATCGAAAAGTTTCTGATAGCTTTCTCTCGTTTTTTCACCCAAAGAAAGCGTTATCGCGACATCGGGGAAGTTTTTCCTGATATCTGCAACGATTGCACACATTCTTTCGTCGTTGAAATATAAGTCTTCGCCTCCCTGAAGCACGAAAGTGCGGAACCCTAGGCCGTAACCTTCACGGCAGCACTCCATGATCTCCTCTTCAGTGAGCCTGTATCTTGTCGCGCTTGTATTGCTGCGCCTGATCCCGCAGTAGTAGCAGTCGTTTCTGCAGTAGTTCGTCATTTCGATCAGACCGCGGATGTAAACAGCGTCGCCGTAGATTTTTCTTCTTACTTTGTCGGCTTCGAGACCTAAATTTTCTGTTGCTTCTTCGCAGTCAATGAGAGTTGAGAGACCTTCATCCGGGAGATTTCTTTCGTCTCTGAGTTTTGCAATAAGTTCCGTGATTTCGGGCATTGTCGTCATTTTTCCTCCATGAGCCGAATGCGCTGTTTTTTAACACAGGATCGGGGAATCGTCAAGAAGCCGTCTCAGTTACCGTAATTCCGTTGCCGCCGTCGATATCTCGTAATATCGACAAGCTTGTGGCGGCTCGGCAAGATCCGGGGCGCGTTGGCGGCAAGTTTTCTTGCTTTAGCCCGGTATGCCTGCTAAAAAACGGTGTTGGTCAGACTTCGGCGGAAAGAGATGGAATCAGGTTTCTACAGACGAGTCCTCGGCATCGCGGTTCCGATCGCGATCCACAATCTTATGATCTCAGCTATAAATATGGCCGATGTCTTCATGGTGGGGCAGCTCGGCGAAGAGGCTATCGCGGCTCTGGGAATAAGCAACCAGCTCATGTTTCTATTGATCCTCTTTCTTTTCGGAATGGGAAGCGGCGGTCAGATCTTCGTTTCGCAGTTCTACGGCAAAGGTGATCTCCTCAATCTCCGGCGCGTCATGGGTGTGATCTTAGGGCTTGGAATATGCGTTTCGCTTGCCGCTTTTGCCGGGGCGAGATTCTTTCCTGAAGCGATCGTCGGCTTGTTTTCAAACGATGTGCCGGTCGTGAAATATGCCTGTGAATACCTGAAAATCGTTTCGTGGAGCTATATTTTTACCGCGATTTCTTTTATTTATCAGGTCGTTCTGAGGAGTACCGACAGTCCGCGCCTTCCGGTCTATTCGTGCGCCATGGCGCTTGTCATAAACATTGTTTTCAACTGGATTCTGATTTTCGGTCACCTCGGTTTCCCTGCGATGGGAATAGAGGGCGCCGCACTTGCGACACTTATCGCAAGAGTTGCCGAGACCGCGTTCACGCTTGCCTACGCCTACATCGGAAAACTTGCCGCAGCTGCCAAGTTCAGCGAGCTCGTAAGTGCGAAAAAAGATCTTTTGAAACAGCTTCTCGTCACATCTGCTCCTGTTTTCTTCAATGAGATCACGTGGGCTTTCGGTATTCTGGCGCTCAACTGGATCTATGCAAAACTGGGTACCGAGTCGATTGCCGCGCTCAATAT
Organism: uncultured bacterium; assembly: GCA_905235605.1. Lineage (GTDB taxonomy): Bacteria > UBP6 > UBA1177 > UBA1177 > UBA1177 > UBA1177. The sequence continues at coordinate 10,000 of CAJOMF010000036.1, forward strand.
TTCGGACAGCGTGACTAAACTTTTCTTCGCCGCTTTCATAGGGATAGGAAACGCCGGCGCAGTCGTCCTGGGTCACGACATCGGAGCCGATATCGAGGCAGAGAAAGTCTGGCGCACTTCCGTGAGACTTGTGAAACTTTCGATCTTGACCGGTGTTTTTCTCTCGCTTCTAGTCTTTCTCTTCACAACCCCGATCCTTTCTGTTTATAATATATCTGAAAATGTTTACGATCTTGCCTATAAAAGCACCCTCGTCTGGATATTTTTCCTGCCGGTAGTTGCGTTCAATAATCTCAATATTGTCGGTATCTTACGCAGTGGCGGCGACACGAAGGCGGCCTTTCTCATTGATGTTGGTGCACTCTGGCTCGTTTCAGTCCCCGTTTCTTTCGCCGGAGCAGTATTTTTCCATCTTCCGCTGTATTGGGTCCTCGCTCTCGGAAAGATCGAGGAGGCCATAAAATTCGCCTGGGGCTTCAAACGCTACGTCTCGAAAAAGTGGATCAGAAATCTGGTCAGAGACCTGAACTGAAAAGTTTCCCGAAAAGTGATTTTTTCCTTGCCTTGAAAAAATTTTTTTCTATATATTGAATCCCGTTTCAGAGTTTTTTGAGTTGCATTCTTCGGTGGCAGAATGTTTTTCTGTCGTTCCGGAGTTTAAAAAGCGGGGGGAAAAATGGTCTTTAAAATCGGGTTCGACAACGAAAAGTATCTTCAGGAGCAGTCACGCGAGATCTTAGAGCGCGTGAAGATGTTCAACAACAAACTTTACTTGGAATTCGGCGGAAAAATCATGTACGACTACCATGCGGCGCGTGTTCTGCCGGGCTTTGATCCCAACGTCAAGATGCGCCTTCTGCAGATGATAAAGGACGATGCCGAGGTCATTATGTGCATCTACGCAGGCGATATCGAAAAAAGAAAGATCCGTGCTGATTTCGGCGTTTCCTACGATGCCGACACGATGCGGACGATCGACGATTTCACAGACCGCGGTGTCACGGTGCGTGCTGTCGTTATTACGCGCTACAACGGTCAGCCGGCTGCCGAGGCTTTCAAAAACAAGCTCGAGAGGCGCGGTGTAAAAGTCTACACTCACAGCTTTACAAAAGGTTATCCGACAGATGTCGATACTATCGTAAGTCCCGAAGGTTACGGCAAAAACGCATTCATCGAGACAGAGAAACCGATAGTCGTCGTTACCGGTCCCGGGCCGGGAAGCGGCAAGTTCGCGACATGCTTAAGCCAGCTTTACCACGAGAATCAGCGCGGCGTGAAGGCTGGTTACGCGAAATTCGAGACTTTCCCGATCTGGAGTCTGCCGCTCAAGCACCTTGTCAATGTTGCCTACGAATCGGCGACTTGCGACCTCAAGGACGTCAACATGATGGACAGTTTCCATTTCGAGGCCTACGGCGAAGTTGCGGTCAACTACAACCGCGACCTTGAGGCGTTCCCGCTTGTAAAAAGGATAATCGAAAAGATCACAGGACAGCCTTCGGTCTACAAATCACCTACCGATATGGGCGTCAACCGTGCAGGTTTCGGCATAATCGATGATGAAGCGGTGCAGGAGGCTTCGAAGCAGGAGATCATCCGCAGATACTACCGCTACGCCTGCGACTACGCTATGGGACTGACTAACGAAGAAACTGCACAACGTGCTGAAATGATTATGAAAAATATAGGCGCAAAACCTTCTGACAGAGCTGTTTCCGAATATGCTAAAAAGGCTGCTTTCGATGCAAAAAGCAAAGACGGGAAAGGCAATGACGGTGTTTATTCGGGGGCCGCGATCGAGCTCAAAAACGGCGAATTCGTGATGGGAAGCAACTCTCCTTTCCTGCATGCAGCTTCGGCTATGGTCCTTAATGCGATCAAAAAACTTGCCGGGATCCCTAAGGAAATCCCGCTTATTCCCGATCACATCATGGAGATGGTGGCTCACCTGAAGCAGAATATTTTCATGCGCGGAAATGTCAGTCTTGACCTTGAAGAGACTTTGACTGCGATCGCGATAAGCGCGGCGTTCAACCCGTCGGCCGCTTTTGCGATGGAAAAACTCAAAGATCTGCGCGGCTGCGAAGTCCATCTCACCCACATCCCGACTCCGGGTGACGAAATGGGGCTCAGAAAACTCGGTCTCAATGTCACGAGTGAGCCCGAATTTGCGACAAACCATCTTGTAAATGCGTAAAAACACTATGGAAATAAAATTTTTAGATCTCAAAAAGCAGTATTCTCTGCTCAAAAGCGAAATCGATCCGGCTGTGCAGGCTGTTTTTGCCGAAGCTGACTTCATAAAAGGGGCTGAAGTTAAAAAATTTGAGTCTGATTTTGCGGCTTATTGCGGCGCAAGTCACTGTATTTCCTGCGGAAACGGAACAGATGCGCTGAGTGCGCTCATTAAAGTCCACGATTTTCCTTTCGAAAGTGAAGTGATCCTTCCTGCAAACACTTTCGTTGCGACTGCCGAAGCGGTCATTTCAAACGGTCTTAAACCGGTTTTTGCCGATATTTCCGAAGATTTCACGATTTCGCCTGAAAGCGTGGAATCTTTAATAAATCAGAATACCTGCGCAATAATTGCAGTTCATCTTTACGGGCATCCTGCCGATATGGAATCTCTTAAAAAAATCGCTGAAAAACATAATTTGAAACTTTTCGAGGATGCGGCTCAGGCTCACGGCGCGACTTACCGCGGAAAAAAGGTCGGAACTTTGGCTGACGGCGCAGGTTTCAGTTTTTATCCGGGAAAAGTTCTGGGCGCTGCGGGAGATGCCGGAGCAATAATTCTCAATGATGAAAAACTTGCAGAAAAAGCGCGCAAATTCTGTAACCACGGAAGATCACAAAAGTATTTTCACGAGTTTGCCGGTATAAACTCAAGAATGGATACTCTTCAGGCGGCAGTCCTCAATATCAAGCTGAAACATCTTGACGAGTGGGTTGCGGCAAGAAATGCAGTCGCAAAAATGTATGTTGACCAGCTTTCCGCTGTTTCGGAAATCGTTCTTCCCAAAATACATCCTGAAACCCTGGACGCTTGGCACTTGTTTGTCATAAAAACCGAAAAACGTGATAACCTGCGGGAATATTTGAAAAATTCCGGCATTGAAACCGGCATTCACTATCCGCTTTCTCTGCCGGAGCAGCCTGTTTTTGCCGAACATTTGAATTACAGCCGCAACTACCGCGCAGTCAAAGAATCCAAAACTCTTCTTTCGCTTCCGATAGGCGAACATTTAGGTGTTGAAGAAGTCACTTTTGTCGCTGAAAAAATAAAGGAATTCTTCGCGAAAAATATCTGAAAAAGGTACGGCTGTGTAGATTCGTACCACGTTTGTTTAATAAAATCAGCCGGATTGGCTATTTTGCTTTCAGCAGATCCAAAGCCTCTTTGTAGATTATTTTCGGAGCGGTTTCGTAGAGCGGCGATATCAGTTTTACTGCCTCTTCACGGTAATGCTCATCATGTGTCAGCAGGAAGAGTGCGACACAGGCATCGGCGCGGTTTGCTTCGGTTGTGTCGTCGGTTATCATCTTTTTGATCTCTTCGATCGCCTCTGCCGGTTTTTTGAGCGCGGTTATATTCCACTGAAGAAGCGTATTTTTGAACTGAAGATCCTTGCGGTTGACTTCGACAATTATTTTTCCTGCTTCCTGGTTGACCTCGTCGGCTTTGTCGTATTGTTTCATGCAGAAAAGGAGGTGCGCGTATTCAAACATGAATTCGCAAAGGATGTTGTTTGCATTGAGCTCTTTCGCAATAGTGATCGCCTGGAGGTAATGTTCCTCTGATTTTTCGAAATTTCCCTCTTTTTTCGCGATGTTACCGAGAATAAGGTGTGCAAGTGCGACATGTCTGCGGATTCCGAGTTCGGTAGCGATTGCAAGCTGGTCTTCGATGAGCGACTTCGCTTCTTCGTATTCACCGAGCCAGTATTTGAGTTCTCCAAGGTTGTTCGACGTGTAGCAGATGTACTGTCTGATGCCCACTTTCTTGTAGGTTTCAAGAGCACGTCTGTAGAATTTCGCCGCGTTTTTAAAGTCGTTGAGGTAGGAATATATAAGACCGATGTTGTTTTCAGCAACGGCCACATCAAGCAGATTCTCGTTTTCTTTCGAAATTTTAAGCTGATTCTTGTAGTGCTGAAGTGCTTTCTGATAGTCTCCGCGGTAGTATGCAACACCGCCCATATAGCGGTAGGAAAGTGCTTTCGCCGATTTGTCGTTGATAATTTCGGCAAGACGGAGCTTTTCGGTGAAATGTTCTACTGCATCGTCAAGTTCGCCTTTGTAATAATGGATAAGTCCGCGGTAACCTTCGACATCGCATTTGCCTTTTGTGTTGTCGAGTTTTGTATAAAGTTTTTCGGCCTCATCCAGGAGCGGATTGGCCTCGTCGTAACGTCCTTTCTGCAGCATCATGTTGGCGAGTTCCTTCATACTCGTTGCAATGAGAAGTTCGTCGCCGATCTTCTGCGAGCGTTCAAGACTCTCTTTGAACAGCTTCTCGGTAAGATCCCATTTTCCTTCGATCTGGTAAACCTGCGCGAGGCTGTGACCGACTTTGATTATCTCTTTTTCGTCTTTGAGAATAGTCAGGAGCTTTTCGTACATTTTCTCGGCTTCCTGATTGTGATACTGCGATTTTGCGTAGTCGGCGGCTTTTTTGAGATAAATTATCTCTTTTCCCAAATCTTCAGCCTTTTCATAGTGGAAAGCGAGAGTGGAAAAGAATTTTTCTTCGTCTTTGTAATTTTTCTCGATAGCGTTGGCGACTTTTTTGTGGATCTCTTTTAAGCGCGCTTTGAGCTGCATCGAATACGCCGCATCGCGGAGAAGTGCGTGCCTGAAAGAGTAGAGCAGTGACGAAGCCTCGTTCCAGACGAGTTCGTTGACTCCTTCTTTGAGCAGATTCGGGATGTTAAGTTTGTCCTGATCCTGTGCTATATCGTTCAAAACAAGAAGGTCGATATTGTTGCCGAGAACCGAAGCCCTGAAAACGAGGTCTTTCAGGTGCTGCGAAAGCCTGTCGAGACGGCTGACGAGCAGCGAATTGACACCGCTCGGAACTTCTGCCTTGTTGCTGGTGAGCGCATAGCTCTTTCCGGTTTTCTGGATATATTTCTTGTCCTTCATGAAGAGGACGAGCTGTTCGATAAAGAACGGGTTGCCGTCGGTACGTGAAAATACGAAGTCGTTAAGTTCGCGGTTTCCCTTTTCTCCCAGAATATTTTTTATCATCATCGGAATGTCGCTTTTCTGCATCTTGTCGATGACGATTACGTTGAATCTTTCGTCGGTGTTGGTGAGAATTTCGGGTTTCGTGCCGTCGTCGTTGAGTCTCGACATGATGTAGAGCGCTACGGGGTAATCATCGAGAGCCTTTACCAGAGCCCTGGCGATTGTGAGTGAATCGCTGTCTGCCGCATGCATATCGTCGAGAACGAGCATCAGCGGCTTGGTTTCGGCTATTGCGGAAAAGAAGTCGCATACTGCATAAATCGTGTTTTCATATCTGCTTTTTGCATCAAGCATGTCGTAAACAGAGCCTTCCCAGAAAATTCCGGCAAGAGCGGCAATATATGCTTTTGAAGCCTCAAAAGCCTCTTTTTTATTAATGATTTCAGCCGACAGCGCAGCCCATGCCTTTTCGAAAGCCGCATGGTTTTCCTCTGTCGTGGCGTTTTCATTCTGGTTGAAAAGCGTGTGGAAGAAGTTCGTGAACATATTCAGAGACTGTCTGAGAATCGTGTCTGTCTTTAAGGTTAAGACTCTGAAATCATTGGCGGAATTTTTTCTTACCTCGTAAATCAGACGTGACTTTCCGATACCTGCTTCTCCGTAGATCGTGGAGCAGTAAAGCCTGTTGTTTTCGCGGCATTTGTCGCGTGTTCCGAAAAGCTGTCTGAGTTCAGCCGCTCTGCCGGTAAAAGCAGTTGAAAACGAAGCCTCTTCTTCGACTTTGAGATGCCCTTTGATTTCAAAGACTTCGATCGGAACATCGATCCCCTTGAAAGCGAAATCACCCTTGCTTTCGAGTGCGAATGTGCTTCTTGCCCTTTCTGCCGCTTTTCCTGCGATCCAGTCGGCCCCGTAAGGAGCTTTCATCATAACTCTGGCCGAAAGATTTACGTTGTCCCCCAAAGCCGTATAGGCTGCGCGTTTCGGACTTCCGACGAATCCTGCATAGACGACGCCCTGCGTGATCCCGCTTCTAAGCTCGGTACTGCAGTTTTTCCTGATTTCGGCAACGCAGTCGATAGCGCGTTCCAGATTGTCTTCGTAGCTTACCGGAGCACCGAAGAGAGCCAGCAGTGTAGCTCCTTTGTCGCCGAAGTCGAAACCGCTTATGTAGCCGCCGTATTTCTGGACGTAACTTGCCAGATATTCAAGCATTTTCTCGATTTCTGACATCTCTTTGGAGATTTGGTAGGAAATGAAAAGAGAGACGACTTCGCGGAACTCTCCGGGAATTTCCTGTTCGATGACGGTGTGCGGAATGAAAATTTCGAGATCTTCGATCTTAGGTTCCGCTGCTGCCGGTTTTATTTCAGCCGGAACGAGAAGCTCGTCGACAAAGTAGGCGCCCTCTTTTATGTGTGTGCAGCAGTCGTTTTTGAGAATGGTGTAAACTTTGTCGTTTATGCAGATGTCGTTTGCCGTGCAGTGGTGTTCAGCCTCGGCAGCTTCATCGACAACGTCGCCGAAGAAAAGGAAATGTCTCAGATTTTCCTCGCCTTTTGCCGCGATCCAGTTGAATTTTCCCATTGAAATCCCTGCCTTGGCAGAAATTTTGAAAGCCTGACCTTTGTGGTAAAGTGAGGGGTTTTCGGTAAAAAACTTGTGAATATTGAAAGCCGCGGTTATTGCGCGCCGGCCGTTGTCGTCCTTAAATACAGCTGTGAAAGCATCTCCTGCAAAATTGAGGATGAATCCGTTAAGATTGTAGACTGCTTCAATAAGCGGGTTGAATATTGTGTTCATAAAGACTGACAGCGTCTCTGCGCCGTCGCTTCCCTGTGACATAAGCTGTCTTGTCATGTTCGTGAAACCCGATATATCGACGAATATAACAGAAGCGTCAACCGACCCTGATTTTTTATCGGAATTGATATCGAAGTAACCAAGTTGTTTAAGATCAGGAATTAAATTTCTCATACCTACCTGCCAAATCAAAAATTAACCGCGCAATTATAGAAATATGTTAAAAGAAAACAAGTTTAAGAGGATGAATTATAAAAGATTGATTTTTATGGTATTTACTGCCGAGCCTGAGCTGTTGAGAGCGCTTGTTCCGCCGGTGATGACGAGTATCTGTCTGTTGCCGATGACTCCTGCCGGCACGATAGAGGCTTTCGGCATGATCCTTTTGTCAGTCATTTTGTGGGTCGGCGAAGAACCGTAAAGCTCAAAATCCGTTGCATTTATTACCTGATAGAGATCTTCCGCGTCAGTTCCGCCGATAACGATAAAGCGGTTGTTGTTGGAATCGTGGACTGTTTCCGCAAAAGCTACATTTGCATTCCAGCTTCTCAGGATGTTTTCGCTTTTGTCAAAGATTGTCATCGAGCCGTCAAGATTCCACTTTCTTGTTGCACCGTTGTTTTTGGAGTTTTCAAGAACTCCCGATTTGTTCGGCATTCCGCCGAAAGTATAGAGAGCGCTGTCCGAAACTATACTGTTTGCGAAGAATATGTTGTCGGAATTTTCTCCTATGTTTTCGCTTTTGTTTTCTGAAATGAGTGACGCTGCGAATTTTGAAGAGTTGTTTCTTCCTCCGACTGCGAGGATCGAACCGCTGCTGTAAGCCAAAGCGGGAAGGAGCATCGGTGACGGAACGGCTTCTTCAGATTCTTCCGATGATTCTGTTACCTCTTCAAATTCGGAGACTTCACTTATAGAAACTGAACCGTCATCTGCCGTGGAGTCCGTGATCGTGAATTTGTAAGTTTTGTTGGAAGGAGTGTTGTTTTCGTCTTTTTCATCAAGTCCTCCGACAAGGAATACTTCTGTTTGAGTATCTGAAATCTTTTTTGTCAGAACACTCTGGAATGCTAAGAAAGGAATTTCAGACGGAGTGGAAACAGCTTCGGTATAGTTGGCAATAGGTGTTCCCAAACCGTTTTCCTTCATGTTGAATTTCGGATACGAAGGCATGTATCTTTCGATTGTTGTGACTGCACCGCTCTGCGAATAGGGCAGAAGCGGATAGTCTTTGAATTCGCTCTCCTGCTGTACTGAGCTGAATCCCTGAACTCCACCGATAAAAAGAACGCTGCCGTCGTTCAGAGCAACTGTTGTGTGCATTGCGCGCTTTGCGGTCATTGGTGCGAGAGTTTCGATTTTTCCCGATTCCATGTCAATTATTTCAACGCTTTCAGTTGCAGCGCACTTGCCGTTGCTGCCGCAGGAGGTAAAGCCGCCGGAGATAAGGATCCTTCCGTCAATCAGAACAGTCGCGCTGTGACCGAATCTTGCTGTCTCAAGCCGTTCAGGCATTGCGATCTCTTTCTGTTGCGCGGCAGTCGGGTAAAGAAGGATCGTAGCGGAAGTTGTTTTTCCCTTTTCAAATTTGAGTCCCGTGGCCTTTCCCTCCCATTTCGGATCGTTCATGTTGTCACCAAGGAAAACCGCAACGATGAGAGTTGCATTGTCGGCATTTTTTATTCCCGTAAGTTCTTTGCCAAGGTCTTTCAATTTGTTTCTCGGAACGGATTTTTGAAAAACTGTTTCACCTTTTCCGTTTCTTATCTGAAAATTTATAGCTGCGATATCAGTGGTTATGCAGTCAAGCTGCATTCCGGTGCATCCGCTGTCTGCATCGCGCAGTATTCTGAGTGCAACGGCAGCACCGTCGCCGTCAGAATCCGATTCGGTTTCCTGTGCGGAACCGTTTTCGTTTCCGCCGCATGAAACAAAGAAAAAAAGTGAAAAAATCACGAAAAATAACCGAAGAAGGTCTTTCATTTTTAAATCTCCTTAAATAAATCGCTGATTTTATTAAATTTTTTTGATATAAAAACTTCTTTTGCATCAATGTCGTAAATTTGAACTTCCACAGAGCCGGAATCGCCTGTTTCAATAACAGCAAACGATCTGCGGCCGGTTAATCCGACTTTTCCCAAAGAGCCGGGATTTATAAAAATTCTGCCGCTGCGCTCTTCAGCGAGAGGCGTGTGGGTGTGCCCGAAAACAATGATTTCGGCGTTTGAACTGTTAATCGCACTTTCGTTTGCCGGGATGATCCTATGCGGAGCTGTAAGATTGTGGACAAGAAAAAAATTCATGCCGCTGATATTTGCCGAAACACTTTCCGGAAGGTAAGCTGAAAGGACAAAGTCCGTGTTGCCGAAAACCGCATAAAGATTTTTTTCACCTGCAGCAGCCTCGAGTGCACCGAAAAATGCGGCATCCCCGATATCTCCTGCGTGCATTACGGCATCAAAATCCATGCTTTTTATGTCTACCGGCATTTCGCCGTGAGTGTCGGAAACAACAAGTATTTTCATAACCTGTATCCTCAAAACCGCCTTTTTTAGCACGATATTATAATTATGTCAAAATAGTGGATTTTTTCGGCAAACAGTTTTTCCCGGAAGTTTTTTAGCGCTTGCCTTAATCTGTTTTTCCTATAAAATACCGCGTTTTGTTAATTTTAGACGGAGGCAGTCATGCAGAAATATTTATCATTTTTTGTTTTGTTGTTTTCTTTTATTTCCCTGTCCGCCGGTTGGGGAGCTGACCTCTGCGAAGAAGAGAGCTGTTCCGGTCACGGAGAATGTCAGGAAGACGGCGAAAACGAATGGTGTGTCTGTGATGAAGGCTATATTGCAAGCGGGTTGGATTGCATTTTAGGCTGCAGCGGCGTTACGTGCAGCGGTCACGGTGTCTGTTCGGTCGTGAGCGGTGCGGAGGTATGCACATGTGAAGCGGGATTTCATGCAACGGGGCTGAATTGTATTTTGAATGAAGCTTCAACGGTTGACACTCTGGCGATACTCAACTCTACGGAGTGTTACAACACCGGAAACTGTCATTATCGGCTGATTTTTGCGACAGGAGCTTATGATTTTACCCCTGCACTTTCCTCTCTTTACGACATAATCGTGAATGTTCTTGATTCGGAAAATGTGTGGCACAACTACCGCAAAACGGTAGCTCAGTGCGTTACTGAAGGAGTCTGCGACAATGTTGATGCGCAATATATTGATTTCTGGTTTCAGCACAATGTGAGCGGCAGTCAGTATGTTACGGTCGAGCTTCTGGGCAACGGCGATGATGCTTATGATGATATGTATCACGATGTTCTGATCGATTACTGTTACGGCGTCAACTGCGGAACAGGCGGCACTTGTGACGGCACTTCCGGTTATCCGGTGTGCTCCTGCGAAGAAGGCTATGTTCTGAGAAACGGCATCTGCGAAGAGGGCTGGTTTGAGGATGAGAATCTGGCGGCGGTGATAGTAGAACTGCTCCAATTCAAAGGTTATGAAGTTGAAACGGAAGCCGATATTACACCTGAGATGCTTTCCGATATTGAAATGCTGGCTTTGAAAGGAAAAAACATTTCGTCATTAGTCGGAATCGGTCTCTTTCCTTCGCTGGCTGTTTTAGACATTTCTGAAAATAATATCAGTGACTTGTCACCTCTTTCCGACTGCTCCGTGCTTACCATTCTCAATATGTCGGGCAATCCTGCAAACGATCTGAATCCGTTGAGCGGTCTTCCGCTTGTCAGTCTCGACATTTCATATTCAGGTGTTTACAACATAAATCCGCTTGTTTCGATTGAAACGCTCTCGGAGTTGATTCTTGCCGACAAGGAAAACGGCAGACACGGAATAATCAGACCGGAAAACAACACTGTGTCGGAATGGCTTTTAAATCAGGAATTTCCCGGGTGTAACAAGTTTTATTTCTACGGCTCATCCAACAGCAATGCATACAGAATCGGATTTATAGAAACCGGCAGCAACTGTCAGGCTCACGGCTCGTGCGTCAACGGAATGTGCGTATGCGATGAAGGCTACAGTTATTCTTTAATCAACAATACCTGTTATGCTCCGAACATTTGCGATGCAGAATCGCATCTGAACCCGACTACCGGAATCTGTGAAGACAACAAACAATACATTCACTGCGGTTATGAGCCGGGCAAAACATTTCCTGACAGCTATCTTGAGTGGAACGGAAGCGAATATGCATTTCCTGCAGGATATACAAACAGCAAACCATGCAAAATCGGAAACGTAACATGTGACAGCGATAACAACCGCAGTATATGCCGATGGAGTTGTGAAACAGATTATAGAGCGGTCGGAAATGTCTGTGTTTCAAATGCAGCCAGAGAAATTCCGAACAGTACATATAATCAGCTGATCCTGCCGAATATATCCCGACAGGATGTTGTGCTTGAACCGATTCCCGGAGTTTCTTCGTTCTCTCCAGTTCTGAAAACAGAAATTTATTATGATGCAAAGAAAAATCTGAAAATAGGATGGCATTTTGACTTGCCGAGAGTAGAGCTTAATACCAATGACATAGGACATTATCTCCCCTTGTATGAATGGGATCAAAACAAGCTTTATGTCTATATGCCGTGGGGAAGAGAGGAATATTCTATAGAGGTGGATAAGAAATGCTTTGATTCGTATGAGACTCCTGTTAATTGCGAAACATCGTCAGATATTGATCATCTTGAGATAACATATTACCCTGCACCAGGTCAGAACCTTTTTTCCTACATAGTTCTGGAAGCAACAAATTACGCTTATTTCAATCTGGGCAGGGTAGATGATGACAGGTGGAGAATTACACGTTACGGTGAAGACGGCTCGGTCACTGAGTTTTCGAGAAATTACTATGAGAACACTTCAGCGCCAAGACCTTCCGGCTATGACTTCATGGACTATATTCCGATTTCGAAGCATACAACGCGGGACAAAAAAGAAACTTCGTTTTATTATGAATGGGCATCGGCTAGAAAAGCATCGACCTTTTATTCCATTATTCGTTCGTCAACCATTGTTGACCCTCTGAAAAGAGTAATAAAAATCGAATCTTACGATCCTAATTTGCCGAATTCCGAGACGCAGCAATTCGGTCTTATGGGGCAACTCGGCAAATATGACGAAGCAGTATATACACCGCTGGAAGGCTATATCGACATATCTGTCGGTAAAGCAAATTCAGAAGATGAAATAACAGGATCGTTGAAAAAAGTTGTTACCTACTCAAATATCAACGGTTTTTCCATGGATGCCGAAATATACAAAGACGGACATCTTTATAGAAAAGACCAGTATCACATAGATAACGATAACGGCTTATTTGTTTTGGATTCGGATGCTGTAATTTCAATAAATTCATTTCCTTTGAATGTCAGCATAGGCCAGATGACATGGGAATTTACTAAAGAAAACGACACACCGAACGGCTATGTCGAAAGAAAACTTATCAATAACGATGATCCGAATAATCCGGAATATATTGTTAAAACAGTGAAAGGAAAATTTTATCAGCCGCGTCAGGAAATATCTTCGCCAGAATATTCTCTTTCATCTTCTCCACACGCAACCGTGACAATATATGCTCAAGAGAAAGGAGTGGGAGATCCGGTCGAAAAAAAGATGGTCAAGGATTATTTTACGGATTGGCTTCAGCCTGCAAAAAGGAAGACTTGTCCGTATAATTCCACGTTGGAATGCAGTTCGAACAGCTCTGAAACAACAACAGAAGAAATCAAATACAATGTCAGCGGTTCACCGATATACTTCAAAAACGCGGACGGACAGGTGACAGTCAATCTCTACAATACGACAAATGAAGTAAATTCCGTCAATTATATAGTTCATTTTCTTTCTGATCCGTGGAATTACAGCAATGCAGTAAATTTAAATGTTACTTCTTCAACTCCGGATTCTATGATAAGGACTGACTATCTTCATAAAATCGGCTCTCTGGCATGTTCTGCTGTTTACAGTCTTGATACTGAAAGTGTTGACGCAATGCTCTCACACTATATAGCGTACGGATTAAATCATGATCCTGACTGGTGCAGCAACACTACAGACAAAAGAGTCACGAACTACGGCTGGATAACTGAGGCTTTGGGAATGCCTTACGATCTTAAAACGGTTACATATTCTGACGGAAAGACAAGGAGTTTTACTTACGACTATGAAACGACTACTCCGTCAGGTTATATTCGGAACGGCAAAGTCTGGGGAGAAACCCTAACCGGAAGCAATAACCAAAACCAGCTTCAAACATGCTACAGATATAACAACAATTATCAGCTTACAGCCCAGGGCATCGGTCAGGCAGGTAGCGGCTGTGACTACAAGAAAGGTTTTGATTTCGGCGGTGAAGGCGGGCTTCTGATGACAAAAGACTATTCATTTGACGAAAACCTGAATCATGTTCTTGAAAACGACTATGTTTATGACACTATGGGTCGGAAGATAGCCGAAAGAAATTCTGCGGGAATATCGACGGTCTATGTCTACGACAGTCTTGACCGAGTTGTTTTCACCTTCTTCGGCTGCAATCTGGAAAACACCACTGCTTTTGATGATAGAGTTTATACACCTTACAATTTCGACGGAGACGATTCAGCCGGAGTAACCGGTACCGGGGTCGCATTTTCCTACACTTCCGGCGAATTTCCTTATGCACGCTATATAAATCTTAACACCTGCGAATTCTACCGCAAATACAAATACGATGCCATGAGCAATCTGACGGAGACGTATTTCTTTGAATATTGGGACGTAAGCTCAGACAACCAGATAGCTAAAGACACTACTTCGCCCAAAATTATCAAGCAGGAAACAGAATATGACTTCCTTGGGCGTGCAGTAAAAAGCTGCCAGTCGGATGCAACAGTTTCCAACCCGCAAAAAAGGTGCATAGAAACAGAGCATGACGCATTCGGCAACATCGTCAAAAAAACAGAAAACGGCGAAGAGAGAATAATCACCTATGACCTTAGAAACAGACCTTTCACAGTCACAGTCGACGGACTTCAGACCGAGGAATATTCATACCACAATGAAACATGCGGCACTTATTGCGGTTATGACGAAATAGCAAACAAATACGGAACAACCAGCACTCTCAAAACCTACAAAGACAAATGGGGCAGAGCTGCAAAAAGCGTTGATCCGTTCGGGAACGAGACGGAAACAACTTACGAAAGTGATTATTCCGACAACATCACTTCCCAGACCACGACTTCATCCACTATAAAAACAGGCGAAACAGCTTGGACTTATGACGATCTGGACAGAAAATTAAGCGAAACGCGCAAGCAGTTCATCCCTGGTTCGGAAAGCACGACCAACGTCAACCATGTGACTTATTGGGATTATGACAGCATCGGAAATGTTATTTCAGTAGAATCAAGTGACGGCACGAAACAAATTTATTCCTACGACAACCTTAACAGACCGGTCGTGACAGCAAATTATGAAAAAATCAATTCAAACGATGTCGCAACTTCATATTCCGAAAACTTCTATGACACAAACGGGAGACTTTTCCGCACGGAAACGACGCGGAACAGTCAGACGATAACGGAAGACTACGGCTTCGACACTTTCGGGAGAATCACTTCCGTAAAAACGACCGATCCTGCAAATTCATCGCGTTACCGCGTCAAATTCTACAACACGGGAGGACAGGTCATCTGGGAAGCCGACGAAGAGTCAGACAGTGATCCGCGCAACTTTGCAGACCTTGGCCTTTGGCATGTCGAAGTCGGCAACCAGAAATACTACACCTACAACGCTTTCGGCGATCTTGAAAAGACTGTTTATGTTATGACCAATAACGGCAAAGGTTTCGGCTCTCCCGACATAAATCCGTGGCTTAATGACAGTCAGATCACGACAAACTTCGAATATGATATTTTCGGGCGCATCACATCGAGGACAAACGACCGTTCCGGTGTTACGGAGTATAACTATTACGACACCAACGCAGCATCAAGCCACCGCCGCAACAAGCTCGAAAGCATTCAGATCACTCCGGCA
>CAJOMF010000037.1 GCA_905235605.1 uncultured bacterium
CATGATCGGGTCGCCTGCAGCTGCGTTCATGATCGGGTCTCCCGCTGCATTCGTCATGATCGGATCTCCTGCCGATGCAAGCATGATCGGGTCACCTGCAGCACTCATCATTATCGGGTCGCCTGCAGCACTCATCATTATCGGGTCACCTGCAGCATTCAGCATGATCGGGTCGCCTGCAGCACTCTGCATGATCGGGTCGCCTGCAGCGTCTTTGCCCATAAGGACTGCATAAGCTCCGTGCTCGCTGTAGCTCCATTCGCCTTTTTCCTCACGGTATACCGCAGCAGAGAAAACCTGCCCCTCTACGTCTTCGGCAGCTGCCATCGTAATGATGACCGGTTTTTTGAAAACCGTGCCGGACGGTTCAAATTCGACGACTTTGCTGATGACCTTTTGCCCTTCTGTTCCGGTATAGCCTTTGGCATCATAGACCGTCATCGTGATAGTTGTGTCCGAATCGAGAGCACCTGCCGGAATTTCGACCGAAGTCTTTCCGTCGGAACTTTCGACCGTTCCGCCTTCTTCCGCCTTGATCTCTTTTGAGACCTGCTCTTCATAATCCGGCAGCTCCTCTTTTTTCTTCTTGCTGCTGCATGCCGCAACAGAAAAAATCAAAACAAAAACGAAAACCAAACTGAAAAAACGTTTCATGAGAACCTCCTTTTTATTGTTATCTCACACCTGAATGACCTTAAAACCACGGCGTCCGTGATACCGGAATCACGTAATCCGTTATCACGACAAGATTTGCGCCGCAAGATTATTTCCTAAAGGAATTTTTTTTCAAGAAAATACATTTGTATAAGAAACATAAAAATTGCATTTCACTCTTCCTTGATTATTCTTTCGCGCACTTTTGCGGAGGCTGAAATGAACCAGTGGTATCAGATAGCGCTGCCGAAAGACTCGCCGGCAGACAGATTTTTAGAAATCGAAGGTTTTTTGGGCAGTGAAGAAAAAGAAAACGTGATCATTCTTTATTTTGAAAAGAATGACAAAGTAAAAGAGCAGTTAAAAGAATACAATATATCAATTATTTCCGACGGAGACTGGAAAGAGACATGGCGCGAATACTTTGTTCCTGTGCGTATCGGGTCTATTACCGTAGTTCCGCCGTGGAAAAAGGACGAAGGCGACATCATAATAAACCCGGCGCGCGGTTTCGGAACAGGTCACCACGAAACGACGAGACTCGCCTTGGGTTTTGTAGAGAAGGTTCTTCAAAAAGACAATAATGTAAACACTATATTTGATGCAGGCACAGGTTCAGGAATCCTGGCAATAGCTGCCGTAAAACTTAAAAATTCCATCCGCGCGACAGCCGTTGACAACGACCCTGACGCAATAGAGAACGCCGCCGAAAACCTGATCCTCAACAATGTTCAGGATTCCGTAACTTTAAGCAGCGAACCTGTTTTCAAGTTTGAAGGAAAATACGATCTCGTCATCGCCAACATAATCTCTTCAGTCCTCTATTTCCTTTCGGACGACCTCAGGAGGCTCACTTCGAAATGGCTCGTCCTTTCCGGCGTTCTGGAGAGCGAAGCCCCTGTCTTCATGCAGCGCATGGGGTTGGAGGAAGAGTTTGAACTTATCGAAAAAACCAATGAAAACGAATGGTCAGGATATCTTTTGAAAAGGAGAGACAAATGAAAGAATTTTTTAAAAATTTAAAGAATGTTTTTGATGCTCTGACAAAATTCCAATTCATGCGCTTCTGCGTCACCGGAAGTCTCGGAGTCATCACTGATGCGGTCATCTACCACGTTTTTCTGTGGCTTCTGCACGTAAACGCCGGCAGGGACAGAACAACAGCCGACACGATACTTCTTTTCATTCTTCCCGTTTTCGGCTACCTTGCGGCAGTTATCCAGAACTATCTCATCAACCACCTCTGGACTTTCGGCAAAGAGACTGAAAGCCACAGGGTTTCCTTCCAGCTTTTTTTCAAATTCTTCGCTGTCAGCCTTTTCTCGCTCATCCCGAGATACGCTTTTTACACTTTCCTGCTCATCTTCAACAATATCACGCCTGATTTGGCTAATATCGGCGGTATCGCGGCGGGAATGTTCACCAACTTTTTCGGCAGCAAATTCGTAGTTTTCAGATTCAGAAACGAAGGACCGAAACAAATCGAAGCCAAGGACGAGAACTGATAAATGGTTAAATTCTTTAAATATTCAGCAGCAGGGAACGATTTTGTCATCATTAACGGATGCGAACTCCGAAACTTTGCTCTGACTAAAGAAAACATTATCAAAATATGTGACCGCAGATTCGGCGTAGGTGCAGACGGGATCCTTCTCCACTCGGCTCCCGAAAGCGGAAATGCACACGCCAAAATGACGATCTTCAACAGTGACGGCTCAACCGCCGAAATGTGCGGGAACGGGATCCGCTGCTTTGCACTTTATCTCATCAAAGACTGCGGATTTTCTTTCGATCCGCTCAAGATCGAAACTGGAAACGGCCTTCTGGAAGCGCGCTGCGAAAAGGCGGGAAACACTTTCAGGATCAGCGCGACTTTGGGAAAGGCGAAAGTTATTGATGAAACAAAAAAAATCTCTTTCGAGGGCACCAGCTTCCTGCGCACCGGAATTTCAACGGGCAATCCGCATCTCGTCTATATTCCGGAAACAGAAACCGGTATTGATGTCAGCGAACTTTGGAAACTGCGCGAACTGGGATACGAGACGAATGTTGAACTCGTAAGCAGCATAGACTGCACAAAAAACTGTGCAAAAGTGGATGTTTACGAGCGCGGTGCCGGCAAAACCTTAGCCTGCGGAACGGGCGGCGCGGCAGTTGTCAATACGCTTTACCTTGCCGGGAAAATTCAAAAAAATCAGCCGTTTACAATCAAATACCCCGGTGGGGACATAGATTACACGATAACAGAGAACGGAGAAACCATCATCTCCGGCATCCCTCTTAAAATTTTCACAGGTGAATTTGAAGGATAGCATCTTGACTACAAAGGAACAATTCAAAGACAAGCCGCTCAAGGCCTGCATCAGCTATCTGGAAGAGATAGCGGGAACTGACATTGACCAGGCGGAAGCCTTTTCCGATCTTCATTCGATAATCAAAAACCTTATCAAATCGAACAGGCTTTTCGACATATCCTCCCTTTACGTTTTTTTGAAAAACGCCGCCGCAAACGGAAGCAAAGTAGGAATATTTTTCGATCCAGCCAAGAACATACTGAAAGAAAACATAAAGAATTTATTCACGAAATCAATAACTTACAACAACACCGAACTCCGAGAGACATTTGCCGGCATACTCGGAAACAACAACGGTCTTCTTATTGACCTCGTAAGTTTCATTTTCAAAAAATACGATCTTTTCGGTTTTACCTTTTCGGACAACATAAACAGGCAGCTTGTCCAGATTGCATCAAAAGATCTTTACAGCTTCATAGATCACGCCGACACAAGTTTTCTCGCGTTTTACCTATCTTCGCTTCCGAAACTCAGTTTTGTTCCGAAAGAGCACATAGAACAGCTGACGGGTATGATACTCTACAAAATCGACTCGCAGCCGCAGACAGCAAAAATACTCGTTGCCATGAAAGAGTATCCGTGCGCTGACATCCTGCTTCTTTTCATGCTTTCCCAGCGTGACAACGACCGTTTGCAGGCGCTTCAGATACTTGACGAAAAACTTGCACTTAAGCAGTATGAAGAGCTGCGCTCCTCTTTTGCAGACAAAGCGCCCTACTTCATAAAAACAGCGATAACAGGCGGATTATTCTACGATTTTCACAATATTCCGTTCGCCCATAAGGAACTTTTTGCCGACCTTTTGAAATATACCGGCATAAAAACCGTCAAAGAAACGGCGATCCCGCTTTTTAAGACGGCAAATACAGCGGGAGACATCAGGATAACCGACTCAAAACTCGCATTTGTCCCCGCTTTGAAGGATCTGATCCCCGCCTTTTCCGATCTCGCGCCTGAACTCACGAAAATCCTGAGAGACGAAAAAATAGAACTTGAAGTCAAGGAAGAAATACGCAAAGCGCTGATAGAATCGAAATGAGTGCAGCAAACAGGAAAAATATCGCGGTTTTCGGCGGAAAGTTCGATCCTCCGCATCTTGGGCATCAGCTCAGCATATTTCTGGCTCTCGAAAAATACTGTTTTGACGAGGTCTGGATAATTCCGAGTTTTTCCCACCCTTTCGGCTTTCATCCGGGCGACTTCGACACGCGCCTTGAGATGTGCCGCATCATGGCGAGACCCTTCGGGACAAAAGCTAACGTGCTCGACACCGAAAAAAATCTGGGGCTTGAGACCGTCTACACAGTCGATCTCATCAGACATCTCAAAGCAAATTTTCCTGAAAACGATTTTTCGCTTCTAATCGGCTCCGACAACTGGGATGTCCGCGACAAATGGAGAGATTTCAATAAAATCGAAGAAATGTGCCGGAAAATCGTCGTCATCGGCAGAGGCGAAGGGAAAGAAAACGGCTTTTCACTCCCAGACATATCGAGCACGATGATAAAAAAGATGATAAAAGAAAATCAGGATCCCGACGTATTCCTTCCTGCCGGGATATTGGAATATATAAGGAAAAACGGGCTTTACGCCTGAATGTTTCCGGTCGGAAAAACGAGAGCTTTCCCCTTTTCAAAAGCACCGAAAGTCATAAAATCGCTGTTGAACAGAGTTTTCAGTTCTCCGCTTTTCACAAGTTCGTCAGGAGTTCCGTCAAAAACGAGCCTCCCCTCTTTCAAAGCGAGGATCCTGTCTGAAAAAACAAGAGCTTCGTTGATTTCGTGAGTCACAGTTATCACAAGTTTTCCGCTTGCTGCGGTTTTTCTGATGATTTCGGAAATTCCTATCCTCTGGACAGGATCGAGATAGGTCAGAGGCTCATCCAAAAGGAGAATTTCGCTATCCTGCGCGATCGCACCGGCGATAAGGATCCTCTGGCGCTCGCCGCCGCTCAAAGTACCGATTTTTCTCGAGAGAAACTTTCTCGTACCGGTGAGTTCAAGCGCTTTTTCTATCGCAGTTTTATCTTCAGCGGAAAGTTGTTCCCACGGCTTTCTGTAAGGGTAGCGCGAAAGTTCAAGAAAGTGCGAAACATCGAAATCGCCCGTAATTTCAGCGCCCTGCGGCACGAACGAAATGAGTTTCGCCCGCTCACGCTCACTCATCGAGGCAACTTCGACACCGTTTGCAAGAACGCTTCCCGAGTGCTTGAGCAGCGTTGAAACCGCACGCAGAAGAGTCGTCTTTCCCGCACCGTTCGTTCCTATCAGCGAAATATTCTCCGACTTCTCTGCAGAAAAAGTGATATCCTTTATGATTTCTTTACCTGATATTTCGACTGAAAGACTGCGGACTTCAAGCATCCTGACCTCTGTTTAAGTGCTCACCCAAGTTATGGAGCCGGCTGCGCAGCAGACTGTGGAGTTTTAACACCCGCCCGTTACAGTGCGTATTCGACTCTGATGTCGATCGGGATCTCGACAAGTTTTTCGAGTGCGTCGAGTATGTCTTTGCCGGGCTCAGCATACTTTTTGAGGAATGCTTCAGCTTCTTCCGGAGTAGCTTCGGCTTCGATCCTGCAGAGCTCGTAAAGGAGTGATTCTGCTGCTTCGACGAGGTTGGCCGCATCTGTTTCGAAATCGCCGTTCGGAAGGACTTTGATGACGCCCTTCTCTTTCAGCCAGTTGTATTCTACGACATTTGCAGCGCCGTGAGCTTCGTGAACACCGAATCTCATCGAGCGGAAAAGACCTGCGAAAAAGCTGTTGAGGATCCTCTCTTTGTCAAAAGCTGGGATTCCGTATTTCCCGCCGCATTTAAGGAGCGAATAAAGGCTGCCAGTGTCCGCTTTTGCCTCTTCGACTGCGGTGTAGTTCTTGCCGATAGCCTTTGCGACGGGCGTTCCGTCCTTCCTGTATGCAGGTCCCAAGCCGTGGCTTACTTCGTGCATAAGAACAAAGTAGAAGTAAGGATCGAAATCGGCTTTGATCTTGCCATGTGAAACTTCTTCAGCAATTTTTACGGTGCAGGTGTCGAACTTTGCCTTCATGATGTTGTAGATCATGATCTGTTTCCAGCCGACGTTTCCACGTACCCATGCGTCGTTCGGAAGGTTGAACGCACTCGCCATGATGCCCTGTGCAGCTTCGCCGCCGGTGTAGATCTGGTTGACGACGATCATCGGAGCCATGCCGCCGACAGCAGCTTTTGACTCAGCCGGAAGCGGAAAAATCTCGGAAATTTTGTTGAGATTCTGCTCGATTTCGTGAAGTCTTGCACCTTTTTCGTGGTCAACGACCATAAGGAATGCCTCGTAAGTCGCCTTGATCCCCATAAAATCGTCTGCATATACTTCGAAAGGACCGATAACAGGATCGATCGGAACGTTTTTCATGCGTACCCATGTCGCATCCGAATCGCGGTAGTTGCCCGTTACAAGTCCTTCTGCACGTGCAAGCAAATATTCTTTAAGTTCCTGATTTTCAACGACATTTGCAGCAGCTTCCATATTGTCGAATATGTCGGCGAGCTCTTCGGCAAAGTAAACGTGGTAAGGGATCGCCTTGAGTTTTCTGTTTTCACGTGTGATGACGGAATAGTTATCCGTCATAAGCTCTTTTTCCTCTTCGGTCGCTTCCGCAAGAGCCTCTTCCCACTCTTCCTTCGTTATATCGACCGGATAGAAAGCGCATGTGCGCGGTCTGTCGTTATACTCTTCGAAGAGCGACTTGTAGTTTTCAAGCTGTCCCCACGGGCCCATGAAAAGTTTGAAGAATTCCTTCTTCTCTTCGTCGTTTCCCGCCATAACTTCATCGTAAACTTCAGGCAAACCTTCGCTCTGCTGGCGGAGGAAGATCCTCGTGATGCCGTCCATCGCGTTTTTAAGGTAAGGAAGTGCCTTTTTGATGTCTTCCGACAAAGTCGAATGGTCGTAATCAATCGAAACTTTTTTGAATTTTCCGACTGCTTCTGATACTTTTGACATAATTTCCTCCAAATTCAGGTTATTAAAGAAACAAACGCGAAAGTCTATACAATGTCGGATTTAAGTCAAAAAACTTGTCGGAGCGCACGCGGCCCGCGTGCATATCCGTCGTCATGTCGAGCAACGCGAAACATCTCTTTTTAATACCTTAAAAAAACTTGCCTTTCCCGCCTCTTTTTACAGTGAGGTCAATCCTGTTTACCTGACTTTGATCAGCGCACGGTTTCACAAAACGGATCCGCTTTTTAAATGGGGCCTTCGGGCACTCTTTTTTTATGTTTTCTGACCTCTCCGAAAAATTGACTCTTTTTGAAAGAAGACTACTATCCCTGCGCCTGCCCGGTGCGTGAGCTTGGGGCGTTAGAAGTTTTTTCCTATTTAAATTTTGGGGTTTGTACTTACTACCGTGAAAGTTGATCGGTTCGGCTTTCCCCACCTGTGAGCACAGGATAAAGCTTGTTTCGGGCCACGGCTGCGGCGGGTTTCCTTTTTTTCCTGAAAAATTTCAGAAATTTTACGATTATTGCTTTTTCGAGCCCTTTTTCTGAGCCACAAGGTGCGTGTAGAGCGTTCTTCTTATCTTTTTGGTCGAAGTTTTCTGGAATTCTTCGGGGTGTATCCTGATTTCCGAAATTTTTGCGTAAGCCGGAAGTGTCTCGTTGACCTCATCGCGGTTCTGCTGCATTATCCCGGCAAGCTGCTCTTCCGTGACGTTTTCAGCTTTCATCTTGTCGTGATCGGGATAAACAAATGCGACCAGCCTCCCTTTGCCGCCGTCAAGAACGAGCGATTCGCTTACAAACGGCATATAGTTGACTTTGAGTTCGATCTCTTCGGGATAGATATTCTGACCGGATGAAGAAAGGATCATGTTTTTCAGTCTGCCGCAGATAAAAAGGAATCCGTCTTTGTCGATCCTCCCCAAATCACCGGTGTGGAGCCACCCTTCGCTGTCGATGACTTCGGCTGTCTCCTTCTCCATTTTGTAGTAGCCGCTCATTATGTTTTCGCCTTTGACGCAGATCTCGCCTATCCCCTTTTTGTCGGGATTGTCGATTTTTGCTGTAAGGTATGTCATGATCTTTCCGCAGCTGCCGGTCTTGCGGTTGTCGGCATAGTCGGTATATGCGATAAGGGGCGCGCACTCGGTCATGCCGTAGCCGGAAGTGAATCTGACGCCCGCTTTAAGCAGGAAAGACTCGATTTTCGGGTTGAAAGCGGCGCCTCCTGAAATGACTTCGTAGCATTTTCCGCCGAAGAAATCACTTATCCCTTTCCCTATTTTCTTCATTATGATCTGCCTGATGCCGGGGATCGCCATCAGAATCCTCATTTTCCTGGTTTCGAGGAGCGGACGGATCTTTGAAGTGTATATTTTTTCAAGAATGAGCGGTACCGAAATGACCAGAAACGGTTGAAATTCGCCGAAAGCCTTGATGAGGACTTTCGGTGTCGGTGTTTTGCTCATAAAAATGATGTGGAGTCCTCTTGCGACCTGAAGAAGGAAGTCGAAAGCGCAGCCGAAACAGTGGGCTAAAGGCAGGAAGGAAACCATTGCGTCTCCGCCTTTCGGAAGGGCGTCAACGGCATACTGGATGTTTGCCATAAGACAGTTGTGCGAGATCATTACACCTTTTGAAAATCCTGTCGTTCCCGATGTGTAGACTATCGTCGCAAGGTCGGTCTTTGCAGGAATCTCAAAAGCAAGCGTTTCTTTCGTCACGGTATGCGTTTTGACAAAATTTTCAATAATCCCGGCAACTTTTTCGTTCAGATTTTCTTCTTTCGAGAATATTACCGACATATCTTCGAGCTTGAAAACAGCCTCTATTTCAGGAAACTGCGCAAAATCAAGTTTTTCAATGATAAGTTCCGAAGCGAAAAAAAGTTTTGAATCGGAGTGGTTGACAAGATGATGGATCTCTTCCGCTGTAAAATCGCTGAGAAGCGGAACGATTACAGCGCCGTAAGTCACAGTCGCAAGGTAAATTACAGCCCAGTTTGCCGAATTCTTGCCGCAGAGAGCTATCTTGTCGCCTTTTTTTATGTCTAAACTTTTGAATATTTCATGCAACTCTTTTATTTTATTGGCTATTTCACCGAAAGTAGAAGGCTCTGAACCGTAATCGCTGAAGCACGGTTTATCCCAATTAAGTTTAAAGGAATCTTCAAAAACTTTTACGAGATCTTCTTTCAACATTTTCCCCTCCGGAAGCAAAAACGTGTGAAAAATAGCGTTTTTAAGGCTTCGTGTCAATACTTTACTTTTTAAAACTGGACAAAAGAGCCTCTTCTTATATTATGCCGCGTTTTATTAAGTTTTTTTGTCAAAATGCTATGAAAAAGATCGTTTTTTCAGTTTTCTCACTTATTTTATTGGTTGTTTTAGTTTCATGTGAAGATTCCACCCTGCCCGATCTTCCCGATATGGAAGAATCTATGGATGTCGACGCTTTCGAAATCGGGGACGAAGAAACAACTGACGATTCAGACCAAACGCCCGTAAACGACAGCGGTGAACCGGACGGTGACGGCGATGAAACGAATATTCCGGACGATGATCCGGCGGAAACTCCCGACACGGAAGAGCCTGACGAAACTCCCGACGAAGAAGTTTCAGAGCCTGAGATAACTGCTTCACACCTTATTGTCGCAACTGTCGGCGGTTACGACGTTCCGATGAGTGGTCACGTTTACTATGCAAAAGATGAAAAACTAAATGATTTTAAAGAAATACCAGTTGCTGGCGGCATGGGAAGTACTGACGGCGCCGACCTCAATGTCTCGGCATGGGAAAACGGTTTTGCAGTTCTGGGAAGGCACGATTCCTCTTCGCTCTACTTCTTCACTCCCGACTTTGAATTTGAGCAGGAAATCAAAATAAAACCGGATACTTACATAAATATGCAGGATATGGTTTATAACCCGTATAAAAACGAATTCATCGTTTCGACTCTCAATTATGACAATCCAGATTCAAAAAAGACCTACTCCAACAAAATCTTTACCCTTAAAAAAAGTTCATCCGAAGCGACGGTCTCAATGCTTGAAATAAGCGACAACGAAGCGGCAAGCCCTGCAAAAATGAAGATCATCGGCAAAAAACTTTTTCTCGCGCTTCAGAATCTCAACACGCAGGCAACTTCGGCAAAAGGCGAAATCGCGGTAATCGACCTCGAAGATTATTCTGTCGAAAGAATCGCGCTTCCGACAACGAATCCGACCGGAAAAATCGAATACAACAAAAATGTCGACAAAAACCATCTTTACCTCACGACAACCGGCAACTGGAAACAGGGTGACGGCGCGCTTTTACAAGTAAATATCGATACTTATGAAGTTAAAAAAGTTCTCAGCGAATCTGAAGAAGAGAACAATATTTTAGACGGCGATTTCGTTGACCTCTCGATAGCCGATAACGGTGATTTTTTCATAATTTTTTCAAACAACATCCTTTACAACGACAACAGCCTGCTGCTCTACAAACCGAATGACGGAAAAATTACGAAAATCGATTCCAACATCAACGCATTTGCGGCAAACCCGATCGATTACAGCAGTGTCTCGGGAAAAGTTTACTATTTTGTCGATGAAAAATCAGATACTTACCTTAAATCTTTCGATACGAAAACCAAGGCTGAGGAAAAAATTCTGCTTGAATACGGCCCAGCCGCTTTGAGAGTAAAATACGACTTTGAGTGAGGAAATATGAAAACTGTAAACGGAAACGACTTAACAATTGAAGATGTCTGCGCCGTTGCGTGCGGAAACGAAGAAGTGCAGCTTCCAGAAGACAGAAAATTTTGGGAAACCTTGGAAAAATCGCGGAAATTTCTTGAAGATTACGTAAAAACCGGCGTTCCGGTATATGGCGTCACGACCGATTTCGGCGACAGCTGCGACAACCAGATAAGCGTTGACAAAGCTGGCGAACTGCAGCGGACGATCTGCACATACCATGGGATCGGCGTAGGCCCGAAATTCGACCGCGTTACCGGCAGAGCAGTCGTTCTGGCGCGCCTCAACAGCAATGTGAAAGGCGGACATTCAGCGATCCGCCCCGAACTTGCGGAAATGCTCGTCACTCTGCTCAACAAAGACATAATCCCCGTTATTCCGCAGCTCGGCTCGGTCGGAGCATCGGGCGATCTCACCCCTCTCAGCTACCTCGCGGCAGTCATCATGGGCGAGCGCGACGTTTACTACAAAGGAAAGATCGTTCCTGCCTCTGTTGCTCTTAAAGCCGAAAACATAAAACCTCTTCCGATCGAAGCAAAGGAGGGTCTGGCGCTTATGAACGGAACGAGCGTAATGACTGCGGTCGCCTCTTTGGCTTGGAAAAAAGCTGAAAGACTGGCAAAAATTTCGGACTTCCTCACGGCTGTAACTTCCGAAATCACACGCGGCAAAGACACACCTTTTGCAGAAAAAGTGAGCGAAATGAAAAACCACCGCGGTCAGTGTGATTCCGCAGCATATATACGTGAAATAATTAAAGATTCAAAACGTGTTTTCAGATACGAGGATTTCCTTAAAAACAAAATCGATTCGATCGAAAACAAAGGTTTCATCCGTCAGCAGAATAAAATCCAGGACAGATATTCCATCCGCTGTGCCCCGCAGATAACCGGCGTTTACCGCGACACACTGCGCTTTGCAAGAGAGCTGATAACCGAAGAACTCAACTCGGCAAACGACAATCCGCTTGTAGACATCGAAAGCGGACGCCTTTTCAATACCGGAAACTTTTACGGCGGCCACATCTGCGCTGCATGCGACTATCTGCGGACGGCACTTGCAAATATCGCAGACCTTTCTGACAAACAGGCCGAAGTCATAATCGACGGAAAATTCAACGGACTTACCGAAAACCTGATCCCGTTTACACCGGAAGATCATCCGAGAGCGGGTCTCAGGCTCGGTTTCAAGGCAGTCCAGATAACGATAAGCGCTATCCGCGGCGAAGTCGTCACATACTCTTTCCCCGTCAGCATCACGAGCGCACCTACCGAAGCTCTGAATCAGGACAAAGTCTCGATGGGAACCATTTCGGCACGCAAACTTGCAGAACAGATCGACCTCGTCTTTCTTCAGTTCGCAGCACATCTTCTTGCCGCAATGCAGGCAGTCGATCTTGCAGTAAAAGACGAATTTTCCTCTTTCACACGCAGAGTTCACGACGAGATCCGCAGAATCAGCGCATTCGTTGAAGACGACCGCGCCCTTGATAAAGAAGCTGAAGCAGTCGCAGAATGGCTGAAAAAGACTGAGATTTTCGGGTAGACTTATAGAAAAAAACATTGATTTGTGATTATTTTGCGAAAAATTGCAAAAAAAATGCAAAATTGGCTTGAATAATCTGAGCAAAAGCATATATTAGTTCAGGTCTTTGTTTAGGAGGGTAAACATGATTATACAATTTAAATGTGCAAATCATCGTTCAATTAAAGAAGAAGTAACATTTTCCATGCTTGCTTCAGGCGATGAATCTTTAAGTGAAAATCTAATAACAACTGAAAATGGACAGAAATATCTTCGATGTGCCGAAATTTATGGGGCTAATGGTTCAGGAAAAACTTCATTGCTGAATGCTATTCAACTTATGGCAGCAATTATTGTTAACAGCAACAAATTTCAACCAGGAGATAACATTTTAAGAGCTCCACATAAATTAGAAAAAGATGCCCCGACTTCGTTTGCTATAATTTTTATAAGAAACGGAACAAAATATTCTTACGGTTTTTCCTATAATGATACTGAAATTGTTGAAGAATATCTTTATTATTGGCCTAAGCGCAAAAAGGCCATGATTTTTGAAAGAGAAACTGATCTAAAATTTACTTTTGCAGAAGATTTAAAAAAAGAAGGTGAAAATTGCCAAGGAAGATTAAAAAAGAACAAGCTTTTACTTTCTTGCGCTGCAAACGAAACTGCTATCAAAGAAATTGCAGAAGCTTTTTTGTTTTTTAAAGAAGATTTGGTAATTTATCCTGGGTCCCATAACAATTGGTTTGCATATTCTGTCAAGAGGATTCAAGATAATGCTGAAATGAAAAAAGCTTTTATAGATTTTATGAATTCTATTGGTTCCAATCTAATGGATATTATTGCGAAAATAGAACAAATTCCATTATTGCCAAAAGAATTAGAAGCACCAGGACTTCCTCCGGCTTTCCAATCAATGAGTATTATAGATTTAAAATTAGACTATGGGAAATTTGTTGTGGATATAAAAGAGGAGTCGGCAGGAGTTCAAAAACTTTTTGATTTCCTATGCCCTATCATTGATATTTTACACACTGGGAAAATATTTGTATGTGATGAAATAGAAACCCATCTTCACCCTTCAATAGTTGCTGAAATAGTTAAAAGATTTTTAAAAAACAAACAGATTTTTGGGCAGATAATTTTTACGACTCATGATACTGATCTGCTTGATTTGGAGTTTGTAAGAAGAGATCAAATTTGGTTTACTGAATTGAACCCAGAAAATCGTTCAACAGATTTGTATTCATTGGCAGAACTAAAAAATGTTCGCAAAAATGAAAATATCAGGAAAGGTTATATTTCTGGACGTTACGGCGCAATTCCTTTGCTAACCAGCAATATTGTGGAGGGAGCAAATGTTAAAAGATAGAAGTGATGAAGAGCCACGTCTTGAAGGGAAAAGAAAAAAGAAAATAAAATTTTCTTATGAGAATGTAAACAAACATTTTTATGAGAATCTATCTGATATTGAAGAAAAATTTGCATTAGCAGATAGGGAAAAATCAACCGGAGATTTAAAGAGTGCTCAGGAAATATGGAGAAGTCAGGTAGTTTTTTTAGATAGTGCTCTGGATTTTTATATTCATGAAGTTGCTAAGTTAGGAATTATCAGGATTTTCAATGGAGATTGGGCAGAAACAGAAAAATATCGAAAAATAAAAGTTTCTATGGATTTTGCGCTGAAAATGGCAGATTCTCATGAAAATGCCGATGCTCTTTTAGACGAAATTGATGAAATAAATCAATACAATTGTTTTATGAAATTTGGTAAAATTCAGGAAACACTCCATCTGATTGGATTAGATGCCGACACATCGAATCAGGAAGGTATAAATGATTTATGCAGTCGCAGAAACCAAATAGCTCATCAATCGGATAGACTTCCCAATGATACAAATAAACAACCTATTAGCAAAAAGGATGTTCAAAAATATATTGCCTCAGTAAAATCTTTAGTGGCCGATATAAATTCCAAAGTGAAAGAAAAAGAAAAAGATTTATCGGAGAATTGATTTGTTTAATAATAACCAATCGCTTGTAAAAAGGAATCAAGAAGGAAAAAATAAAGTTATTTCGCTGTTCAACTATATTAAAGAGTTGAACCATCTTAAAAACAAATCCATTTTGAACATCTCGGAACATTCTTGGAGTTTAATGTTTTCCGATATTCATGATGATTCTGAAAATATTAAGATATTCTATCGAGACAGAGTTGCCGAAGAAGATGAAAATGACACAAACGAAGTACTCTTGGCAGTCCGCAAACCAATATTGCGAAAATGTCCCGCACCGGATCCAATATTTGTAGATTACCTTTTGCCTGATTGGGACGATTGGAGAAAAGAAGCGGAAGTAAGAGATTTAGAAACTCAGGATGGCAGAATACTATTGTTTAGTGACGATGCAGTAAGGGTTGAATCTTACAAGAATTGGTTAACTCAGCGTGACAAATGGCGTGATAAGAGAAAAATTAAAGAAAAAACAAAAAATCTGTTCAATTCTTTGTATTCTCTCTACTACGAATTAATTCGAGAAGCAGAAACCAAAGAACTCATTGTTGCCAACGGAATGCTTTGCGATAATGAAAATAAATTTAAGCATCCGATATTGACTCATCGTGTGATAATGGATTTTGATTCCGATGAAAATATTGTATATATAAAAGACACCAACGCTTCATCTGAGTTATATACGATCCTCTTGTCTCAATCTGAGATTTTAAATGGAGATGTCTTAAATAAAATAAATGAAGATCTTCAAAAGAATGATTATCACCCTTTGGATAGGGAGGATTCGCCTGCTTTTCTTAAAAATCTTGTGCATCAGCTTTCATCGAACAGTTTGTTTTCGGATTCAGGAATTCCTTAAGATTGGCAAAAAGACAATCAATTGCTACTTTACTGGGAACCGTGTTTCATTATGCGCAAACGCTTAAACAGCACAGTTAAAGCAATAGAACAAATTATTGAAAATATTCAAGAAACCGGCGAAATTCCGATGCCGATATGGCAGATTGTAAATGGCGGAGTTAATGAAATTCCCGAAGATGAAAAAACAGAATCCATCGAAGAACAGTTGGCCGCTGTTGGAGGCGAAAGCAAAGATGTTTTTCTTTCTAAAGAAGCCAACAGAGAGCAACTTGAGATCGCAAAACGCATAGAATCTAACAATGCGGTATTGGTTCAAGGACCTCCCGGAACAGGAAAAACACATACCATAGCCAATTTGATGGGACATTTTTTTGCCGAAGGAAAAAGTGTTCTTGTTACAAGTTATACAAGTAAAGCTCTTAGCGTACTCAAAGATAAAGTCGCGCCAAATCTTCAGAATTTATGTGTGTCAGTGCTTGATGAATCTAATACCGATATGGAAAAGGCTATTGATGGAATTTCGAGCTATATGACTCATACGACTTCCTATCAACTAAAAAAAGAAAAGGATGAGGCCGAAGTAAAAAGAGGCAAAATCATTAAGAATTTGGCAGACACCCGACGAAAAATTTTTAATATTATCAATCGGGAAAACAACTGCATAATTTTAAACGGGGAAGAAATTTCTCCGTCAAAAGCTGCAAAATTTGTTGCAGACAATATTGCCACCTTATCCAATATTATTCCTGGCAAGGTTTGTTCGCAGACTTTGCCTTTGACTTTCGACCAACTTGTAGATCTTTATCGAAGCAATGAATATATTTCGGAAAATGAAGAGAAAGAACTCAACAATGAATTGCCTGATCCAGAAACTCTCCCAGACCCGTTTTATTTCTCAGATATCGTAGAAAAAAATGCAGGCTGCTTCGGAACAATGTAATAAAACCTTTAATGGTTGGTCCGTCCTCAACCAACCGGAAAAAAACTCTTTTATGTTGTCTAATATTGAAATTACATATCCGCAACTTGCAGATATTGATACTTTGAGAGAATTTGCCTGTTCAATTGATGAACTGAACGAATGGAAAAAGTATGCCGCTATTGCAGGGAAAAACTGGGGTTCTCACCGTAAAAACTGGCAGAATCTTATTTCTGTGATAAAAGAAACCTGCCAGCTGTCTGACAAAATCAATACCGAACAATTCAATGTTAAAGTAGATTTTTTAACTGACGAAACAGAAGAACATATTGAGAATATTCATAAACTAAAAGATTATTTTTCTCAAAATGATAAAATTGGTTTTTTAGATAAACTTTTAAAAAAGTTTTCCCTTGCTTTAGAGTTTGCAACGGTTGACGGGCATGAACTAAGCTCTGCTAAAGAATGTCAATATGTTTTGGATCGAATAGAATTAAGAAATTTACGCAGCAAATGTGCTTCTTATTGGGATAAATTATTGGCAAAACACGATAATGATATCAGTATTTTCGATAAATTGGACGCAGAAACTCCTGAATATATTGCCAAGAATTTCATTCCTGCAATCGAATCATCTCTGGATTGGTATTATAATAATTTCAATGAGTTGTCTAAAAGGCTGAATGCTGTCGGATTGACTTTGGATTTCGTCTGTTCCTTGCGGGAGATGGATTCAGATATAGTAAAGATAAATAAAATTTTTAATGCTACAAAAGATGTTATTCCTCAGTTGTGTGATATTTGTTGTGACATTCTGAATTTTAAAGAAGTTCGGACGAATCTAGATAACATTCATAAGATTTTTAAAAGTAGCGAACTGGGGAAAAGTGAAACTATAGGAAGCTTAAAAAGAGCTGTATTAAACAATGATTTAACAGCTTATTCTCAGTCTTTTAATGAATTAAAAAGATTGTATGAAAAGTCAGATTTATTAAAAAAGCGTCTCGATATGTTGAATAAACTTAGTGATGCTGCCCCTGAGTGGGCTTCTGCTATAGCAAATCGTGAAGGCATACACGGTTCATCTCATGTTCCAACTGATATAGAAGATGCTTGGAAATGGAAGCAGCTTTGTAATGAAGTGAAAAAGATAACTTCTCAATCTTTTGGAGAATTACAGAATAAAGCACTCTCTTTGAGCCAACAGTATAAAAAAGTGACTGCAAAATATGCTGAAAAGAGCGCATGGTATCATCTACTTACACAAATTGAAAAAGACATTGATATGCAGAAGGCTCTTATAGGATGGAAGCAAACTGTAAAGAAAATAGGAAAAGGAACAGGAAAAAGAGCTCCCCAATATAAAGCCAAAGCTAGAGAACTTATGGCACAGTGTCAAAAAGCTGTTCCTGGTTGGATAATGCCTATGAACAAAGCAATGGAATCATTGAACCCGAAAACAAACCGATTTGATGTGGTTATAATTGATGAAGCCAGTCAAGCAGATATTTCATCTTTAGCAATACTTTATATGGGTGAAAAGCTAATCATTGTGGGTGATAACAAACAGGTGACTCCGCTGGCTGTTGGCATCGAAATAAATAACACTGAAACTCTGAAAGAAACTTACATAAAAGATTTGCTACTTGCTCATTTGTTGGATGAAAAAGCGTCAATTTATGATGTTGCGGAATCCACGTTCCATTCTTTAATGCTAAGGGAGCATTTCCGCTGCGTTCCTGAAATTATCGGGTTCAGCAACATGCTTTCTTATGACGGCAAGATCAAACCTCTAAGAGAAGCTTCAAGCAGCAAGTTATTACCGGCAGTTATAAATTACAGAGTAAAAGATGGTGCCCGGGACGAAAAAGGTAAGTTCAATATTAAAGAAGCTGAGGCCATTGTGGCATTGATGCAGTCTTGTATTGAACAGCCCGAGTATGCAGGGAAAACTTTCGGAGTTATTTCGCTTTTAGGTGATGAACAAGTTAAAAAAATCCAGACCTTAATTGAAAAATATATACCTGCTAAAGATATTCAGACTCGAAGAATTTTATGCGGCAATTCTGCAAATTTCCAAGGTGACGAACGCGATGTCGTCTTTTTAAGTCTTGTTGACAGCGGCAAGGAAAATGGACCGAACAGAAAACAGGGCAATGGCGAAGACGATTCTGCAAAGAAACGTTACAATGTCGCGGCAAGCCGTGCCAAAGACCAATTGTGGGTGGTGGATTCTCTTGATTCTGCTAATGATCTCAAGCCTGGGGATTTGCGTAAAAGATTGATAGATTGGTCTCTAAATCCTCGAAATAATCAGTATGAATATGAAAAAATTGAAAAAGATGCAGAATCTCCGTTTGAATCTGAAGTAGCAAAAGCTCTGTTCAGCCGAGGTTTCCATATTGTTCAACAATGGGAAGTCGGTGCTTACAGGCTTGACATGGTTGCGCTGTATAAAGAAAAGAAAGTTGCTATAGAATGCGATGGCGAACGTTATCACAGCGGTGAAGCAAAAATTCGTGAAGATATGGAACGTCAGACGATACTTGAACGTGCCGGATGGAAATTTATAAGAATCCGCGGCAGTGAGTATTACAGCGCGCCGGAAAAAACGATAGATTGGGTTGTCTCTGAATTAAACAAACGAGGCATAGAGCCTGAAAATGTTGAACAATTAGATCCTTCAGACAGAAACACTGAATTGCTGCAACGTGTTAAAAATCGTGCGTTGGAGATTTTGGAAGAAAATCAAAAACAAAACGATTCTTTGGTAGATTTGGGAACTATAGAATTTGCATTAAATGCTGAAAATTCTATTAAAAAAAGTGATGTTGAACACAAGGAAACATCAGTTTATAAAGAATCAGACCCCTTAAAAAATTTTTCTAAACAGCATCAAGAGCAATCTTTTCTTAAACCGGATATTGTTCAATCAAATATTTTTGACACTGAAGTGTCGCACACTAACTCGGACAACACTGTTACTTATGAAGAACCTGGGGAAGAGTGGTTGCAAAATCCAAAAAATATCTTCGAAGAAAATTTAAAAATGGCAGAACTAGGAGATGCTGAGGCTCAGTATAATGTCGGCTCTTGTTATCAATATGGATATGGCGTAGAACAAAATCAAAAACGTGCATTAAAATGGTATAAGAAAGCTGCGTGGCGAGGTCTTTTTGAAGCCATAGAAACTCTTAAAGAATTTGAGAAGAAAAAATAGGGGAACATAAAATTGCATAAGGCAAGACGACGGAGTCAAAGCGATAATTTACAGGAAAACAAGTGATAAAAATAAGGCAAAAAAAGACGAGTTAGGAAGTGAGTTGGGAAGTGAGTATGCCGAGTTGAACGAAACAAGAAGAAAAATCCTTTCAATGATAAGGGAAAACAAACAGATTTCTATTGCACAAATGGCGGAAAAACTGGGATTGAGCACAACTGCTGTTGAAAAGAATCTCACTTATCTGAAAAGCAACGGGTATTTGATACATGAAGGAAAAACCAGTTCAGGTTTTTGGAAAATAATGAACAATTCAAAGTAAATACAGTACGCGACAAGGAGGTACACCATGAGCAAAAATTTAGTTATTTACTTTTCGGCAGGCGGTCACACGAAGGTTAAAGCTCTTCAGCTTGCTGATGCCATCGGAGCCGATGTTTTCGAGATCGAGCCCGTAAAGAAGTACACGAAAGCCGATCTTCTGTGGATGAATCCGCTTTCACGCAGTTTCCGCGAAGTCGCAACAAGAAAGACCAAACGCCCTGAGATCGTCGATAAAAAGCTCGATTTAACGGGTTACGACAAGATCTTTCTCGGATTTCCGATCTGGGGCTGGGCTGCCCCCTCGATAGTCAACGCATTTTTGGAAAAACACGATTTTTCAGGCAAAACCATTGTCGTTTTCGCAACGAGCGGCGGCACAACTAAGCTCGACGGCAGCGTAAAATCCCTTAAGCCTTCCCTTTCGGAAACTACGATCATCAAAGAAGGCAGAGTTCTCAACGGAGAATGGAGCAAAGAAGAACTCGCTGACTGGGCGAAAGATCTTTAACGCGGCGTAACGACGTAACGCCGTCACGATAATTTAGAGAACAACAGATTCTTTGTGAACGCCGAAAACTTCTTCGAGCGTGCCTGCGATTTCGCCGAGAGTTGCATACTGTTTTACGGCGTCGAGGATCTTCGGCATGAGGTTGTCGCTTGTCTGAGCCGTAGCCTTGATGATTGCAAGGTGTCTCTTGACGGCATCGTTGTCACGTGCTTCCTTGACAGCCTTGATTTTAGCGATCTGAGCGACCTGGATCGACGGGTCAACTTTGAGAAGGTTTGCCGGAGCCGGTTCCTTGATCTGGAACTTGTTGACGCCGACAACAACCTGTTCGCCGCTTTCGACTTCAAGCTGATAGTGGTAAGCACTGTCCTGAATTTCCTGCTGGACGAAACCTTTTTCGATCGCTTCGACCATTCCGCCGAGCTCGTCGATTCGTGCGATGTATCCTTTCGCCTTTTCGTAGATGCTGTCGGTAAGAGCTTCGATGTAGTAGCTTCCTGCAAGCGGGTCGATCGTGTCTGCAACACCGCTTTCATAAGCGACTATCTGCTGCGTTCTGAGTGCGATCCTAACGCTGTCTTCTGTCGGAAGTGCAAGCGCTTCGTCGCGGCTGTTGGTGTGGAGAGACTGGGTTCCGCCCAAAACTGCCGCAAGTGTCTGGATCGCAACACGGACGATGTTGTTGTCCGGCTGCTGCGCCGTAAGCGTGCATCCTGCAGTCTGCGTGTGGAAACGGAGCATCTGGGATTTCGCGCTCTTTGAGTTGAAGCGGAACTTCATGATTTCAGCCCAGAGTCTTCTTGCAGCGCGGAATTTTGCGACTTCCTCAAGAAGGTTGTTGTTCGCGTTGAAGAAGAAGGAAAGACGCGGCGCGAAAACGTCAACGTCAAGTCCTGCCTTGATCGCAGCTTCAACGTAAGCGATACCGTCAGCAAGTGTGAAAGCGACTTCCTGAACAGCGTTCGAACCAGCTTCGCGGATGTGATAACCAGAAATCGAGATCGTGTTCCACTTCGGAACGTTCTGCGCACAGAAAGCGAAAATATCGGTGATAAGTCTCATTGAAGGCTTCGGCGGGAAGCGGTAAGTGCCTCTCGCGATGTATTCCTTGAGAATGTCGTTCTGAATGGTTCCGGTGAGTTTGTCAGCCGAGAAACCCTGCTTTTCAGCAACTGCGATATACATCGAAAGAAGGACGGAAGCAGTCCCGTTGATGGTCATTGAAGTCGAGACGTCACCCAGAGGGATACCGTCGAAAAGGATCTCCATATCTTTGAGCGAGTCGATCGCAACGCCGACTTTTCCGACTTCACCGTCACTCATCGGATGATCCGAGTCGTAACCGATCTGCGTCGGAAGGTCGAAAGCGACCGAAAGACCCGTCTGACCGTTGCCGAGAAGGTATTTGTAACGTTTGTTCGATTCTTCAGCCGTTCCGAAACCTGCGTACTGACGCATCGTCCAGAATCTGCCGCGGTACATCGTGGGCTGGACGCCGCGGGTGAACGGATATTCGCCCGGCACGCCGCGTGTTTCAAGGTATTTTTCGTCCTCGTTTTCAGGAATGTAGAGCGGTTCTACCGTCTCGCCGAACGATGTTTTGAAGCGCTGTTTCCTTTCGGGGAACTTTGCGACTGCCTTGCCGTAACTTCCCGCTTTCCAATTCTCGAATGTCTCTTTTACTGTCATTTTTAGCTCCTAAATTAAGTGAAAAAACTCGAATCGCGCGATTTTATTTAGCGCGCCGGAAAATGCAAAGAAAAAGTTTGCCTTGTGCCCTACCCGTCTTTCTGCCTGAACTCGTTTTCTATCACGTTTATCGCTCTTATTTTCTGTTCCGCAGTTGCATGCTGGTAGATTTCATGCACCACGACCGACCTGTGGCCGACAAGCTCCATCACGACGTTCATCGGGATCCCGTTTGCTGCACAAAGCGAAACAAAACTGTGGCGGAAGCTGTGAAAACCGTAAACCGTTGTTTTTCTGGAACAGTTTTCCCTTTCGATCCTGGTTTCGATACCGGATTTGCGCAGCAACACCTGTACCCTCTTGGAAACATCATTGACCGTGAGATAATTTTCCGCGATTTTCGGGATGACATAGATGCTGTTCCGGCAGTTCTGTGCCGACTTCACCCGTTTCAGCTCATCGCAAAGCTCACCAAGCAGCGGAATTTCGACATTTTTCCTCAAATGTTTCGTCTTATTAGGCAGCCTGACGATAACCATATTTTCAAAATCTATCTCATCCCACTTTAAAGTCGCGGCATCGCCCAGACGCAGCCCCGTATAAAGCCCGATCATGCACAAAGTCCTCAAATCTCCTCTTGCCTCGCTGAAAATCTGCTTCAGCTGCGCCTTCGAAAACGGACGCTTCGAAATGTGCCCTTCCCTCATTTTGTCAACCGACTGCCACACGTTTTTACGAAGCCCAGCCTCTTCCGCCAAAGCTGAAAATATCGTCCTGAATTTCGTTATCCTCTCATTGTAAGTGCGTTCCGCAAGCCCTTTTTTCAATTCAGCAGCCAAAAATTTCTCGGCGATCCCTTTTGTGATTTCGCTGAGATACTTCACATCGGGAAAGTTTGCGTTCACAAATTTCACAAAATTGTTCCACATATTGCGGTAATCCACATAAACACGTTCCGAAATCGTCCGTTTCCTCGGTTTCGCCTTGAAAAGTTCGAAAGCATCACACAGAGCCACCGTTCTAACCTTGACACTGTTCAGCTCTTCTATAGCGCGGAATAAAGCAGCTTCTTTCGCTTCCGGTTCAAGCATACTCACCTTTTTTATCACCTGTTGAAGGTAAAAATACCAGTCCAGATCCAGCTTCAGTTCCATACACCTTTCATCGGCTCTTTTTGACGCCTCCCGAAGCGAGTTCGTCCTTGTAGATTCAATGATACGCCTGCCGTTTATCACAATCTGGAAATAGTAGTTTCTACTCCCTTTTTTCCTAAAAACTTTGACCATTCCGCACCTGTTCCGTCTAAAATCAACCAACAAAAATTACACCACTTTTTACACTACCAACAACAAAAAGCTGAATTATTTACTGAATATCTAAAAAATAACATAATATTAACAAGTTATAGAATAAATCATTTTTTCTGTCTACAGTGAAGCATACTGCAGTTCTGAATGCAAATCGAACGGCACATACTGCGGTGACGGTATACAACAGTCTATGGTCGAAAAATGCGATGCCGGAGCTGAAGCTGACAACGGTACATATTGTGTGGAAGACTGCCAGACTTACTATGGAACATGCGGTGACGGAGAACTTCACGGTCCCGGCTACAATTTGTACGACTCAAAGACTCCGCTTCCTGAAAACAAGAACGGATCTGACGGTCCCGAATACTGCGATTTCAAGGAAGAAGGCGGAGTATTATATGGTGATGCAAGATCGCTGTCTCTCGCCAATGCGGGTGTAACCAATTTCTGCAGCAACTGCGGTGTCGACACTGTTCCGTTTACCTGCGGCGACAAGAAACGCAACAAACGTTTTGAAGGCTGCGACTTCGGAAGCGGCAATGACGGCAGTACTATCGAGTGTACCAACGCAATCAAGGTTTCATCTACCGGTACGGAAAGCGATTTCGGACTCTGCACGGACAAATCAATAGGAAAGAAATGTTATGCAGGCTGCAGATCCGATGCTGTCGGCGGAATTATTCAGGCTGCAAGCTACGGAATTTACGGCTGGGCATGCGATCCGGATCATCCGATGACGCATCAGGCAGATTTCGTAACTTTGAAGTTCTACAACAAAAACGGATCAGAGCTTGAAGGTTCGCCTGTTCAGCTTAAAACAGACTGGAATTTCGGTTATAGTGAGGATGAGCTTAAAAACGGTACGGATCTCAACGGTTATGAAATCAGCCAGATCTTCACGATCAAGGCATGCGGCGGAGGAAGCAAACACGGCTGGTTCTTCGATCCTTCAAAGGTTTCGAGTGTTGTTTTCAAAAACGGACCTTACACGGTCAAAGCTTATGCCAAATCACTTGATGAGGGTGAAACAGCTGAAGTTCTCCTCGGAGAGAAGTCGTTCGTTATGGCGATGTCCTGCGGTGACAAAGAGGTTTCGAAGTGTTCCGATATTACAGTCCAGAAAACAGTCTATGACAGTCAGGGAAACGCTATAGCTAGAAATGAAGGATGGGACGACGACAAAATTTGCAACGATTCGGAGATTTACGGCTATAATCCCGCTGATGCGGCTAACACAGGATGCCAGAAATACGGTTTGGTAAACGGTCAGGCCTGCAAATCAGAAGCCTGCGAT
This sequence comes from uncultured bacterium, assembly GCA_905235605.1. Taxonomy (GTDB): domain Bacteria; phylum UBP6; class UBA1177; order UBA1177; family UBA1177; genus UBA1177. The sequence goes on from CAJOMF010000037.1 coordinate 24,396, forward strand.
AACGGCACCGGCTACAACGGTGATCTTTGGGACTGCGATGCTTCATGCCAGTGGACAAAGTGCGGCGACGGTATCGTTCAGACAAGTGCCGGAATCACCACCAAGCCTTTCTCTGACTATGAATACAGGCCGGCAGAAAACAGGGCAACACCGAACGATCCGGAGGAATGTGAAGGCGACGACTCTACGAAAGGATGCGATTCATTGCTGAGCAAGCCGGGTGACGGTCTCAATGAAGAACTTC
>CAJOMF010000038.1 GCA_905235605.1 uncultured bacterium
CCGATCGTGACCTGACGCTCCTGCATCGCTTCAAGAAGTGCCGACTGCACTTTTGCCGGGGCACGGTTTATTTCGTCGGCAAGGATGACGTTCGAGAAAATGACCCCTTTTTTAGTTTCGAAACTGTGCTCAGTCATGTTGAAGATCCTGCTTCCGATTATATCTGCCGGGAGCAGGTCGGGAGTAAACTGTATCCTCTGAAAATCAAGATCCGTCGAATCTGCAAAAGCCTTTACGGCAGTCGTTTTTGCCAGCCCGGGAACGCCTTCGAGCAGGATATGCCCTTCGCCGATCATGCCCATGATGAGCGCTTCGACCATCTCTTCCTGACCGACGATAACTTTTGAAATTTCCGATTTCAGAGCATTTATCGTCAGTGAATGAGCTCTGATTTTTTCATTCAATTCTCCGAATTCCATTTGATCCTCCGTAAAAAAACCGAACCAGAAACAAGCGGCATATTAAATTTATTTCATTTTTCTTGCAAGTCGGCGCGAAAATTATATATCCGAATGCAGTTTTGTTTGTTCGGAGTTCTGAGCAATGCCCAAAAAAAAGATAGACATTCTTTTGATTTTTCCGATCGCCGCAATACTTTTTTTAGGTCTTCTTTCTCTCAGCAGCGCGCTTATTTCCAAGTTCTACATTCAGTTGATATGGGTCGTTCTTGCTTCTGCTGTCTTTATTTTTGTCTCGTATAGCGATCTCCGCATGTTCGAGCGGGCGGCGATCCCGATTTATTTTGCGAATATAATCCTGCTGGTTCTGGTTCTTCTGATCGGAAAGACGAGCGGCGGTGCGCAGAGGTGGCTCGATATCGGATTCATGAACTTCCAGGTCAGTGAATTGACAAAAATTTCGGTAATATTATTCATAGCTTACCAGTTTAATCTCAAGCCTACGCTGGAAGACGGCTACAACCTCGTTGACATTCTTCCTGAAGCCTTCGGCATATTCGTTCCGGTTTTTCTGATTTACAAAGAACCCGATCTGGGAACGGCCATCCTTGTAGGAGCTGTTTCGGGTGCGATGATTCTTTCGACCAAAATCAACAGGAAATGGCTTGCGGGAGTTCTGCTTTTCGTCATCGTTTCAGTGCCGGTACTGTGGATGTGGGGGCTGCACGACTATCAGAAAACGCGTGTGATTTCGCTGGTTACGATGCTTCTGGGTGAAGAATCGCAGGAACTCAGCCAGACTTCGCAGTATCACATCAAGCAGTCGATAATCGCGGTCGGAAGCGGCCGTCTGCACGGCAAAGGATACATGCGCGGGACGCAGAACATGCTCCGTTTCATTCCCGAACACCACACCGACTTTATTTTTTCAGTCTATGCGGAAGAGTTCGGCTTTTTCGGGGTCATGCTGCTGCTTTTGCTATATTTTCTGCTGCTGGTGAGGATCCTTCTGCTTGTCGGCAAGGTAAAGGACAAGTTTTCGGCACTGATTCTCGTCGGTTCCTGCGCCCATATATGGCTTCAGGTGCTCGTCAATATCGGTATGGTCACGGGTATCCTGCCTGTCGTCGGGATACCGCTGCCATGGTTTTCCTACGGCGGAAGCTCGCTCATTTTCAACATGCTGCTCATGGGGTTGGTACACAATGTCAGTCTGCACAGGTGTTATTCTTAAAAAATTGACAAGAACAGCTGTTTTAATTAACTTCCGCGCGTTTTTTTGTTATTTAATTAAATTCAAACGTTTTTTTTGGAATTATTCACTAATAAAAGGGTAGAAAAAATGGTCAGAAAATCTTTTCTTTCGGTGTTTATGTTTTTGGTTTCTCTTTCTCTTTTCGCTGCCGATCCGAAAATGGCGGTTGTTCCGGCTGCCGGTGAAGGCGAAGCAGCGGCAATGGCAAAGGATCTCTCGAAAGAGTTCAAAATCCTTTACAAAACCGTTAAAGGTGCACAGCTTTCCGATATAGATTCAGCTGCGGCTGGTAAATTCAAAAAGTGCAATGCAAAGCTGAAATGCGCACGTGAAGAGGCTAAAAAAGTCAAAAAATCGCAATATGTCCTTTTCCCGGTCGTAAAGGTCAACGACGAAGGTTTTTCCGCTATCCTCTACATCTTCGACAAGAACGGCAAAATAGCTAAAAAACAGAATGTGGACGTCAGCAGTGATACCGAGGCCGAGGATTTTGCTTCGGAAGTTGCGGCAAAACTAATGGAAGCTCTCTCAAACCTTTCGGAAGGTTCAGAGGAAGGCGCTGAAGAGGAAGAAGAAGCCGCTCCGCAGAAGGAAGAAGCTCCTCAGATGAGCGAAAGAGAGAAAAAGGAAGTCCTCCGTTCGGCCTTCAAGGCATACAAGGCAGGCAAAGGCAAAGAGGCTTCATCACTTTTCAGAAAGGCCGAGAACATTTCTTATGCCGATACGGTCGACGAGGTCATGCAGGCTCTCGACGATGCTAAGTCGATGACCAGAAACGGTGACGCCTCAAGAGCCGTTGAAACAGTAAACAAAATCGAAAAAAAGGATCTCGACCTCAGGGAAAAAGGCTACAAAGAGCTTCAGTTCGTAAAGGAAACCAATAAGAAACGCCGTTACAACGAGCCTGGAAAAGATGAATACGACAAAGCAAGACGTACTTTCAAGAGCGTCAAGAAAGAAATGAAGACCATTTCGGTATGGCGCGACGGCGAAATGAAGAAACTTGAAGATTCGATGTCCGGAAAACTCGACGAGCAGAAAAAGCTCAACGAAAAATTCGAGCAGGACGAGAAAAAACAGGCAAAAGCCGACAGAAAACAGGAGCGCGAACATCAGAAAAAGCTCGAGACTCTCAGAGAAAACGTCGAGAATATGGATGTTATCTACCGCGACAAGCTCAAAAAGACCGATAAAGAGATCGAAAAGCTGAACAAACAGCTTGAAGACGAAAGACCGGCTGAAGAAATCTACCAGAAAGAGATCGAAGCTGAGATCGCTGCAATCGATGAAAAATATAAAAAAGGAAATAAGGATCTGAAAAAACAGCTTATTCAGACCAAAAAACAGTCCAAAGCAGATACTGAGGCAGCCGAAAAAGAGTATAACGACAAAATCCAGGCTCTCGAAAAATCAAATTCCGACCTTGAAAAGCAGATAGCGAAACTTTCCAAGGAAGTTGAAAAGATGGAAGGCGATTTCGAAGCTGAAGAGCAGAAGGAATCTGAAAAGTTCGACAAGGCTGCAGCCGAAGCTGAAGCAAAGGATTCCAAAGACCTTGAAGCTGCCGAGAAAAAAGCCGATGACGAGACTGAAAAACTCAATCAGCAACTTGAGGATTACGACAAAAAACTTTCCTCTTATACCGAAAAATTCGACAAAATAGACTCCGAAATCAGTGATTACAACGACAAACAGGAAGAAAAAATCAGCAAAAATCAGGAAAAGTTCGACAAGAAGAGAGAAGAGGCTGAGCACAAGTTCGAATCGGAAAGAAGCGCAGCAGAGGAAAAGGCCGAGCAGGCTTACAGCAAAGGTCAGGCAGAGCGCGCGAAAAAAGTGGAAACTCTCGAATCTCAGATGTTCGAAATTCAGGATAAAGTTGAAAAATACGAAAAGGATCCGAAATGGCAGAAACTTAAAAAAGATCAGGCTGCCGCTTCAAAAGATCTTGCTTCTTTCGAGGACGGTCACGACAAATTCATAGAAAAAGAGACTGCTTCCATTTCGAAGAACTACAAGTCCGAGCAGGCTAAGATCGATGCAGAGCAGAAGAAAGGCGAAGCCGACATCAAGAAGGAAACTGCTGCTTTCAAAGCTAAAAAAGCCGACGAAAAGAAGGCTCTCAATGCTGAAATGAATAAAGTCGAGCAGGAAAAGGCGGCTTTCGAAAAGGATATCAAAAAGAAACAGGCGACCATCAACGCTAACAAGGCTAATAAAATCAAAGAGATCGAAGGCCGTGCAGCTAAACGCGAAGCTGAAAGAACAGCAAAGGCTAAGCAGAGAAAGGCTGCCTACAACAAGACTTCGGCTGAAAAGAGAAAACAGCTCGCAGCTCTTGAAAAACAGCGCGAAACAGCTGATGCAAACACTGAAAAGACGAAGGACAATCTCGCTCAGCAGCTTGAAAACAAAAAAGCTGCCGCAGAAAAGAAGGTAAACGACCTTGAAATCGCGATCGAGCAGAAGAAAGAAGCCAGCGAAAATGCGATAGAAAAAGAGAAACAGGCGGTTTATGCGAAATATGAGAAAAAGGCAGAGACCGACAAAAAAGCTATAACGGCAAAGATCGCTCAGCTTGAAAGCAATTCGAAAAAAATGATCGCCGACAGAGGAAAAGAAGAGGCGAGACTCCGCGCCGAGCTTGAGGCAGTCGAAAAGAAGACCGATACAATTAAAGACGAGCAGGAAAAGGCGGCTGCAAAAAGAAAAGCGGCTCACGAAGCCAACCTCAAGGCTGCCGAAAAGCGTGAAGAGGCTGCAAAAGCGAAGTACGAACAGTCGAAAAGCAGCATCGAAAAGCAGTATAAAGCAAAAGTCGATGCCCTCATCAAAGCAAAATCGATCTCTTTTGCAGGCGGAAGCGAATTCAAGGAAGAGAGGGACAGAAACTACGAATACAGCGCATACACTAAACAGCTCAACGCAGTCAAAGCCGATGCTCTCGCCGCTCAGGGAATGGAGATCCTGAAAGAAGAAAACATCGCCGAGGCAAGAAAATATTTCTTCGATGCTCTCTATGCAGATGCAAACAGCAAATCGGCTCAGAACGGTCTCAAAGAGATCGAAAAGACTGCTGCTGCAATGTTCGACAGAGCATACTCCGATCTTCAGGCAGGTGATGTAAGTGCGGCAAAGAAAATCCTCATCAAGCTCAGAAAGGAACTCAGCCCGCGCAGCGCTTACTATCTCAGAGTCCTCGCTCTCATCGAAGACACTAAGGACACCGGAGATTCAGAGGATTAGTTCCATCGAAAAATTTCTTTTAACTTTCACTTCTTAAAATCAACGGGGTTTCAATGAGTAAAGAAAACGGAAACGAAAATTTTTATGCCGGAAACGGTGTCTCGGCGAAAGTTGCTCCGAAAAGACCGCTCACTCTGGAAGAGCAGTACGAAGAGGACGACCGCCAGTGGCTGAAAAACGTTTATCAGGGCGATGTGAAGCAGCTCACTCTCCGCGCAGTCGTCATGGGAATGATCATCGGCGGACTCATGAGCCTGACAAACCTTTATATCGGTCTTAAAACAGGCTGGGGGCTCGGTGTCACGATCACGGCGTGCGTCCTTTCGTTCAGCATCTGGAAACTTCTGCGTCTCCTTTTTCCGAAAATTTTCACGACCGACATGACGCTTCTCGAAAACAACTCGATGAAATCTACTGCATCCAGTGCAGGCTACACGACGGGCGGAACGATGGTGAGCGCGATCGCGGCATACATTCTGATTACCGGTCAGCATCTCAACTTCTGGGTGCTTACGGCTTGGACTGTTTTCCTGGGAATCGCGGGCGTCGTCATGGCGATACCGATGAAAAAGCAGATGATAAACATGGAAAAACTGCCGTTTCCTTCGGGAACTGCGACTGCCGAAACGCTTAAAAGCCTTTATGCGGGCGAGGAAAGCAAAAAACAGACGCGCACTCTTCTCGGGTTCGCACTCGGCGGCGCAGTGCTCACGGTGATCCGCGACTTTTTCGAATGGATAAAATACACCTACGCGGTTTTCGGCGAAAAACTTGCAGAATACACAGTTTCGATGGAAACGAGCCTCATCATGGTCGCGGCAGGCGGCATCATGGGCTGGAGAACGGCGTGGAGCATCCTTTTCGGTGCTATACTTAATTATATAGTATTGGCGCCTTACATGGTAAAAATCGGCGCAATCACCGAACTCGGCTACCGAGGGATCAGCAGCTGGAGCCTCTGGTTCGGCGCTTCCGTCATGGTTTCAGCAGGATTCACATCGTTCTTAATGCAGTGGAAAGTCGCTTTGAAAGCGTTTGCATCGCTCAAAGACCTTTTTTCGACCAAAAAACGGGAACTCTCTGACATTGAGAAAGTCGAAGTCCCGATGAGCTGGTTCTTCTGGGGAATTTTGGTCGGCGGAACGGGAATCGCACTCATCATGCTTTTTGCGTTCGACATTCCGGTCTGGGTTTCGGTGCTCGCAGTCATACTTTCGTTCTTCCTTTCGATAGTTGCATGCCGCGCAACAGGTGAGACAGACACGACTCCGGTCGGCGCGCTCGGCCAGGTCACTCAGGCGTTCTACGGAATGCTCCGTCCCGGCAGCAAAGTCACGACGCTTATGACCGCTTCGATCACTTCGGGTATCGCAGGCTCTTCGGCTGACCTTCTCACCGACCTCAAAACCGGATACATTCTCGGCGCAAACCCGCGGAAGATGTTCCTTGCACAGTTCCTCGGCATTTTTGCAGGTACGGCCGTCATCGTTCCGGCGTTCTACCTCATTGTTCCGACGCCCGATGTTCTGGGAAGCGACTACTTCCCGGCTCCGGCGGCTCAGGTCTGGTCGAGAGTCGCAGACCTTCTTGCTCAGGGATTTTCGACGCTTCACTCTACGGCTAAAATCGCGATGATAATCGGCGTTGCGGTCGGCATAATCATCCCGCTTCTCGAAAAGTGGTTCCCGAAAGCGGCGAAGTACATCCCGTCATCGATGGGAATCGGACTTTCATTCGTCATTCCGTTCTGGAACTCGCTTTCGATGTTTCTGGGTGCACTCATCGTTCTTTTCATTGAGCACAAAAAGAAGACTTTGGAAGAATACATCGTTCCGGCTGCTTCCGGAATTATTGCCGGAGAATCTCTTGCAGGTGTTTTCATAATTCTGCTTCAGACTGTTTTCGGCGGTTAAAAGTTACTGCTTTTTTTTGTTTTTTCGCAGTTGAGGCGTTTTTTTGTTTTTTTACTTGACAAAAAAAAAGGTACTCATAAAATTTTCGACGGTTTTTTTACAACATGAAATTGAGGGTTTTTTTACTAACTTTTTTTAGGAGATTTCAAATGAAGAAATTCACACTCACCCTTTTGGCGATGATTTTCGCCCTCTTTGTTGTCAGCTGCGGCGACAGCAAAAAAGATGACCCGACAGATCCGACAGGACCGGACACGGACACTCCGGACACGGACACTCCGGACGATCCCGACACTGACACGCCGGACTCTGACGTTCCGGAAACCTGCAAAATCGATGATTCTTATGCTTCATCGAATTTTGACAACTACTACACTTTCAAAGGTGCAGGCACCATCAATGATGAAAATGCTGACGATGTTGACATGACGTCGCTCACCAAAACATCGCTTTACCTTGAGAACAATGCTGACTACAACCTTAAACAGTCTCAGTCCTACTTCCTCAATGCAACTCTTACGAACGGATGGAAATCAGTTGTTCTTATCGGCATGGGATACGCAAGCAGTTATCCGAATGTTCAGATCCAGGCAATTGTTCCTGATCAGTGGTTCGAAGCTATTGATCAGATCATGGAAGAATATCCTGATGATTTCGACCGTGCTCCTTTCGCTCCGATGATCAATGTTTCTTCTCTTGACCTTCACGTAAAAGGCAACAGCATTGACTGGTACAAAATGTGCACACTCGCAATCAACACCTATGCTCCGTCAGACATCGCTCAGGGCGACATGCCGGAAGGTTCTTTCCAGTACTGCTACGGCAAAGACGGCACCATCAATCCTGGTCAGACCATCAAATTCGGAATCGATGCAAGACTTACCGACAAGTTTGAAGACATTCAAGCTGCTTACAATGAAGGCGTAGAAGAAGGCGCTGAGGGTTATGTTGCAACAGAAGCTGACCTCTGCACATGCATTTCTTACGCAAGCGGCTCCGGCGAAGAAATCGAATGTCCGGCTGACGGAGATACTGACACAGACACCGATACGGATACTGACACAGACACCGATACGGACACTGACACAGACACCGCTGATACAGCTGACACCGCTGATACGGCAGACACCGCTGATACAGCTGACACCGCTGATACGGCAGATACAGCACGGCAGACACCGCTGACACCGCTGACACCGCTGACACGGCAGACACCGCTGATACAGCTGACACCGTTGAGCCGTAATGGTTTTTATAGTCAGTTTTTTAAGGGGCACTTCGGTGCCCTTTTTTTTTGCCTCGAATTGCTTGATTTTTTTAAATTTGATTCCTATACTGAATTTATCGAACTTTGAAAGGTGAGAAAAAATGGATAAAAGGAAAAAACTTGTAAAACTTTTTTACGAAATCGACGAATTTATCAGGCAAAAATCTGTCAAATCCGACCCGTACTCTTTTCTGCTTAACAAATTCTGGCTTTTGCTTCAAAACAAGCGTCCGGCTGCAGGCACTCTTGTCGGGATAACCAAAAGCGATTTTTCACTTCTCAACAACGAGTTTTCCGACAGACTGGGCCGCGATTTTGTTCTCTCTCTTTCGATAAGCTCGATCCTGTCGCTTCCAGCCGAAAAAGTGATAGAGCTGAATATCAAGGTCCAGCCGAAACAGGCAGTGCTTCTTCTCACCGATTCGATAATTCTGCCTTACGAAACCGAGAAAAAAATCCGGCTTTTTGTCGGTTACTGCTCCGAAAGGACAAAAGAATCGCCTTTCAAAAATGTCGAATACTATCCTGTTGCGAGAGATGCCGCGCTTTCGATTTCGATGCAGACGACTTTGTTCGATCTGATGAACGACGACGGTACTCAGCTTAGACCTCAGAACTTTGACATTGTTGTCGATGATTCCGCAAATTATCCGTTTGCGAGTGAAAGTCTGCTCGACACACTCTCGGTCCTGCTGAAACACGATGCTGTTTTTTATCTTATGGTCAAAAAGACTTTTCTATCTTCTCCGCTTACCAGAAAGGATAAAAAAGTCCTTTATTCACGCTTTGAAACAGAAGAAATCGACCGTTTTGCCGATTTTCTTCAGCTTAAACTGAACAAAAAAATCGAAGGGATGATTCCGATGCAGCCGCAGAGTGTTGTTATCCGCGATCTTTCAGACGGCAAAGTGCTGGAACTCGACCGCAACTGTCTTGATTTCAACCACCTTTTCACATTCAACGACAAAGTGACTGCCGAGCAGCTGGCTCTGGTTTCGAAAATAGAGAAAGCTGCATGCGGAACATGCGGAGATCACTTCAGATTTTTTCTGGGAATGTTCAGGAACGCACCTGTCGGCGACCTTGTCAAAACGCTGAGGAGAAGTGCGGCTTACCGGCCGCTTGTAACGTCGAAAGAGATCCTGCCGTTCAGAACTCCCAAAATCAAAAAATATATTTATCCCGACCCCGAAGCCTTTTTCCAGATTCCGGCTGAAAGCAGTTTTGAAAGCAAAAAGCTGCTTATGCGCTATCTTTCGGTAAAACCTGTTTTTTCTTATGATGAAGACGGACTTTACTTTATGAACGATGTTGCCGCCGTAGTTCCTCGTACATCCGATATCGATCTTTATTTTGCGGAAGGATACCTTAATTCCAAACTTGTCGAATTTTTTTATAAGATAAAATTCCCGCATCACAACAAGTTCTTGAAGAAAAATTTCAACAAAATCCCGTTCATGCTTTGCGGAAAAAATTTTCAGAATCTTATTTCAAAAGAGGTGCTTGATATCCGCAGGATCTACCGTGAAATGGCTCTTTCGAGGGAAACTGAAGCTCTGAAGAAAGAGCTTGAAGCTGTTTCGGAAAGACTCGACGGCTTTGTCTATCAGCTTTTCAAACTTTCGGTAGGCGAAGTCGGTATCATCGAGCGGTATCTTGGCGAAAATTGTGAATCGAAGGAGGCCGGACAATGAAAAACAAATGGAAGATTCTTATTGTTGACGATGATCTTTCTATTTTGCGGAGCTATCAGAAGTACCTTGAATCGGAAGGCTACACAGTTTTTACCGCGGACGACGGAAGAACAGGCTATATTGCGATCGAAAAAGAGCATCCCGATCTTGTTCTGCTTGACATAAACATGCCTGTCAAAACGGGTTTGGAGCTGCTCGAAGATCTGAACAGGACTTTTAACAAAAAAGATATCCCGCTGATCGTGATGCTTACAGCTTTCGGTGATCTTGATGCGGCAGTAAAGGCAATGAATTTAGGCGCTTATGAATTTTTGACTAAGCCTGTTCCGCTTGAAAAACTGCGTTCTACCGTCGAATGCGCACTTGAAACACTCACCTTGAAAGAGCGGGTGGCCTACTTTATCGAGCCTGACAGCACTCCGTTCAAAGACACGATAATCGGGCGCGATCCTCTGATGATAGATATCTACAAAACTATAGGGACTCTGAAAGGGAACAAGGCGACGATTCTTGTAACGGGTGAAAGCGGCACAGGAAAAGAGATGGTTGCAAAAGCGATCCACGAAAACACCGTGCCTGATGAACCTTTTATCGCCATAAACTGCGCCGCAGTGCCTGAAAACCTGATCGAAAGCGAACTTATGGGGTACGTCAAGGGGGCTTTTACCGGTGCGACTGCAAACCGCGAAGGCAAATTTGAGGCTGTTAAAGGCGGAACGCTCGTTCTCGACGAAATTTCGGAAATGCCGTACGAATTCCAGACGAAACTTCTGCGCGTCATTCAGGAAAAGGATTTCTATCCGATAGGCGCGACCGAGAAAAAGCACTTTAACGGCAGAATCGTTGCTTTAACGAACAAAAATCTGAAAGAACTCGTCGAAAAAGGGAAGTTCCGGGAGGATCTTTTCTACCGGCTCAACGTTATCACGATTTCGGTTCCGCCGCTGCGCGACCATTTGAACGATCTGGAAATGCTGATCCTGCACTTTATAAAAAAGGCAAATTTTATGATGAACACCTCTATTCAGAGCATTACGAAAGAGGCGGTCGATTATCTCAGATCGCACACGTGGCCCGGCAACATCCGCGAGCTTGAAAACACTATTCAGCGTGCTTCGATAAAGGCTAAGGACAAAATTCTCACGCGTGACAGTTTCTCTTTTCTTGCCGCGGAGAAAAAAGAGGCTCCGAATGCAAAGCAGAATACGGTCGAGGAGCTTGCCATGCCGGAAAAACTGATGCCTCTCCGCGATGTTGAAAGAAATTATATAGAATACGTTCTCAAACAGACGAACTGGCACAAAGGCAGGACCGCAGAACTGCTGGGAATAACCCGTCCTACGCTTGACAAAAGAATAGAAGAATTCGGTTTGCGTAAAGATGTCTGAGTCAGCTTCTTTTTTATATTTCGTCATTTTTTTCGCTATAGCCGTCTCTTCGACCGGCTGGCACATCATGATAAAGGGCAGGGGACTGCCGCAGAATCTCTGGATGTTTTTTATTATGATGTCGGATGTTTTTATTTCCTCGTCTGTTGCAGCTGTTTATTTTCCGTTTTCAAAAGTCTATTTTTTTGTAGCGGTACTTTGTTTTGTAATATTTTCAACACTTTATATTTATTCGTTCCCCCACGCCGTCATTCCGAACCTGATATGGATGATAATCATAGCTGTTTCTGTGGTTTTTATGATCGTTCTGTTTATTTATATGAAAACAAGGCTCTATTTTGTCTATTTTGTTCTAACTGTTTCCTCACTTGTTCTTGATGTCCCGATAATATTCAGGAAAATCAAATACCTGAACGCAAATGTGAAGAAGTTCGTTCTGTTGAATGTTTCCGCAGTGGCGCTGCTTTCGCTTCTTGTCCCGGCAGACGCGGCTTTTTCGGTGATGTTTTACAACTCACTCTATTTCAATGTCGCCGCAATGATTCTTTCGGCGCTTTTCGTATTTTTTTTCGGACTTTTTCTCTACTTGAATCCCAGGTCTTCAACAGGACTCAGCAGAATAAATTTCTTTCTTATCATACTTTTTGCACTTCCGACATCTTTTTTGGTCAACTTCCTGTTTTCACTAAGGTTTATGGTAACGCGTGCTTTCGGCAGCGCGAACTTTTCTCTAGTTGTGCTCTGCGTTCTGTTCATGATTTTCATGCTGACAGGAATAGCGATTTCCTATTTTTCATCTTCGGTCGAGAGCTTTATCTACAAAAGCCGCAACTATTATCAGACCTATCTGAACAAGTTCCGTCTCGAAATCGAAGACATTACCGAAGCGCCGCTTCTTTTCGATAAATTTTACGAATGTGTAAATGATTGGTTTCATGAAGTAAAACAGATAAAGTATGTTTATCTTGAAGATCTTCTGTGGACGAGCAGCAGGATGCCGGTCGAACTTTACGACGGAAACGACGACTTCCAGCCGCTTCTCAGCGAGCAGTTCCTTCTGCATGAAACATATATCTCGAGGGAATTCGCCCTTATTTCAGTCCCTACGCTCGAAGGTTTTGTCAAAAAGACCGGCGGAGATTTTTTTATTCCTGTGATTTATCACAACGAACTTTCCGGTTTTTTTGTAATAAATTCGAGAAATGTCTCGCATAATGCGATGCTCTGTATCAGCAATCTTGTTGAAATGACGCTTAACAAGTTCGAAAAAATATCTCTTTTCACCACTGTCATAGAAACGGAAAAGAAAATTGAAATGCTTAAACATTTCAAGGAAGTGGATAAAATGCTGTCGTTTGTTGCCCACGAACTCCGCTCGCCGATGACTTCGATAATGTTCAACATTGAAGTCGTGAAGGATGCAATCGACAGGAAAAAGGATGCCGATACGGAATATCTTGAGATTTCGCTCAAAGAACTGAAGCGGCTCAATGAAACGATAGAAAAGATGCTTGTTTACGGCAGGAACATCAAACTTGAGCCGAAACCGTACAATTTCAGGTCGTTTTTTGCCGAAATGAAGCAGTTTTTCAGCTATGCCGACCGTACGGTAAACTTCACCGATCAGACCGGCGGAAAGGAGTTTATGTTTGACTGGGACGTCCTGAAAAATGTTTTTGTCAATCTTGTGAATAACAGTCTTCAGGCTCTCGAAAAAACAGACCGTGTAGGAAAAATCAAGGTAACTGTAGCGAAAAAGAAGAAAAAACTGCTTATCGAAGTCGCCGACAACGGTCCCGGCATTCCGCCTGAGCATAAAGATTCGATTTTCGAACCGTTTTACACGACGAAAAAGAACGGAAACGGACTCGGACTCGCGACTTGCGAAAAAATCGTAAAACTTTCGGGCGGTTCGATCGTTCTGTGGGACACATCGCCTGCCGGCACGGTTTTTCATATCACTTTCCCGATAGAATCGGTCAGCGTGAAATAGCTGCGGGGAATTTCTTTTCCGGGCGCCGAAGGTAGGGAGTCTAGGGTGTTTAGGGAATTTAGGAGCGCCGAAGGTAGGGAGTTTAGGGAGTCTAATGAGCTTAATGAGTCTAGGGAGCGGCGTTTATAGTTTTAATTTGACTTCTAAATATTCAACAATTAGAATGATGCCGGAATTTTTGTGATCGTTTGCGGGTAATTCCATGGAAGAAACAAATTCAACTTACAAGTTGCCGAGATTATTCGGGAAATACTATCTTTTGGAATTGATAAACGTCGGCGGTATGGCCGAGGTCTTCAAAGCCAAAATGTTCGGAGTCGAAGGTTTTGAAAAAATCGTTGCGATAAAAAGAATTCTGCCTGAAGTCGCCGAAGATGCCGAATTCATCAAAATGTTCGTAGACGAGGCAAAGATCGCGGTAAAACTTCAGCATCCGAATGTCGTTCAGATCTTCGAGCTAGGAAAAATCGAGGATTCGTACTTTATCGCGATGGAACTTATCAACGGAAAGGATCTCAAAACCATACGCAAAAGGCTGAAAAGAGTAGATCTTCTTATGCCGGTCGAGCAGAGCGCATACATTATTTCTCAGGTCTGCGACGGTCTGGATTACGCGCACCGCAAAACGGACGAGAAGATGAACCCGCTCAATATCGTTCACCGCGATATTTCTCCGCAGAACATGATCGTTTCCTACGAAGGTACTGTAAAACTCATCGACTTCGGTATCGCAAAGGCAAAGAGCAAATCGACGAAGACCCAGGTTGGGATGCTCAAAGGAAAGTTCAGCTATATGTCGCCTGAGCAGGTGAGCGGTCAGCCGATCGACAGACGGAGCGATATTTTTTCTCTCGGCGTAGTTTTCTTTGAAATGCTCACGGGAAAGCGCCTTTTCCTCGGCAAAAATGATGTCGAAACGCTTGAAAAAATCAGAAAGGCGGAAGTTCTGCCTCCCAGCGTTTTCAACAGTGCGGTACCGCCGGAACTCGACAGGATCGTGCTGAAGGCGCTTGCAAAAGACAGGGAAGACCGTTATCAGTGGGCGAGCGAATTTTCTGAAGATCTCAAAAAATTCAGCTATTCAAGCGGAAAGAGTTTCTCCCGTCAGGATATGATGAACTTCATGAGTGAGTTCTTTGCCGACGAGCTTGAAGAAGAGACTGCCAAACTCGAAGAATACCATAAAATCAAAAAACCGGCCGAGATGCCGTTCAGAGAGGCTTCTCAGCCGATGCGCAGCGATGTTTCTGCAAGAGAGGAGGAAGGTTCGGCTATCCACACGGCGGGTTCTTCACCGAAAAAACTGGTGCTTGTTTTTGCCGCGGTCCTTGTCGTGCTCGGTTTTGCGGTAGCTCTGCTGTTTGTCATGGGCGGGAGCAAAAAAGATGCTGCTTCTCTCATCGTCGATTCGAATGAGAAAAAGACGATAGTCGTCGTGGACGAAAATACGATGTATCAGAAGCGGTGCGAAACTCCGTGCGTCATGGAAGGTCTTCTTGCCGGTCAGCACGAAATTTCATTCTCGAAAGCCGGTTTTGTTGACGTTAAGGAGAGTATTTTCCTGAGTAAAGGCGACAAACTTGAGAAGTTCGTCAAAATGTACCGCATCGGCGAGCAGAAGACGATGATAACTGTCAAATCCGATCCCGACGGAGCGGTTCTCTATATCAACGACAAAAAAGTTCAGGCTGCGACTCCGACGATCGTGAATGATATTCCGGTCGGGCTTGACATTGTGGTCAGAGTCGAAAAACACGGATACTTCCCTTATGAAGAAAATATCGGAAAAGTTCCGGCCAACACAAACAAGGAAGTCAGTGTAATACTTAAACCGATGAAAAACGCTCCAGTTCAGTCAAAGTCGAAAAAATCGGATACTTCTGCCTCCAAATCCGCTGCTGAATCGGGGGAACCGGCATATCTCACGATAAACAGCATGCCGTGGGCAAATATTTATATCAACGGCAAACATATCGGTTCAACTCCGATATCAAAGCACAAACTTCCGGCAGGAAGCTACAAAATCCAGTTCAAGAATCCGAAAGCTAAAATCGACAAGACGATCCCTGTCGAGCTGAAATCAGGCGAAACCAAAAGGCTGATCGAAAAATTCGACTGACAATTATTCATGGAACGTCTTCGATTTAGACGTTTCGTACTTTTTTGATTTCAATACACGAATTTGTCGCGTCTGCCCTGGATCTGATAGTGTTCGACAGCCGCATTGTGCTCTTTGAGCGTTTTTGAAAAATAGTGATAACCTTTTCCTGTCGCAACGAAGTAGAGATATTTCGTGTCGTCGGGATGAAGGACGCTTTTTATCGCACCGTCGCCGGGAAAGCAGAGCGGAGTTGCCGGAAATCCGTAGCGTGTGTAGGTGTTCCACGGATGGTCGGTCATCAGATCTTTTTTTGTTATGTTCCCGTTGAATTTCGGCAGAAGTCCGTAGATGACGGAAGGATCTGTCTGCATTTTCATGCCGATTTTCTGCCTGTTAAGGAAGACCGAGGCGATTTTCGGCTGTTCGTCTTTTGCTCCGGTCTCTTTTTCGACGATGGATGCGAGTTTTAAGAGATCATAGACGTCCATCCCCGATTTTTCTATCTCGCTCTGATATTTTGCGAGGGTGGTCTTCATCTGTTCCGCCATTTTTTTCATGACCGCGATGATGTCGCTGCCTCTCGGAAAGCTGTAGGTCGACGGAAAAAGAAGCCCTTCGCAGCTGGTCTTGTTCTTTGCACCTATAGAATTGAGAAAGTTTTTGTCGTGACATACTTCGAGGAATTTACCGCTTCCCTGCATCCACTCGAGGCTTTTGAAAACCGCAGCTGTATCGTATTTGTTGTAGCCCTCGGGGATCGTGAATGAGTAGAGCTTCACTTTGCCGCTCATGATTTTTTTTGCCGCTTCCTCGGGATTCATTTCACCGGAAAATTCGAATTCGCCCGTTTTGAGCGACTTGCCGAAATCTTTTTCTTTTATCATCCATAAAAACTGCCTTGCATCGGTAATGACCTTGGCTTCAACAAGTTTTTTTGCCGCGCTGTTCCAAGTATTCCCTTTTTCGATGACGACTGTCGTGCCGGCCGGAACATTGGTTTTCGTAGTTTTGAAAGCCTGATATCCGCTGTAGACCGAATAACATTTGAAAAGCGCGACTGCTATCGCGACAACAAAAACCGTCAATATGATTTTTTTCATGATTACCCCTTTTTCGGCTTTTTAAAGCTGTGTCTGTAAACGATTTTCACCGGAACTCCTTCGTAAGGAAAGGCTTCGTAAAATTTGTTGAGCAGGTATCTGTCGTAGGAAAAATGGATGTCGTTGGGTGCGCTCACCTTGATTACGACTGTAAGCGGCGAAGTCTGCTCCATCGTGATCCCGTTGAAGTGGATCATTTTGTTTTTGCGGGTAAGAGGCGGCGGATTTTTGGAAAGAACATTTGAAAGCCACTCTTCCAGAGTTTCGTCGTCGATCATTTTGCGGTAGTTTTCATGCACCGCAAGCACTTTTTCAAGGAGTTTCTGCACGCGCATTCCCTGCATTGCAGAGATCGAAATTATCGGCGCGTAGGGCGCAAATTTTATCCTGTCGCGCAGATCCTGAACGATTTTTTCGTAGGTCCCGGTCTCTTTTTCGATGAGATCCCACTTGTTGATGACGATGATTATCCCTTTTCCCTTGTCGTGGGCAAGTCCGAGGATCCTGAGATCCTGATCTGTCGCAAGTTCCTGAGCATCCATCATGAAAATTACGATGTCTGAGCGGTCGACCGAGTGGAATGCACGGACGATGGCAGCCTTTTCCATGAGCATTTCGATTTTTTTCTTTCTGCGGATCCCGGCCGTATCAATCAGACGAAGCGTTTTTCCCATGTATTTCGCGGTCGAATCGATCGGGTCCATCGTGGTTCCAGGAATCGGACTCACGAGCATCTTTTCCTGACCGATGATTTTGTTTACGAGAGTCGATTTTCCGACATTCGGGCGGCCGAAGATCGCGATTTTTATCTCTTCGGGAGCAGGCGGCAGTTTTTCGTTGATCTCCTTTTCAGTCCAGAACTCCTTCGTCACATCATCAAGCATGTCGAAAACGCCGTAACCGGTTTTTCCTGATACCGGATAGACCATGTCTGCGCCCGTTTCATAAAATTCTGCAGATGCGATCTCCTTGTTTTCGGAATCGATTTTCGAAACTGCAAGCCACGAACGGAGCCCTTTGACGCGGATCAAATGATAAATTTCACGGTCGCTTCCGGTAAGTCCCGTTTCTCCGTCACAGAGCATTATAACGCCGTCGACCTCGTCGAGAACTTCGTTTATCTGATCCCTGATTCCCTTCGTTATCGCGTCGGTTTCGTCTTCGTCGATGTGGAATCCGCCGGTGTCGATAATGGTGAAAGGTTTGTCGTCATAAATCAGATCCTGATAGTTGAGATCTCTTGTTACGCCGGGCATATCGTCAACGATTGCCGAATTTTTGTTCAGGATCTTGTTGAAAAGGGTCGATTTGCCTACATTCGGGCGGCCGATTATAGCAATCAGAGGTTTTACGTTGTTTACGATTTTTCTCATTGCTTTCTGCTCCGTTTTTTCGGCTTGAAAGAGATCGTTATTTCAAGATTTTCGAGCGTTTCTGCAAGCAGTTGAGCCTTGTCGGTTTTGTCGATCTGATCTCTGATTTCCCTGCGGATCTGTTCCGAAACGGCATTTGTTATTTCGTTTTTGAGTTTGCTTCCCTGCTCAAGAAGCTGGTTCGATATTTCGGCAGCCAGCTGCTTCGTGAAAGTAAGATCGAAATTTTTGTTCACCGCTTCGATGATCTCGTTTGAAAATGGTACTTTTTCAAGAAATTTGTCAACGATTTTCCCAGCCATAGTCTTCTCCTTCTATTTTGAAAGGACACAGTTTTTCTATTTTCTGCCCGACAAAACGATCCTGCCCGGTTTCGAGGATGTGGGCCAGACGCGATTTTTCCTCTTCGAAACAACTTGAGCTTCCGATGATTTCAAGCGTCGGAAATATCACGAAAAGCCTCTTTTCAGCCTCTTTGTGAGGGATGGTCAGGTCTGACGATTCAAAACTTCCGTTATCCCAGAAAATGATGTCCACATCGATATTCCGCGGTCCTTTTTCGATCGTTTTCACTCTTCCCATTTCATGCTCTATTTCTTTGAGTTTGTTCAGGAGCTGCTGCGGTTCATGCGGTGTTTCGACGATGAGTGACATATTGAGGAAGTCGTTCTGGTAAACATAGTCGACCGGCGAAGTCGCATAGACGCTTGACCAGTCTTCGATAAAAATCGATTTTTCTTCAAGTTTGCCTACTGCCGTTTTCAGATTCGCCATCGGATCACCGGTGTTTGAACCTAGGGAAAGAAGGTATTTCATCTGCAGATTTTTTCTATTTTCCGATGTAAAGGTTGTCGATGAGCCTCGTTGTTCCTACATAAACCGCCGTAAAAATACGGGAGTCTGCGGCAAGATTTTCGTTTCTTTTGAGGTCGTTCGAGCTGCGGATCTCGAAGTAGTCGATTTTTGAGCCCGGAACAAGTTCCGAAATCATTTTTTTAGCTTCGTTTTCAAGAGTTTCTACCGGCACAGTTTCATTCCTTGCATGAAGTAAGTTTGCTTTTTCTTTAATGATATTCATGACTTTGTAAATATTCGGTGCAACTGCCAGCTCTGATTCGGAAAGGTAGCGGTTTCTCGAACTTCTTGCAAGACCGCTCTCTTCGCGGACGGTCGGAACACCGACTATTTCGATCGGGAAGTGAAGATCAGTTACCATTTTGCGGATGACTGTGAGCTGCTGATAGTCCTTTTCGCCGAAAAACGCGACATCGGGCTGAGTGATATTGAAGAGGATCGAAACTATCTGCGCAACGCCGTTGAAGTGGATCGGTCTGCTTTTTCCGCAGAGGATCGAAGTTATCTCTTTATCGACATTCAGCGTGACGAGCGGCTTTTCAGTGCCGTAAATCACCTCATTCGTCGGCAGGAAAACGTAATCCGCGCCGGCTTCTTCGCATTTCTTAAGGTCTTCTTCGACAGTTCTCGGATACTTCTCGTAATCTTCGTTCGGACCGAACTGAGTCGGATTCACAAAAATCGAAACGATGGTCTCTGCGCATGTTTCAACGCTTTTTCTGATGAGGGTGAGATGCCCTTCATGAAGTGCGCCCATGGTCGGAACCAGTCCCCAAGTCGATTTGCTCTGCTTTCTTGCCTCTCTGACTTCGCTTATTTCACGTAAAACTTTCATAATGAACTCCTATAGTTGATAATAACGCAGCCGCTTATACCAAAAAGAATCGGGGTTTTGAAGTTTTTGACGGAAATTTTAAAGGTCAGTGCGGATCTCTAAACTTTAAATTTATAAATTTTTCAGTAAACTACGGCGTTTTTGTATTTTTTTATACATGCTTCGAGGTCTTTATGGTTTTCAGCAGTCCGATATTTTTATTTGTTTTTCTTCCGTTTGTGTGGATCTTCCATGCTCTGCTTCCCGAAAGATTCCGCAAGGCTTTCCTGCTTTCCGCAAGTCTGCTGTTTTATATGTACGGCGAAGGATGGTTCGTCGTTCTCATGCTTGCCACGATCGTAACGGCGCATCTTTCAATAATCCTGATAAGCAGGTACGAACGGCATAAAACGGCAGTCACGGCTGTCGGTTCAATCCTGTGCTTTGCTGTTCTCTTCATTTTCAAATATGCAAATTTTTTCACTTCTCAGATTGCTCCGCTGCTGGCCTGCTTTTCAATCAATGTGACTCCTACGAAGTTTCATCTTCCGCTGGGAATTTCGTTTTTCACTTTTCAGGCAGTCTCCTGCATCGTGGATTTTTACAGAAAAGGGGGTGAAAAAAAGCCGCGTTTTATTGATACCGCGCTTTACATTTCGTTTTTTCCGCAGCTGGTTGCAGGTCCGATCGTACGCTACGACAACTTCATTCCGCAGCTTAAATACAGGGCAGTCCACTATGCCGCTTTTCTTTATGGTTTGAAGCGCTTTGTCTACGGTTTTGCAAAAAAAGTGCTTATTTCAAACAATGTCGCTCCTATTGTTGACAAACTTTATGCTGTGGAACCTTCATCAATGGGAAGTGCAGAGGCCTGGGCTGCGGTTTTTATTTTCGGACTTCAGCTTTACTTCGATTTTTCAGGCTACTCTGATATGGCGATAGGTCTGGCGCGGATGTTCGGCATCAGAATTCCCGAAAACTTCAGTTATCCGTACGCTGCGACTTCGATGAGAGATTTCTGGCGCAGATGGCATATTTCGCTTTCGACATGGTTCAGAGACTATCTCTACATTCCGCTTGGCGGAAACAGAAAAGGTGATATAAGGACGATTCTCAATCTCTGGATCGTTTTTGCCGTCTGCGGTCTGTGGCACGGTGCGGCGTGGAATTTCGTTCTTTTCGGCGTATTGTCGGCATTTCTTCTAACCATAGAACGCCTTTACAGGAAACATTTCACTTTCAAAAATACGTTTATTGCCCGTATTTATGTGTTTGCTGTTGTTTTTCCTGCATTTTTCTGCTCTTTCAGGTCAAATTCAGTTATGCAGTTTTTCGGCATTATAAGGGCGATGTTGGTTCCGCTCTCTTCTTCTCCGGAATTTTTTCAGCTTTTTGACGCAAAATCGCTTTTCGTAATTGCCGCAGGGGCGGTTTCAGGATTTCCGGTATATCAAGTTGTTGTAAAGAAATTCGGCACTTATAAAGTTTTTAAATACTTGGAGGCTGTTTTTTTGGTAATTCTTTTTGCAGCCGCTCTTTCAAGCAGTTCAATGATATTTTCGGATCCGTTTATTTATTTCAGGTTTTAAATGCGCATACGGAGGATCGACAAAATAAATTCGCCACGCGTTTTTTTCGCGCTGTTTTTGCTTGCCGCACTCTACTATTCAATATCCGAGGCGGCACTGGAAAGCTCTGTCTTCAGTACAGCTTCCAATGAATCGGACTACTATGCCTCCCTTGTTTTTTCGGAAAAAGAATGGAGGTTTGCACAACAATTCAGAAAAGACTTGATTTCATTGGGTGAAAGGCGTTCTGTTGTGCCGGGAACTCTTTTTTACAAGTATAAACCGGCAAAAACGGAAAGTTTTGCAATAAACTCTTTCGGATACCGCGGGGACGAGATACAGCCTAAGGAAAAAGATGAATTCCGTATCGTTGTTTTCGGCGACTCCAGGATTTTCGGAGTCCTTCTTGCCGATGAAAACACGATCCCCGGTGCTCTCGAAAACAATTTGAAAAAGGCTTTTCCCGGCAAAAAGATAAAAGTTCTCAATTTCGGTGTCGAAGGGCTGAATTTTCAGCGGATCGCTGATGCTGCGAAACATTACTACAGAGAGGTCGAAGCAGATATCATTCTTTTTGACAGCGGCACAAGCGACATAAACGAAGCATTTGTTTCCGGCTGGAGGAACTTGGAACCTTATGACGAAAACGCTCTTCTTCCGCCTGCTTTCGGAGAGAGACCCGATGAACAGCTTTCTGCGAAAATCAAGCTGTTTAATACAATAAAGCTCACTTTCATAAGCGATATCGCCAAATTCGAAAAAATGTCAAGCGGGCACGATTTTGTATCTGTCGCCATTTCTCCCGAAAAAATTGAAAAATCTGACATTTTTGTAAAGAAACTTTCAGAAAATGTCGAAGATGTCTGCCTCTATTTCAAAGAGCGCGGTGTATATGCCGCATATATTCTTCCTCCGATAGCCCAGCTGCACAAGCCGGTTTCGGAAATTGAGGGGCATCTCCTTTTCAGGCACGAATCCTTTTCACCCGGTCTGAATCTTTTTTCTCAGCGTTCCTGGGAAAAAATATCGGAAATATTTGCGAAAAAACGTAATTTCAAGGTCATAGACTTAAGCATGGTTTTTGAAGGAACGAAAGAGACGATGTTTTATGACGGAGTACATTTTACGCCTGCAGCTTCAAGGATACTGGCACACGAGCTTTCTGAAAAACTCGCTGTAATTATTGAAGAAATACAAAATGAGAATGCCGAAAAGAATCGATAAAATAAACTCGTTAGGCAAATTTGCCGTTCATGTTTTTTGCATTGCGGCATACTTTGTTTTTTCCGAGCTGGTCCTCAATTTTACGGTATTCAGGGGAGTAAAGAGCGATTTTGACTACTACGAAAATCTGGTTTTTTCAAAGGAAGAGTCTGAAAGCGCCGAAAAATTCAAGCGCGATCTGATTAGTCTTGGAGACCGTGTTGAAGGTATTCCGGGAACGATAATTTTCAAATATAAACCGGCTGAAAGGGAAAGTTTTACTCTTAATTCCGATGGATTCAGAAATAAGGAGTTTACAAAAAAAGAAAAGGACGAATTCAGAATAGCGTTTTTCGGCGATTCCAAAATTTTCGGTTTCGCGGTTCAGAATGACAGGACGATTCCGGCAATGGTAGAGAAGAATCTGCGGGAACACTTTCACAAAAACATAACTGTTCTGAATATGGGAGTTGAAGCTCTCGACATGCAGAGAGAATTGGCAACTGCAAGGTTTTATTTGGAAAAAATTGAGCCTGACATGCTGATTTTTTATTCTCTGGTGATTGATATCAATTCGGCTTTCAGTGCCGGAAACACTGACTGGGAGCCATTTAAAGGCGGCGAAAAACTTATTCCGGAAATCGAATTGAAAGAAGAAGACAAAACAATTTTCGACAAAGTCAGACTTCTCAACACGTTGAAACAGACATTCACCAGCGATGCCGAAAAAATTCTGAGACAATTTTCCGGGGCGGAAATTCCGTCGCTTCCGATGTCTCCGCAACAAACCGCTTTTGCCGGAGAGTTTCCGGAAGCCTATCTCGGCAGAATAAGGGCGGCAACAGATTTTTTTGACAAAAAAGGCATTGTTTCGCTTTTTTTTCTGCAACCTCTGATTCAAATAAAAAGGCCTTTGAGCGAGAACGAAAAACTGAATCTATACAGGAACGAAATGTATTCGCCGGGAATAAACCTCTTTGCAGTGCGCTGTACGGAAGGCGTTAAAAACGCTTTAAAAACAGGAGATTACGACAAAAATATCATTGACCACAGCAACTTGTTCCAAAATTATCCTGATACAGTTTTTTATGACGGGATACACTATACACCGAAAGCACTCAAACTTGAAGCTGACAAAATGAGCGAAGATATAATCAAAATTCTGGAATCGGAAAAATCTGAAAAATTAAAGTAATACTGCTAAAATTCTCTTTCTTTTTTTCTGAACATATTCATCAAAGTTCCCGTCGGACAGAAAAAGCGGCACCACGGACGGTTTATGAAAAGCGAAACGATGAGGAAGGATGCGGCTATAACGAGTGACGGAAGTGCCGCTGCCTCGAATTTGAACGCACTGAAAGGCTCGAACACGGTGAAATCGGTCACAACTTTGAAAATCATCAGAACATAGATCACAACAAGCAGAAGGACTTTGAAAACCGCGACTCCTTTCATGAATTTTGCAGGAAGATTCCTTTTCGGAAGAGGAATTTTTCCTAAAAGTTCCTGCATCGCGCCGAACGGACAGATAAAAGTGCAGTAGAAATTTCTGCCGGAAATCATCGGTATGATCAGTGCCATAGCGAGTATCACCGCCGGAACAAGAGCAATGTTTCCGCTTGTGAGCCAGTTTTTGAACGATTCAAAAGAAAGTGTGTAACCGCCGATAAAACCGAGAACTGCTGCAAGCGCAGCAAGGTGGAAAATTCGAAATTTGGAAGTTTTCTGCGGAAATAAAAATGCGCAAAGAGAGTAGGCGAGAAGCAGGAAAACGATGATCTCAAACCAAATTGGTTCAGTATAAGATGTTTTAAAATCTGATCCGCTGTACTTCGAAAGATTGAGGGCAACCATCGATTTTATTGCCCGCGTTGACATCGTGGCGCCGCTTACTGTGTCGACTTCGGCTTCTGCCGCATCTGCAACGCTTTTGCCGTTCCATTTTTCAAAGAAGCCGGCCTCCCGGACACGCTCGATAAAACCGACAGATTCGTAGTTTTCGCCGAGTTCGATTCCTGCAATTTCCCCGCTTTTGTCAATGCCGACAACGACTCTCAAGGCACCGCCGAAACCGCCGACAGAGTTCTCATCCGGCTTGGTGTAAAGCACTCTTCCGATATTTTCAGAATTTTTATCGAAAACATCGTAAATACACTCGTCTCCGATTTTTTTAAAACTTTCGGCTTCCGTAAAGATCTTTTTTGCAGCCTCCTTATCAAGGTTGCAGCTGTCTTCGCTTGATTTAACGGGCTCCTTCATCATAAAAAACGCCGCGGTAAAAGCTGCTGCAACGATCAGGATCCTGAAAATACGGAAAAATTTTTTCATTTTGCCCTCTTGCGGCCTGCTGTTTTAAAAATTAATCGTCCGTTTTGACTACTCCGTCGCCGTAGATGGTTTTGAAGTCGTTTTTCATCGAGATTATGGTGTAGCCCTTTTCCTCCCATTTGGCCTTGCGCCTGTTTGTCTCTTCCATGTCGGCGTGATCGCGCTCGGTGTCGTCCGCGATAAGCATGAATGCCATCGCCTTGTACTTGTTGTTTGTAACGGTGTATTCGTGCATGCTCACGTCGCCGCTGCTGTTGCCGAATGAAAGCACCGGCTGTTTTCCGATCTCCTGAGCAATATTGAATACCTTGTTCATTTTGAGGTTTTTGAGCCAGAGTTCTCCGCTTCTGACGAGTTTGTCGCTTCCTCCGGCATTGAACTGATAATCAAGACCGTCCTTTTCTCCCTGGTTAGCCGCCACAAGCCTGACATCCATGCCGATGACCTGATTTTCGGGGATATTCAGCACTTCTCCGGCAAGCGCACGGCAGAGCATTCTGTCGGAACCGCTCACGATATAAGTGGAAAAACCATTGTTTTGCAGATATGCAACGACTTCTATCATCGGCTTGTAGATCGAATTTGCATAGGTAAGTCCTTTGAAACCCTGCGCACTGCGTCCTAAAAACGTCTTGACATACGCAATGAACTCATCGGGAGTCATTCCTTCGAACGCCTTTGCCTGAGCTTTTCCGTGCACGAGGTCAAAGTGATCAACGTCCGGAGTCTTGTAATTTTTGCCTGACTCTCTTATGAGATTTGCAACTTCCCTGAGCTCGTCGTCGGCAATGTCCTTGTATGCCGGATCGTCGAGGCAGCGGTATTCAAGAAGCAGATATTCGATATATTCCGGGAACAGTTCGCCGCACAGTGTCCCGTCCATATCAAAGACAGCGATCCTGTCTTCTATCGGAATAAAATCGGCTGATTTTTCGTCTGTCACTGTTGCGACATAATCTTTGAGCGCGCTGATCGAGTCGCATTCGTTCCACAGTTCGAACGGATTTCGGGAATCGGTTTTCTCGTCGTTCTCGTTGCATCCTGCAAATACAGCTGCCATAAAGGTGATAACAAGAAGTGCGGTGATTACAATGGTGATTTTTCTTTGTGTTTTCATAATTGTTCCTGATTTAAATTGTCAGTTATTCTTATTTTCTCTATTGAACGCGACGACTATGCCGCGAAGCAGATCGGAATGATATTTTGTAAGGGAATCTTTCTGAAACCGCCATGTCCAGTTCTGCGGTCCGGTAGTTCCGGGGACATTGAAGCGGCAGTCTCCTCCCCATCCGAGCACATCCTGAAGCGGGAAAAGTGCTTTTTCGGCTATCGAAGACATCGCAAGACGGATCATTTTCCAGTGGATGTCGTCACCGTTGCTTCCGAGATAATGGGTGACAAACGATTTCGTGCCGTCTGAAAGCGACCAGAACCAGCCGACAGTCGTGTCGTTGTCGTGCGTCCCTGTGTAGCAGACGCAGTTGGTCGAAGTGTAGTTGTGCGGCAGAAATTCGTGGTCAGTCCCTTCGTAAAACGCGAACTGAAGCACTTTCATTCCGGCAAATCCGCAGTTTTCGCGCAGTTTGACTACATCGGCATCGATATCGCCGAGATCTTCCGCAACGATCGGGATCTTTCCCGCTTTTTTGAAGAGAGTTTCAAAAAGTTTTTCGCTTGGACCTTTTTCCCAGTGGCCGTTTTTGGCAGTCGTTTCGGTTGCAGGAACAGACCAGTATGCGCTGAAGCCTCTGAAATGGTCGAGGCGCAGAATGTCGTAAAGTTTCAGATTGTGCAGAAAGCGGTCGATCCACCACAAAAAATCCTCTTTTTCAAGGATCTCCCAGTCGTAGAGCGGGTTTCCCCAAAGCTGCCCGTCGGCACTAAAATAATCGGGCGGAACTCCGGCAACTTCAGACATAACCCCGTCAGTCATCTTGAAAATATGCTGGTTCGCCCAGACATCTGCACTGTCAAACGAAAGGAAAATCGGGATGTCGCCCATGATCTCGATCCCTTTTTCATTCGCGTATTTTTTGAGTTTTTTCCACTGCGAAAAGAAAAGATACTGAGCGAAATAGTGGCGGAAAAGCTCCAACTCATGCGCCTTTTTGAAGTTTTCAAGAGCGTTTTTATCGCGGTTTCTGAATTCATTTGGCCATAATTTCCATGATTTGCCTTCAAATTCTTTAGTCAGGACTCTGAACAGGGCGAAATCATTGATCCAGCCTGAGGTTTCCTGCATGAAAGCGGCGAAAGCGGGATCGTTTTTACTTTCGGAATAGAATTTTTCAGCCGCCTTATCGAGAATTTTTGATTTAAAGTCGATTACTTTCGGATAATCGACGCGGTAATCGTTAAATTCCGGGATTTCTTCCGGCATTTCAACCAGTTTTCTTTCGATTAGTTCGTCGATATTTATCAGGATCTCGTTTCCCGCAAACGCGCTGAACGAATTGTAGGGGCAGCCGTCTGCACCGGTAGGCGTGAGCGGAAGTATCTGCCATATCCTTATTGCCGAATCAGCAAGAAAATCGACGAAATCGTAAGCAGATTTGCCGAAATCTCCGATCCCCCAGTGCCCCGGAAGAGAAGTCGGATGAAGAACTATTCCCGCCTTTCTGGGATTGATCTTAGTTTTTTCAGCCATTTTTCACCTAAATGCAGTTGAGGAGCCCTTTCTTTTCGATGATATCCTTCTGCACGGTAGAAAATTTTTTGAAGTGTCCTGCGACTTTGCCGTGATCAAGGATCTCGCCCGAATCGATATCGAAATCGAGAGTTTTGCCGGTCTCGAGAACATCGTTTTCAATGTCGGTGATCTCGATCATCGGGAAGCCCGTGTTGATGATGTTCCTTTTATAGATCGCGCCGAAAGATTTTGCCGCAACTCCCTGAAGTTTCAGTGAAATAAAGCAGTCGACTGCCTGCTGGCGACTGCTGCCTGCACCGAAATTTTCTCCGGCAACGACTATCATTCCTTCTTTAACTTTTTTCGAAAAATCCTTGTAGCCTTCAAGGTTGTCGAGCGCGTACTGCCCCATAAGATTGATGTCAACGATCGAAAGATACTTGTTGTGGAAAATCATATCGGTGTCGATGTCGTTGATAAGTTTTCCTTCGCTGTCCTTCAAAACAAAAATTTCAGCCGTGATTCTGTTCATTTTATTCCTCCTAAAAACAAAAAATCATCGGATTATAATTGAGGAACTTCTAAAAAAAAGTTTTTAGGTTTTTTTGAACTAAAACGGTGTTTGTGTATAATATTCCGCTTTTTAGGAACTTTTACGGAGAGAAAAATGCTTAGGATCTACAATTCGATGAGTGAAAAGAAAGAAGATTTCGTTCCTTTGAACGGCAAAAATGTCGGTATTTACGCCTGCGGAATGACGGTTTACGACAAGCCGCACATCGGACATGCAAGGAAGGAAGTCGCGATAGATCTCATTGTTAACTATCTGAAATATTCAGGATTTTCAGTAACTTACGTCAGAAATTTTACCGATATCGATGACAAGATAATCGCCCGTGCAAACGAAAGAGGAATAGATTTCCGCGCTTTGACTGAAGAAAATATCGAGGCTTTCTACAAGGCGATGGATGCGTTAGGTCTTGCAAGACCCGACATCGAACCCAAGGCTACGGCGCACATCGGCGAAATAATCTCGATGGTTCAGAAACTTATCGACAAAGGTTTTGCTTATCCGACATCCGACGGCAGCGTCTATTTTGCAGTCGAAAAGTTCAAAGGTTACGGCAAACTGAGCGGCAGAAAACTTGACGAAATGATAAGCGGGACCCGTTTCGATGTTGAAGAAAGCAAGCAGAATCCGCTCGATTTCGCTCTCTGGAAAGCTTCGAAACCGGGCGAACCGAAGTGGGAAAGCCCGTGGGGCGAGGGAAGACCTGGCTGGCACATCGAATGCAGCGCAATGAGCACAAAATATCTCGGCGAATCGTTCGATATCCACGCAGGCGGCAGAGACCTCATTTTCCCGCATCACGAAAACGAGATCGCCCAGGCTGAATGCGCGACAGGCAAACCTTTCGCGAAATACTGGGTCCACAACGGTTTCCTTACGGTCGAAGGCGAAAAAATGAGCAAATCGCTCCACAACTTCATCACGGTAGAAGACGCGCTCAAGCAGTATCACCCCGAAGTTCTTCGCTACTTCATGCTTTCGACGCACTACCGCACTCCGATCGACTTCTCGATGGCGAATCTGAAAGATACCGAAAAGAAGATCTGCTACTTCTACAACACTCTGAAAACCTTGAACCAGTTCGCGGCGAAGGCTGCAAAACCGGTAAGAAACGAAAAAGCTGCCGAATTTATTAACGAATTTAAAGAGGCTATGGATGACGACTTCAACAGCGCAAGAGTCGTCGCGGCACTTTTCAACCTCTTCAAGCATCTGAACGAAGTCCTTGTTTCCAAAAAGACAAGACCGACTCCCGATGAATGCGCAGGTTTTGCGGAAGCAATTAAAGAAGTCGGAAGCGTTCTCGGTGTCCTTCTCAGAGATTCTGATGAAATCACAAATGAGATCAAAGAGATACAGATCGTGCGCTACGGCATTTCGAAAGATGAAATTGAAGAAATCATAAACAAAAGAAAGGCTTTCCGCGCCGAGAAAAATTTCGAAATGGCCGACAAAATGCGCGAAGAGCTTCTTGAAAAAGGAATTTCGATCCAGGATACCCCGAACGGAACCGAGTGGAGTTTCAACTAAAAAATTATCCGTCATGTTGAGGCTTGCCGGAACATCTGCAAAATCAGAATTGAAAATTCATTGATTTTTTTATAAATTTTCACTTTTCTTCTTGACGCAAATTGAATAAAAAGTAAACTACTCAACAGGATTTTACATAATAATTCTCAGGAGGTTCAAATGCCAATCCATTTAAGACTATTTTTAGCTATCTTAGGTTTGCTTTTCTTCATTTCATGCTCTTCATCAAAATCACAAAACGATTCCGATATAATTCCCGACTCCGACATCGATGATTCTGAAAGCATTATTGATGATGAGATAGATTCAGAAGAAGGTTCGGATTTCGTTGATGATTATGATGAAAAGCCGGATCATGATGAGGATGCGGATTCCGAAAGCAACGACACCGATTCCGACATAGAAGACCCAGAAGAACCCGATGATGAAATTTTTGAAAAAACAGAGCCTATCAACGGCTATAAACGCTGCTATGACAAAATTCCTGCAGGACCTTATGAAGGTTTTTTCGCTTCTTCGAAACTCGAATCTCAAATCAAGGAAGATCTCGGATATGATGAGGATTATGAACTAACAGAAGAAGATTTGGAAAAAATCAAAGAAATCACTTTTTTGTCTGTCAAAGATATTCGCGGTATTGAAAAACTGATAAATTTGGAATCTGTTCAAATTTCAACCGGCAAAATATATGATTATACTCCGCTTTCCAAACTGAAAAAATTAAAAAAAATCGTAATTGATGCCACCAGCATGACATGTCTTGACGGCTCGATTTCACTTCTCACGACCCTTGAAACCCTTAATATAGAAGAAACAAAATTAAAAGAGGTTTCACCTGTGGAACAACTTGTAAACCTGAAGACTTTAGACTTAGGGAACAACCAGATTGAGTTTTTACCTGAAAATATAGAGAATTTACAGAAACTTGAATTTTTCTCTTTTGTTCACAACAGAGTAAAAGATATTACAGCTTTGAAATTTTTAACAAATTTGAAAGAATTGTTTTTTCGTAATAACTATGTTGAAGATATTTCATCATTGAAAGACTTGATAAATTTAACCATGCTTAATGTTAAACATAATAGAATAAAAGATATTCCTGCTGTCACAAATTTGACAAAATTGACTTATTTGGGATTGAGCGAAAACCAAATTGAAGAAATTCCAGGAGAAATACTCAATCTAAAAAAGTTACAGACTCTTGAGTTAAGTTTCAACAATATCAGCAATTTGCCAGAGTTAAACGGATTAGATTCTCTTGACACTTTGTGGTTTGACAATAATGAGTTAAACGATAACGATCTTATGAAACTTGATGGATTAGAACATGTCCAATTCTTAGATATTGCTATGAATAAAATCACAAAAGTTCCGGTTATGAAAAACCTTAAATTTCTCAAAGAATTGTACTTGAATTATAATTATATTACAGATTTATCGGGGTTGGCAGACAATGAATCGTTTCCGGCACTCAAAAGATTGGATGTCGGATCAAATAACATAGATAATGCTGAAGCATTCAGGAATAGAACTGGTTTATCGAGTCTGTGGGTTGATAAAAACTGCATCAAGGATTTCTCTCCTCTTGAAGAATTGAAGAAACGCGGAACTTATGTCGGCGGAATGAATGAACAGCTGGAAAGCTGTGAAAGAACAATAACATTTGTAGAAGGAGACTGAAAATGAAGAAAATCTTTATTTTGCTTTGGGTGGTGATGGTGTATTTGAGTTTATTCGCAGAGGGAAATCCAAAAGATCAGCATACATGTGCTGATTATGGCGACCTACCGAATGTATAGTGGTACAAGAAAACTGGACAGAGGTTGAAGTGTAGATAGATTAACCTTTGTTTTAGGAGAATTACTATGAGGAGAATGAGGATGCATGATTCAG
>CAJOMF010000039.1 GCA_905235605.1 uncultured bacterium
TTCTTCTTTCGGAGACGTCTCAGGTGACGTCTCTACGGATTCGGGTTCCTCTTTTTTTTCCTCAAATAACTGGATTTCCTTTCCAGCCTCTTTGAAAGGGGGTTCCTCCCTGTTTTCGACAACAGGTTCGATCTCCGCTTTCAGTTTTTTGTCTGCTTTTATGAGCTTGTCGAGCTCGGTTTCTTCGATTTCCTCTTTCGTTTTTTTCTTCTTTTCAGGCCAGAAAATGACGATCAGAAGCAGTATCAGCAGAACTGCCGGCACGATATAGAAAAACAATTCGCCGTTTTTAAGGCTTTCTTCGATCCACGCTTGCATATCCAACTCCAAATTTGTCAAAAAAACCGGCTAACTGCCGAAAAACGCACTATTATTGCCAAAAAGCGCGCTAAATCAAGAAAATGCGGGATTTACCGGATCAATCCATATCGTATTTTTCAAAGACGAACGCGAAATCACGTCTCACCTGTTCTTCGGTAAGCCCGAACTGCTCGAGCGAATAGATGTGCTCGGTTTTGAAAGTTTTCTGCTTTTCGGACTGCTTCTTGAGTGCGGCCGCAAATTTTTCGTCTTTTTTAAGGTCGCAGAAAGAGATTATCCTCTCGAAAGTGTTGTCGAAATCGGTCATCAGCTGCTTGTGTGTAAGAAGCAGGAAATTAGGCGAATCTTTCTCTTTTTCGGCAATCTCGTCGAACATTCTGTAGTAGAAAAGTGAAGTCCTGTACATGTTTCTGAGGAATCTCTGCTGAAGCTCAACAGGCTGCGAGCTGTAGTTGTTGAGAGACTCCTGAACTCTTTTTTCAAGCGACATCATCGAAGGAACAGCTTCGAGAGGATTCCTGATTATCAGCATGATGCGCGGATTTTCGTAAATATCTTCGATCTTGTCTACCGCAAAAAGCTGAGCGAAGGATTTGGAGAACATTCTTCTATTGGTTTTCCAGATGTTTTTCCGGTGGATCTGCTGCAGATATTCGGCAAACTTTTCCTGCCCCGCAACTTCGACAAGTTCTCTCTCAAAGGCATCGCTCTCGTCGAACTCCTGCCAGCAGTAGAAGTAGATCCACGAAAGAAGTCCGTCGAAATAACGCATCGAAAGGGCGATGTCATCGGTTTCATAGCCCAGAAGAGTCGTTTTGTGAATCTTCGGATCCCAGACGCCGTCAAACGACATGTTTTTTACGAGCGGAAGGAACGGTTTGATGATTTTCCGCATCGAAAGTGCCGGAAAAACCATTTCCCACATCGCGAAACCGCGCAGTTCGCCGCAGTTTTCCGTCAAAAATCTGTGCAGGAAAGTCGTTCCGCTGCGAAGGTGTCCGATAAGAAAAACGGGCTTTTCGATCTTCTGTTTAGCCGCGCCGGGAAAGAAAATTTTGTCCAGAAACAGCGTGACGCTCATGAGCGCGCCGATGAAAGTCCTGAAAATCAGAATTCCGATGTATTTGAAGCGGAAACCGAAAGCCGAATACAAAATTTTAAGGATCTTAAGAGTTTGAGACATTTTTCACCTTTAAAGAATATCCGTCTGACCAACGGGAAAGAGAGAAAACAGCTTACTTTTTGAGAAGGTCTCTGATCTCGGTAAGAAGAACGACCTGAGGATCCGGAGCCGGTGCCGGAGCAGCAGCTGCAGCAGCTTCTTCAGCAGCCTTCGTAGCCTTTTCAAGTCTTTCCTTAGCAGTATTGATAAGTTTTATGAAAATGAAGATCGAAAACGCGACTACGATGAAGTCGAAAGTCGTCTGAAGGAAGTTTCCGTATTTCAGAAGAACTGCCGGCTGAGCTGCAACGCCTTCGGAAGCAGGAACAGCTTCTTTGAGTGTAACAGCGAGATCGGTGAAGTTTACGCCGCCGACAAGAAGACCGATGAGCGGCATGATGACGTCGTTAACAACGGAGGTTACGATTTTGCCGAACGCACCGCCGATGATGATACCGACTGCCATGTCCATAACGTTTCCCTTCATTGCGAAATCTTTGAATTCCTTAAGCAGATTTTTCATTTTTCTCTCCAATTTTTATTTGTTTAACAATCTTTTGCTGAGAACTTTGATCATGTCCTCAGTCATACTGTCTATGTCATAGGACGGAGCCCAGTCCCATTCAGCTCTCGCACAGGAGTCGTCCATTTTGTTCGGCCAGCTTTCAGCGATGCCCTGACGGACCGGATCAATGTTGTAGTCCATCGTGAAATCGGGGATGACCTTTCTGATTGCAGCAGCGATCTGTTCAGGCTCGAAGCTCATCGAAGCTACGTTAAAGCAGTTTCTGTGGATAAATCTCGACGAATCTGCTTCCATAACGCCGATAGCAGCCTTGAGGCAGTCCGGCATGTACATCATATCCATATAGGTTCCCGCTTTGATGTAGCAGGTGTAGTGATGATGTTTGATTGCTTCGTAGTAAATGTCGACTGCGTAGTCTGTCGTTCCGCCGCCGGGAAGCGTGACATTCGAAATGATGCCGGGAAATCTTACGCCTCTCGTATCGACGCCGTATTTTTTATAGTAGTAGTCGCAGAGAAGTTCGCCCGCGACTTTCGTAACGCCGTACATTGAAGTCGGGCGCTGGATCGTGTCCTGAGGCGTGTTGTCCTTCGGGGTAGCCGGACCGAAAGAACCGATCGAACTCGGAGTGAAAAGCTGGAAATGAAGCTCTCTGCCAATCTCGAGAAGGTTCATGAGCCCGCCGAGATTGATCTTCCATGAAAGCTGCGGCTTCTGCTCGCCTACGCTTGAAAGAAGCGCGACAAGATTGTAAACCGCGTCGATGTTGTATTTTTTGATGATGCCGGCAACTCTTTCCGTATCGAGAATGTCAGCCTGTTCGTAAATACCGTTGACAAGCGTCGGAGCAAGCTGGGACGCATCCTTGAGGTCTGCCGCAACTACATTGCTTTCACCGTAAATCCTTCTGAGTTCGGGAACAAGTTCGCTTCCGATCTGACCACTGGCACCCACAACAAGAATTTTTTTCATTTTCTTCTCCAATAAAAAACCATATAAACTCGCCCGCGCAAACCGCAGACTTTTACAAAAGCGGAAATATAGTCATAAATATTTTGAGTACAAAAAAATTTTTGATTTTTCAGTGCAAAATTTCTTTCAGACAACTTGCAGTAGCATCAAAGCATTGAAATTACTGAAAATTTTCGAAAATCCGCAATTTTTTCTTGACTTTGAAGTTTAATTGCGTAACATCTTCCCGCTTTTTTGGTAACTGACATGAGGAAGAGTGTCATGGAATTGACAAAATACAAAAGAAAAGAAGACGTTAAGAGAGAATGGTTCGAGATCGACGCAACGGGCGTCAGACTCGGAAGACTTGCGACGGCTGTTGCAAACATCCTTCGCGGAAAAACAAAAGTTGACTACACGCCGAGCGTTGACTGCGGTGACTATGTAGTTATCACGAATGCCGAGAAGATCGACCTTACCGGCAGCAAAATGACTGAAAAGAATTATTACCATTATTCAGGTTATCAGAGCGGTATGAAATCGCTTTCGGCAGCTGAAATGATCCAGAAACACCCTGATTACCTCATTATTCACGCAGTAAAAGGGATGATGCCGAAGAACAAACTTGCGAACCAGATTATGACCAAGCTCAAAATTTTCGCAGGAAACGAACATGCCCACACAGCTCAGCAGCCGACCAAGCTCAGAGTTGACGTAACCGGAAAAGTGGAAAAAATTTAACTATTTGGAGATAAAGAATGGAACAGTGGTACGCTACCGGCAAAAGAAAAACAGCAGTCGCAAGAGTTTTTTTGAGACCGGGAAAAGGTGAAATCGTTGTCAACGGTAAAACCACAAAAGAGTATTTTTACACCGACAGCAACATTATTAAAATCGATGCTCCTCTTGCAGTCACGAAAACGCAGGGCAAATTCGACATCCTCGTCACGGTTTGCGGCGGCGGAATCTGTGCTCAGGCTGAAGCAGTCAGACACGGCATTTCAAAAGCTCTCGTTGAATACGATCCCGAAATGAGACCGGCTCTCAAAAAGGAAGGTTTCCTGAGGAGAGATGCAAGAATGAAAGAGAGAAAGAAATACGGTCTTCGTTCCGCAAGAGCAAGATACCAGTTCTCAAAGAGATAATTTTTACACAGTTTCTCGGATTTTCCTGCCCCCTCCTCAAAAGAGGGGGTTTTTGTGTTTATGGAGGCTAATATGTCAAGACCTTATCTTTTCACATCGGAATCGGTCACTGAAGGACATCCCGATAAAGTCGCCGATCAGGTTTCAGATTCCATTCTCGACGCCATTTTAGAACGCGACAGATTTGCGAGAGTCGCATGCGAAACATTCGTCACGACAGGACTTGTCGTTGTCGGCGGCGAAATCACGACAAATACTTATGTCGATATTCCCGAAATCGTCAGAAACACGATCATGGAGATCGGCTATAAAGATACGAAAACCTGCGGATTTGACGGTCACACCTGCGGCGTCCTTTCGACTATCGACAAGCAGTCTCCGGATATCGCTCAGGGCGTAAACGCTGGCGAAGGTCTTTTCAAAGAGCAGGGCGCTGGCGATCAGGGCATGATGTTCGGCTATGCAACAGACGAAAATGAAGATTTCATGCCGACTCCGATCCATCTTGCACACAAATTGGCACACAAACTTGCTACTATTAGGAAAAGCGGCGAGGCACCTTTCATACTTCCCGACGGCAAAACTCAGGTCACAGTCCGTTACGAAGACGATATGCCGGTCGCGGTCGATAAAATCGTCGTCAGCACACAGCACAAGGAAGAAGCCGACTACGAAACGATAAGAAAAACCGTCATCAACACAGTCATCAAACCGATGATCCCGGCTCACCTTCTGCACGACAAAACCGAGATTTTCGTCAATCCGACCGGCAAATTCGTCATCGGCGGTCCGGTTGCCGACACAGGTCTCACAGGCAGAAAGATCATCGTTGACACTTACGGCGGGATGGGTCGTCACGGCGGCGGCGCGTTCTCCGGCAAAGACCCGTCGAAAGTCGACAGATCGGCATCGTACATGGCACGTTATATCGCGAAAAACGTCGTTGCAGCAGGGCTTGCGAAAAGATGTGAAGTCCAGCTTGCCTATGCGATCGGAGTCGCTGAGCCGGTTTCGGTCGCTGTTTATGTCAACACTTTCGGCAGTGCCGCTGTAAATGAAAGCGACATTGAACGCGCTGTCAAAAAGTGCTTCGACATGCGTCCGGCGGCGATCATCGAGCAGCTCGACCTGCTTCGTCCGATTTACAAGCAGACTGCTGCTTACGGTCACTTCGGCAGAAACTGCTTCAGCTGGGAAAAGACCGACAGAACTGAAGATCTCAAATCCCTGATTTAGCCATTCAGGAAAAAAATCACAAGATTTGCCACTTTCGATATTTTCGCTATAATCAACGGTTTTTTGTTTATTAATGTTATTTAAACTAATAATTTCAGGAGATTACCATGGCTGATTTTTTGAAACTTGTCGATTCGCCGGCCGGAACGCGCCTCATTCTTCAGGGCAACAGCGCTTTCGCTTTGGGCGTTGTTCATGCGGGTTACCACGCTGCAGACGGCTATCCGGGCACTCCGAGCACGGAAGTCATCGATAAAAACCTCAAGTACGTGCAGGACAGAATGACTGTCGGCTGGAGCGTGAACGAAGCAAATGCCGTCGCGGTCACCATCGGTCACGCGGTCGCAGGCATGGACAGCGTCGTCACGATGAAGATCCCCGGTCTTTTCCAGGCTGCCGACACGATCACGACTTCCGCTTTCTACACCGGTCAGATGGGCGCATTCGTCGTTTACGCGGCAACGGACTACGTTCCGTCGAGCACTCAGCACGTGATCGATGCGAGATATTTCCTGAGCGCGGCCAGGATCCCTGTTCTTGAGCCGAGGAACCATCAGGAACTTTACGACATGGCTTTCATCGCAGCCGACCTTTCGAGAATGTTCAAAACTCAGGTCTGCATCCTGCCGAGCGGCATTTTGGCCCACAGCGAAGGCTTGGTCGTAACGAGAGAACCGCGTAAAATCGAGCCTATGCCCGTTCCAGCAGATCTTTCGAAGTGGATGCTCATGCCGGGAATCGCTAGGAGAAACTATAACGAAGCGACCACTCACAGGATCCCGCAAGTTCTTGAATTTGTTGAAAATAACAAAGATTTCGTTACCGAGACAAAAGGAAAGGACGATTTCGGTATCGTCGTTGTCGGCGAAAGCGAGATCATCGTTAAAGAGGCTCTTCTCAATGTCGGACTCAATCCGTCGATCCTTTCGATGTCGGTCGCAAACCCCGTTCCGGTAAGCAGGATCCGCGATTTTGCTTCGAAAATCAAAGGAAAACTCTTCGTTTTTGAGGACGGCGACAGATTTTTGCAGGAAAAGATCGAAGCTGCCGGAATAAAAGTCATCGGAAAGCCCGAATATTCAGTCCTCACCGACTGGACTCCGCAGGATGTCATTGATTTTCTTAAAGATTTTATCGACATTAAACTCCACAAGGAATCTGAAAAACCGTTGATAAAACCGCTCGTCAGACCGCCTTCGATATGCCCGGGATGCCCGTTCCGCGGATACGCACTTTCAGCTGAAAATCTTAGAAAGAAAGGAAAACTTTTCGCAGGTTTCGGCGAAATCGGCTGCTCTACCCTCCTTTTCATCAACAAAGGGATCGACACAGTCCTCTGCATGGGCGGAAGCGACTCGATGAGACAGGGTTTCTGCCTGAGCAGGCCTGAAATGGCATCGAAAGTCGTCAGCGTCATCGGTGACTCGTGCGAGTGCCACAGCGGCCTTGATGCAACGAGAAACGGCGTTTTCAGAAATGTCCCCGGTGTAAAAGTCATTCTCGACAACAGCGTCACGGCTATGACCGGCGGTCAGCCGGCACCCACAAGCTATGCAAACCTTGCCGGAGTTCCCAACAAATTCAGGCTGAAAGAGGCTATCGCAGCTGAAAAATGCGATGTAGTCGCAGTCAACGCTTATGATCTGGCAGGGATCGAAAAAGCGCTCGAAAAGGCTTTGGACGATGCCGAAACCGGCAAATTCACCAATTTGGTCATCGAAGGACCGTGCCAGCAGATCATGGACAAGTCGAAAAAGAAAAGAACAATAAAAATCGATGCCGAAAAGTGCAAGAAATGCGGAAGATGCAATGTCTGCCCCGGCATCAAATTCGATAAGGAAAAAGGTCCCGAGTTCACGAACATGTGCATCGACTGCGGCGGAAACAAACAGATCTGCATGCAGAGATGCCCGTTCGGCGCGATAGTTCCGATTGAAGCCACCGAAAAGAAGGAAAAAGCTGTTGCAGAAGTCAAAATTCCTGAAGAAATCAAGGAAGTTACAGTTGCAAAAGAACTCCTTCCGGAATCGATCAGAATCGCTATCCGCGGTATCGGCGGACAAGGGAACCTCTTCTTCGGCAAAATTTTGAGTGAAGTCGCGCTCCACACTCCGTACGGAGAAACCGGCATCGTAAAAGGCGACACCCACGGCATGGCGCAGCTTGGCGGCAGCGTTATTTCGACTTTTGCATGCGGCAATGTCTATAGCCCGATACTTTCACCGAAAAGTGCAGATGTCCTTGTCGTAATGGAGACTTCCGAAGTTTTCTGCAACGGATTTTTGGATCTTTTAAAACCGGACGGAACGATAATCCTCAACAGATTCGAATCGCTTCCGGCGAATGCGAAAAAGGAGGACTACCCGAAAATCGAAGAAATCAGAAAAGCTCTTGCAAACTACAAGGTCATCGAAACGGATGTCCTTGAAACTGTTGCAAAAATCGGCGACAAATCGGGAAAAACGGCAAACATCGCAATGCTCGGGCTTCTCTCATCGATCGAACCTTTCTCGGCTATTCCGAAAGAGATCTGGCTCAAGGCTCTGATGAAACTTTCGCCCACCGATGCGGCTAAGGCTGCAAACTACGCAGCATTCATCGCAGGAAGAGGAGAATAGTTTGTTTCAACCCGCAACCACAGGAAAATATTCGGAAATTATCGGAAAAATTTTTCTTGCACTATTTGTGCTTTCGATTTTTTCGACATTTATTTTCTGGTGGAGCGGACTCAGTAACA
This sequence comes from uncultured bacterium, assembly GCA_905235605.1. Lineage (GTDB taxonomy): Bacteria > UBP6 > UBA1177 > UBA1177 > UBA1177 > UBA1177. The sequence goes on from CAJOMF010000039.1 coordinate 8,079, forward strand.
AAAATGCGCCCGATGAAGAAACCGAGCAGAAATTTGCCGAAATCATCAACGAAAATTTCAGACGCGGCGACATTGTTTTTACCGAAAACGACTGGGATCTGGACTTTTTGAAAAATCTCAAAAACGGCGTTTTTCCGGTTTTTTTAGACCTCAAAAATGCGACTGAAAGATCGGTTGCAATGATGAAAAGCAGTGATGACCGCGTTTTTTTACTGTTAAAATCGGAACAATCGTACGAAAAATATGTAAAAAAATTGAATCTGAAGGTCATCAAGGTTTTCAAAGCAGGCAAAGGCGAGGTCCTTCTTGCCGAAACGCTTTTCAAAACGGTGAAAAGGACTCTTGTTTTTTCCCGTGACATCGGCAAGGCAAAACGCGTCGCATTTTCGGACGGCGAAAAAAGTGAAGATTGCCGCAAAGTCTCTGAAACGAAGTGGCAGTGCTCCGACGAAACATGGAATTACGTCGGCCTGACGACGGCTTCCTTCAACGGGCAGCAGAAACAGGCGGTCTGGGCGCATCCGAAAAGCGGAAAAACGCTTGAAATCGTTTTCGACGTACCGGAAAAAAGCGGAAAACTTTACTTCAATTCAGTTTTTGCAGAATCGGCATACCGCTCGAAAAACCGTGCTCCGGTCAATGTTGAAATTTCGGCCGACGAAAGACTTTTGCTGAAATATGCAAGCCCGTTCACTTCAAGAGCGACTGAAAAAAGCATCAAACTACCTGAAAACACTGAAGAACTTACGATAAAGCTGACCACAGCCGATGACAGACAGAGACACTTTGTTTTTAACGGATACTTGAGCGATGAACTTTAGAAACCGCTTCGAAAAAATAGATTTTCTCCTTGCCGGAACTATCGCGCTTTTCATTTTTCTGATGATTTTTCTGACTAACCGCTCTTTCGGTTTTGTCCGCGACGAAGGCTTCTACATGAAAGCGGCAAACTACATGGCTGACTGGTACGAATCGATCGGAACGAATATCTCGAACGGTGATTTTGCGAAGATTTTTTCGAAAAAGGAAATCGACCGATATTTCAACTACAACTCCGAGCATCCGCCTTTTATGAAAGAGCTTTTCGGCCTGTCGCAGTTTATTTTTTCGAGAAAACTCGGAATTATGTCTGCACCTATGTCGGCACGTCTCGTTGCGGCGGTTTTTGCGGCTCTGACGGCACTTATGATCTATCTTTTCGGCCTCATTTTCTTCAGCCGGATGACCGCAGTAGTCAGTCCTCTTCTCTTTTTCATGATGCCGCACATCTTTTTCCACTCACATCTCGCCTGCTTCGATATGCCGATACTTTTTTTCTGGAGCGCAACTTTCATTCTCTACATTTTTTGCCTTAAAACTAAAAAAACTTCCGTCCACGCACTGACCGCGCTCTTTTTCGCATTCGCCATGGCGACAAAGCACAACGTCCTCTTTATTCCGATAGTTTTATTTGTTTCGTGGCTATTTTTCTACGCTTTTTCATACCGCAAAGAGGCTGATTCCGGCTCTTTCACCGGATTTTTCAGGGCTATCCCGAAAGTTTTTTACTTCATGGTGATAATCTCGCTTCCGGTTTACTTTCTCATCTGGCCGAGGATGTGGTTCAACACTTTCAACAGGCTTATGACTTACGCCGAATTTCACGGAAAGCACGTCAATTACCTCAACTACTATTTCGGAACGCCGCTTAAAAACGGGCCTTTCCCTTTCAGTTTTCCGTGGGTCATGACTTTTTTTACAACTCCGACTCCTCAGCTCGTCTGCTTTTTTGCAGGAATACTCTATTTCTGCCGCGATTTTCTCAAAAGTGAAAAAACTTGTGAAAAAGAGGCTGCTTTCGCAATGATTTCAGGCTCGCTTTTCCCGATTTTCCTCATCGCGCTGCCGAGTGTTCCCATTTTCGGAGGCATAAAACACTGGTTCACAGGTTACCCGCTCATGCTCACAGCCGGCGTTTTTTTGATCGAAGAATCCACAAAAAAGTTAATAAAAACAAACAATTTTAAGAAAAATCTTGCCGTAGCCGCGATTTTTACGCTTGCCGCAGTTTCTCTGATTTCCCCTAATATAAAATTTGCAAAAAGAGGCGCTGCGTTCTATAACGAACTCATCGGCGGCGCACAGGGAGCTGCCGAAGCGAGAATGCAAAGGAATTTCTGGGGTTACGACATGATCGATCTAGCTGATACACTCAACAGAGAGGCTCCGGAAAACGCAAAACTCTACATCATGACAGGATATGAAGGACTGAACCCTAATTCTTTCAGGTTTATGCAGGACGCAGGCATGGTAAGAAGCGACATCAGAGCGACAAACACTCTGAACGAAGCTGATTTCGCGCTCTTTTTCTACGAAAAGCAGAATGAACATGTTTTGAACAATATAGCTTACGAATTCGGAACAGTCAGACCGTTGGCGGTTTCGTCAACCGATTCTGTATTCTATTCCGCACTTTTCAGGAGAGAGAAATGACCTATCTTTTCACAAATCCGCAGGTAAAAAAATGGAAAACGCTCTTCGTACTTTCGTTTTGCCTCAACCTGATCCTTATCGTCCTAATCGTCTACACCGTAAAAAGCGGCGAAAATGACCGGAAAGAGGAGGCTCAGCCGGTAAATACCGCGGCAAACAATGCCGAAACCGGTGAACAGCAGGCAGCTGCAGCCGGGCAGGAAGGAGTTCAGCAGGCGGAACCCGAAAAACCTGAAAAGGAACTTAACATAAGCACCGAGCCCGGTGAGCTGATAGCCGCGTCAGCAGTGATCGAGGACAACTTCTACAACGCTTTCAACTCGAACGAAGATCTCAGGCAGATCGCGAAAGCGCTGGGGATGCCGAACCTTGCCGATGTCATCAGCGCACATGTCGGGCGCCTTCTGATCTGGGATATCGTTCTCAGAAACGATGTCAGAAAAGGCGACAAAATCGATTTTGTCTTCCGCGTCATTCCCGACGAAGAAAAAAGAACACGGAACGACCTGCCCGACATTCTCGAAATCATGGCCGTCAAATATTTTTCACACAAATTTAATAAAGAAATAAATATATATAAATATGCAGCAAAAAATTCAGTTGCAAAATATTATTATTCAGACGGGATAATGCTCGAAAAAATAATATCTCCGGTCGCACCGGTTAAAAATTACATTCAAATTACGAGCACGATCGGCGACAGGGCACCGAAACACGAAGGCGTCGACTTTAAGACCAATGTCGGAACTCCGGTCTATGCAACTGTCAACGGCACAGTCTCCCGCATCAACTGGAAAACGCGCTACAACGGCTACTGCATCGAGATCGAGGCGAAAGGGAGCCCCTACGTCTTCAAATACCTGCATTTGAGCGAAGTCAATGTCGAACCGGGACAGAAAGTTACACCGGGGCAGCAGATCGCCGCTTCGGGAAACACCGGAAAATCGACTGCGCCGCATCTGCACTACCAGATAAATATCGGAAACAAAGGAAAAGTCGTTGATCCGATGAAATACCATAAGACGATAATCGAAAAATTGCCCGAAAACGAGCGCGAGAACTTCAAAAACAGGATCAACGAGCTCGACGATCTTATGAAACAATAACATTCTGCTTCATTTTTTCTTGAAAATTTTTGTCTGCTTCTTTTTTATCCAAGAATTGCTGAAAAATTTGACTAATTAAGAATATAATATATCTTGGAACGATGTTTTGTGAGATTTACAAATGAACCAGGGGAGAGTCTAATGAAAAAAATTGTTAATGCTTTAAGTTTTCTGATTATTGTTTTCATCTCTTGTCAGGTTTTTGCGGAAAATTCAGTTTCCATCGCTTCGACGATAGCAAAAACGGCACAGGAGAAAAAACTTGCCAAAGAAATTGACGACAATCTGTCCCTGCTGCTCTCAAGCATAAAAAATGCAAAAGTAACGGCGGCAAGTCCGGCAAAAGCCGACAGATGCAACGGCGATCCGAAATGCGTGGCACAGATAGTTACTAAAAACGAATCTTCGGACTTTGTCATCGTTCCGAAAATCAAAAAGGGGTCATCCGATGTAAAGGTCGTCATCTCAATGTTTGATGCCGGCGGCAAAAAGAAAGGCTCAAAAACTGTAACTTCAGGCTCGGATGCAGACAGCGAAGATATCGCTTCCGATATGCTCAATGCACTCAAATCGCTGATCGCTTCGGCGACCCCGGACGAAGATGAAACCCCGAAAAAATCTGCTGTTGCGGCAAACAGGACAGCTTCATACTCCGAAGTCAAGGAAGAGATCAAGAAAGGCTTCGCGGCTTACGACAAAGGCGATCTTGACGGTGCAGTCGAAACTTTCGACAGAGCTGCCAACGAACTCAACTGCAAATGCCAGCAGAACGAAATCGCACGTCAGCTTCTCGATTCTGTCAAAAAGATCCAGAAAGGTCTTCCGAAAGCAGCGGATTCTCTTGACGACGGCGACTACAAAGCCGCTCTCAGGACTCTTGAATCTCTCAGAAAATCGGATGAAGAGCTCCGTGAACAGGGCTACAAGGCTATGGTTTTCAAAAAAGACAAGAACAACCGCAAAAGATACACCGAGCCGAACCCTCAGGATGCTCAGGCTGTAGAACAGATCCACAGAACCTTTAAATCGAAGATCGAAGAGCTCAGGAAATGGCGTGCAAAACAGCTTTCCGATATCGACGACTGGGTAAACAACAACATCAAAGCGAGAGAAAAGGCTATAAGCGACCTCAAAACGAAGGAAAAAGAGCTCGTCAAACAGCAGAAGGATGCCGAAACAGCTCTCAAGAACAAAATCCGCGATATGAAATACCAGTGGGAAAAGGACGACACCAGCCTCGAACAGGAAATAGTAAACCTCGAAAGCCAGATCACACAGATCGAACAGCGCGAAAAAGGCGTTATCAAAGTTTCGAACAAGAAACGCGACGAAGCAAAAGAGAACGATTTCAAAGCTAACGACAAGGCTTACAGCGACTGGAAGAAGAAACACCAGCAGGATAAAGACGCTTACTACGAAAAGCAGAAAAAGTTAGAAACGACTGAAGGCGAAAAAGTAACAAAAAGAGTAGCAGAACTCGAAAAACGCAAACAGGCTCTCGAAGCTAAAAACAGGGAAACCGATGCCAAAATACAGAAAATGGCAGAGGAATTCGAAGCCGAAGAACGCAGGATCATGGCTGCGAACGAAGCAACCAGAATGAAAAACGAAGATGAGGACAGAAAATACAATGTCCAGGTCGAAAAGGAGTATCAGAAAAAGTTCGACAGCCTCAACCAGAACCTCGTAAAATATGATGATCAGGAATCGGCTAAGGAAAAGGAACTCCAGAAGTACCAGCAGGAAATCGAAGAGTTCATGATGAAGAGCGCGACGACTCTCGGACAAATCCAGGAAAGTGTCGAGAAAGACCGCGCGAAAGCCGAAGCTGACTATGCAAAAGAGAAAGATGTGGCTCAGACAAAACTCGAAAAAGATTACGAAGACAAACTCAACCAGCTTGCATCGCAGAAGACCAAACTCGAGGAAAACATCGCAAAACACACCGATGAAACCGAGACGTTGAAGGCGAAAAAGGAAGAAACGATGATCGCCGAAAATGAAAAAACGATCGTCGCATCAGAGCAGAAAATCGCCGCAAACGAAGACGCTGTAGCAAAAACCGAGCAGGAATATGAAGAAAAAATCGCAAAACTTCAGGATGTAGTTGCCAAAACGGTAGATGACGAAGAGAACGAAAAGGCCAACAAGGAGAACACTCTCCGTTCGGAAAACGAAAAACTTATTTCCGAAGCAGGCAACATTGACGACCAGATCGCTGCCGAAAACGGAAAATTCGCAGACTTCAAAGGCAGACTTGACGACGATTATGCGACAAAATCGGCAAACATCGACGATAAGATAATGGAACAGAAAAACAAGATGGCCGAGGCTGTTGAAAACTTCAAGGGAAACTGGGGCGACTATGTTGCAAAAGAGATCGACAAGCTCGCAGCGAAGGACAACGCGCTGAGAAGCCAGATCGACGAGGAAAAAGGCAAAATGGCAGAGATCGACGGCAAACTGGAACAGCAGAAAGCCGAAGAACTCAACAAACTCGAAATCAAACAGTCCGCACTCGAAGACGCTTTTGCTCAGAAAGCTGCAAAAGTCGAAGACGATGTTGCAAAAGATATCGAAAAGATAAAGGCCGACACTGCAGCTCAACTCGACAAGGCTGCTGCAGAAGATGCAAAAATCGAAGAAGCCCATACAAAGAAGATGAGCGATCTTTCCGCCGAAGAAGGAAAAATAGCCGCTTCCTACGATGCTAAAATCGCGAAATACGATGAGCAGATCGCCTCGATCGACAAAAAATATGAGCAGAAAATGGCTCCTTACAGTCTCGATCCGATCAAAGACGAAATGAACCAGTCGATCGCAGAACTCGAAAACAAAAAAATCGAAACGACCAACAAACTTCAGGAACTGCTTGACGCGATATCTTCCGCAAGAGACAGCGAAATGCAGAACTACGCAGACAAAAAGGATGCCGCAAAGGACAACAAGGCAGAGCTTGCAAAACTTGACAGAGAACATGCTTCCGCCATCAGAAAGATCGACAACGACAAGGCTTCGATCGAAAGAAAAATCAAATTCGAGGAAGAGAGCGCTGCAAGAAAGATCAACCTTGAAAAATCAAAATACGAAAGAAAGATCGAAAGCAACAAAAATGAGCTTGCAAAGATCGAAAAAGAGAAAAACCTCGAACTTATTTCGATAAAGAAAGATGTTGCTGCAGTCGAGCAGGAAAAATCGACCGCTCTCAAGGCACATCATAAAAAAGTTACTGCTGCTGAAACATCTCACAAAAACCAGATGGCTCAGAGAGCCGGCGTTTCCAAAAAGATCAGGGCTGACGGCGCTGCAAAAGAAAAGAATGCAGCAGCAAGCGTAAAAGCTAAAAAGAATGCTGTCAATGTTGAAAAAGCCAACGAAATCAAGAAGATCCAGACTGAAAAGGCAAATCTTAACGCCAAATACAAAGCACAGGGAGACAAAGAAAAGGCTTCCATCCGCAACAGTATCGCAGCAAAACAGAAAGAGCTTCAGGCAAATTCAGTTGCAATGAAGAACTGGGAAAAGAAGTCGAACACTCCGGATCCGGCAAAACTCAAAGAGGTCAAAGCGCCTTACGAAAAAGAGATCGCAAAACTTCAGCAGGAAAAGAAGAATCTGGGTAAGGAAAAAGCCAACAAACTTGCAGTCGTAACCGCAGGCCACAAAAAGACCGTTGACGACCTCAACGCGAAAAAGGCTGCCGCTGTCGAAGGTTCGAAGGGAATAGACGAAAAAGTCAAGGCTGAAAATGCGGCTATAGCTCAGAAATACAACGACATCAGAGCCAAACTCAAAGCCGATATCGCGAAACTTCAGCAGGAAAAGAAGCAGAAAATCGGAGCTCTTAAAGCCGACACGAATGCAAACATGAAGAAAAAAGCCATTGCAGAAAACGGCTTCAAAAAGGCTTTGGCTGCAGAACTTGCAAAACTGACTGCTCAAAGAAATAAAGAACTCGGCGCAATGAAAGCAGAGCATGCAAAAGTTTCCAAGCAGCTTGCACAGCACGAAAAGTCGCATGACGCTTACATTCAGAAAGAAACAGGCAAAATCGACAAAAAATATGAGAAGATTTTTGCTGATCTTGATGCAAAACTTATGAACGAGAGCATGAGACTCCAGAAAGAAAACAGTGAATTCGAAAAGAAGAAAAAAGCTGAAGAAGCCGCTGCAAGAAAACAGCATCAGGCGTTCCTTGCCGACAAAAACAAAACAAAAGCAGGGATCGACCAGCAGATCGCACAGGCTCAGAAAGAAAGAGACGCCAAGATCGAAGCAAGAAAGAAAGAGAGAGACAAACAGCAGGAAACCTGGAACAAGGAAAGAGCTGCACGTGCCGCCGCTTTTGAAAGAAAGACCGCTACCGACAGAGCGAATATGGCGAACAACGACAAGCAGATCGATGCTCTTGCAAGAGAGATCGACAACGCAAACAACGCTTGGGCTGTAAAACTTGAAGGAATGCAGGCAAAGCACCATGCGGAAAGCAAAAAACAGGAAGCTGCATGGCAGAAACAGGAAGCTGCAAAGGAACAGCAGTACGAAAAAGGCAAAACCGACATTACCGACAAATACGACAATATGGAAATCAAGGAGAAAGAGGACAGGGAAAAACGCAAACAGCAGATGATGGAAAAAAGAGACAAGCTGCTTGCTGAAAAGGAAAAAAGAAAAGAAAAGAGACAGGCTGTCCTCGACAAGGAAAAACAGAACTGGGAAAAGACTTCCGACAATTTCAAGGCTCAAATCGAAAAAACGAGAGAAGAAATCGATACTCTGAATGCAAAGAAACCGGAAAGTTCCGAAAAAGACAAAGCAGAGGCTAAAGCTAAGAAAGAGCAGGTTTCCAAGAAATATCAGGAAAGTATCGACAAGATCAACAAGGCGGAACTCCAGCAGGTAAAACAGAAGTTCAAACAGGAATACAAGGAAGAGGGCGTCCGCGAAGTACAGCTTACGAAAGTTACGAAACAGATCGAATCCTCGATGGCTGATGCTTACTCAAAATCGGGGCTCGCAAAACTTGACAAGAACGATTTTGCCGGCGCTAGAAAGGATTTCAACGAAGCGCTCTACCTTGACGACAAGAGCAAATCGGCAAAAGAAGGTCTGAAAGCTATCTCGACAAAAGCTCAGGCTCTTTACTGGGAGGCTTTCGGAATGAAGGAAACCAACAAATCGAAAGCTGTGAGAACGCTCGAAATGCTTATGAAGAATCTGCTTCCGACCGACGAGATCTACCTCAAATCAATGCTGCTTCTCGAAGAACTTAAATAGCAGATATGAGTTCACTTTTAAAAAGGGGGGCCTGGCTCCCCTTATTTTTTTTATGTTTTTCACTATATGCAGAAAATTCGCTGGCAGATTACTACAGGGTTTTCTATCTTCCCTCAGCAAAATATCAGGCGTGGCTTAAAACTGATAAAAACGACAGTTTCAAAGAGGTTTTCGCATCACATTACGGTTTGCCGTTTTCAAAGGTGCGCAAATTCGGCAACACACCGAAGTTCAAGGAAATACAGGGACTTTCAGGCAAAACATCATATCTTTACCTTTACATCGAAATTCCGAGCCGCACCGATGCAGCGATCCTTTTTCACGGCATAAAAAAAGGTGAAATTTCGGTAAACGGAATGAAACGCGGCAGAATATCTCTGGCATCGGACCGCGGTTATGCTGTTTTAAAGGGAACTTACGAAAAAGGGATATATTTTATTTCAGTAAAAGTCGAAGAAAAAAACGAAAAAACGGGAATAACCGTTCTTTCCGACAAAAATCTGAAAAGTGCGGCAAGACAGGGATTTACTAAAGCGGCGAAATCGAATCTTTCGATGAGAAATTTCGACAGCCGCGACAAAAGCAATGCATTCAGCCTGTTTTTGGGTTCTTTCTGCTTTCCCTATTTTGAAGATATTCCGGAGTCTAAAGAACTTTTCTTTGAAATGACCGGAAATTCTCAGGAAACCTCAGAGAGCAAAACGCTGATTTCTCTCATCCGTTCTTCAAAAAGCAGCAAAGATTCAGTCAACTCACTGAAAAAATTGGGATTTACAGAAAAAAACCTCGAAATCTGGCAGGAAAATTTTTTTAAAAAAGGAGTTTGCAAACATGAATAGAAAAATATTGATACTTTTGATTTCGGACATTGTGATATTTGCTGCTTTCGCTTTCATCATCTATCAGGACAATTTGGAATTGGAACGCCTGAAAAGTATTTCGGAAAATTATGCCAAAGAAAACGAATCATTGAAGATAGACATTGAAATGCTCAAAAAAAAGCTCCTGGCGGCAGAAAACAGACAAAAAACCGCACAGCAAAACGATTTTTCCATTCAGCAGCGCCAGAAATTTCAGGCTATGAGAGATGAAATCCAGCGGCTTCAAAACGAAGCTGTTCCGAAAAACCGCGAAAAAGAGGATCAAATCTGGGACTATACTCTTGAAAATGTAAAAACTTTCGTCGATATTGAACTTAGCAAAAGGCTGGCAAGTTTCGGATTCAAGCCGGAAGAAACCGAAGTCTGCGTCACGGAATACAAAAACTCTCTCGAAAAAAGCAAGGATGTTCTGCTCCAATGGTACCGCAACGAAATTACAGACGACGAATACAAAGATGAGGTTATGAAGATAAGCCGTGAATTTTACGACAATCTTTCGTCATCGGTCGGAGAAAATCTGGCTTCGATCACTCTTTCGGTCGTTATTCCGGATTATGAGTTCAGAAAAAAAATGTTCGAAGACAAATAATCAGTCGAGTTTGAACTCTTCTTTCCAGTTGTCCGATTTATCCCAGTTCGGCTGCTCTTTTTTGTCGAAAAGGTAGTTTCCCATGACGAGATAGTCCATTTCGGTGCGCATGAAACAGCGGTATGCGTCATCCGGCGAGCATACGATCGGCTCTCCGCGGACATTAAAACTGGTGTTGACGACGATCCCGTAGCCCGTTTTCTGCTTGAAAGTGTTGATGAGCTGCCAGTATTTGGGATTGGTTTCGCGGCTTACGCTCTGGATTCGCGCCGAAAAATCGATATGTGTGATCGAGGGAACATCGCTGCGGAGGAAGTAAAGCCTTTCGTAAAGCGGCAGTTCTTCGTATTTGTCAGGAAGTTTCGTGCGTCTCGATTCAAGCACCGGCGCAACCAGAAGCATGTAGGGAGAGATCGTGTCGATATCGAAGAATGTCGAGATGTCTTCTTCGAGAACTGACGGCGCGAAAGGTCTGAAACCCTCTCTGTATTTGATCTTGAGGTTGAGTTTTTTCTGCATTTCGGGGCATCGCGGATCGCCTAAGATCGAGCGGTTTCCCAAAGCACGCGGACCGAATTCCATTCTTCCCTGAAACCAGCCGATGACCGTGTCGTTGTTTAAAAGATCGGCCGTTTTTTCGCAGAGTTCATCGAAATTTTCGATCTTCGTGTATTTAGCATCGTATCTGCGCGCAACATTTTCAATGTCGCGGTCACTGAACTCTGGACCTAAATAAGCCCCTTTCATCGAATCGCGTTTTTCGATATTCGTTCTTTCGTGACCGAATGAAATGTAGTGCACCGCAAGTGCCGCGCCGAGTGAGCCGCCTGCATCGCCTGAAGCGGGCTGGACCCAGAGCCCTTTAAACATTTTCGTGCGGAGAAGTTTGCCGTTTGCGACACAATTCAAAGCGACACCGCCTGCAAGGACGATATTTTCAGATTTCGTGAGCTCTTTTGCCGTTTCGGCGAGTTTGAGGACCATTTCCTCAGTGATTTCCTGAATCGCATAAGCCATGTTCATGTACTGCTGAGTGAGCTCGCTTTCCGATTTTCTGCGCGGGAAGCCGAAAAGTTTTTCCCACTTTGCATCGTTGGTCATGCTGAGACCCGTCGCGTAGTCGAAATAGTCCATGTTGAGCAGGAAAGAGCCGTCTTCGCGCAGATCGATCATGTTTTCGAGGATCCTGCGCTTTATCTCTTTGGTCTCTTCGGAATTTTTGTTGCCGTAAGGAGCAAGCCCCATCAGTTTGTATTCGCCGCTGTTTACCTTAAAACCGCAGTAATAGGTGAAAGCGGTGTAGAAAAGCCCGATCGAATGCGGGAAGTCGAGTTCCTTCAACACCTTGATTTTATTGCCGTTTCCGTGACAGATCGTGAGAGTTCCCCACTCGCCTACTCCGTCGAGAGTAAGTATGGCCGCGTCTTTGAAAGGTGATGGATAAAACGCGCTCGCCGCATGAGAAAGATGGTGTTCGGGGAAGTAGAGTTTCGGGATCCTGCCGCCCAGTTTGGCGAGTTCTTCACGCAGCATATCCTTCATGAAAAGTTTTTCCTTTATCCATACCGGAATCGCGGAATTGAAGCTTTTTAAGCCTTTCGGCGCAAATGCGTGATATGTTTCGAGCAACCTTTCGAACTTGATGTAAGGTTTGTCGTAAAAAGCAACTGCGGTGACATCGTCAAGAGTGATCCCCGCCTGATCGAGAACGAATCTGCATGCGTTTATCGGAAAAGAGGGATCCTGTTTCTTGCGGGTGAAACGCTCTTCGTGAGCCGCTGCAAAAATGTCGCCGTCGATGAGCAGAGCTGCCGCACTGTCATGATAATATGCCGAAATTCCTAAAATTATCTCTTTTTTCATGCTGCTACCGAATTAAAAAATCGTGTAAATAAACGGTGCGATCGCGCTCGAACTCGAGAGAACTATGAGAAGACCGATAAGCAGAAGAACGCAGATCAACGGGAGGAGCCAGAATTTTTTTCTTACTTTAAGGTATCCCCACAAATCTTTCAGAAGTTCCATATTTATCTCCTTTAGTAAGGTTTATCGAGGTCGGCTGCGGTATACTCGTGATCCCTTTCCGCAAAAACTGAAGTTTTTTCTTTCCTGAACTGGTGCAGACGGAGCGAATCCTTGCCGAGGATCCTGCGGATGAGTCCCATCGGAAATACAACGAGAAAGAAGACCAGCGCGAGCATTATTCTGGACATCACTGTTCCCAAAATACGCGAGAATCCGAACCACAAAAAAGCAAAAGGCTTGAAAATAATCGGGAAGATCATGTCTGCAACAAGAATTGCCATCGCAGCCCAGAGCCATGCGTCATGCCTTAAAAAGGCGAAACAGATGAGAGCGATGAGAACGAGCGCCATTCCGCTGTCAGATGCCTGCTTTTTCGTTATCGGACTCTTTTTTGAAATCTTATTCTGTTTGAAAGTATCCATTTTTTCACCTTAAAAAAAACCGCGTAATTTTAATCAACAATTATTTTTCGTCCATTTTTTTACCCGCTTTGTTTTTCTTGCTTTTGCCGTTTTAAGTGCTACAACGGCGCAGATTCTGTTTTTTAACTTTTTTTGGAGGATAAAATGAGACACATTTCCGTCAGAGGACAGTCGATGCCCCTTTCACCGATCAGAAAACTTACTCCCTACGCAAACGACGCGAAGGCAAAAGGCAAAACGGTTTATCACTTCAATATCGGTCAGCCCGATGTCGAAACTCCCGAAGAGATGCTCAAAGTTCTTAATGAAATCAAGACAAAAGTCATCGCTTACGGACCGAGCCAGGGCATTCCCGAATATCAGGATGCGCTTGTCAAATACTACGCAAGATACGACATCCCGCTCACCCGTGACAATATCATGGTTACGACCGGCGGAAGCGAAGCTATCATCATGGCTTACACTGTATGCCTTGACGCGGGCGACGAAGTGCTCATTCCGGAACCTTTCTACACGAACTACAACGGTTTTGCGACCGCAACCGGCGTAAAGATCGTTCCGATAACGACAAAAATCGACAACGACTGGGAAATTCCGGCAGTTGAAGAGATCGAAAAGCTCGTAACCCCGAACACGAAAGCGGTCATGATCTGCAACCCGAACAACCCGACAGGAAAGGTTTACTCGAGGGAAGAGCTTTCGAAGATCGTCCAGCTCGCGATCAAAAAAGACCTTTTCATCTTCGCGGACGAAGTTTACAGGGAGTTCATTTTCAACGGCGAAAAACATGTCAGCCTTCTCAGCTTCGAAGAGGCTAAGGACAGAGTCGTCGTTATGGACAGTATTTCGAAGAGATTCTCATCCTGCGGCGCAAGGATCGGCGCTTTCGTAAGCTACAACAAAGAGATCATGAAAGCTGCTCTGGCATACGGTCAGGCTCGTCTCTGCCCGCCCACGATCGACCAGATGATGGCTGTCAAATCGGCTGATCTCGACGACAAATACTACGAGACTGTTGTCGGCGAATACAAGAGAAGAAGAGACGCCGTCCTTGCAACGCTCAAAGAGATGAAAGGCGTCGAATACAGAGTTCCGAACGGCGCTTTCTACATCGTCATCAAACTTCCGGTCAAAAACGCGGAAGACTTCATCATCTGGCTCCTCACCGATTTCGACGTCAACGGCGAAACCGTTATGCTCGCTCCGGCGGAAGGCTTCTACTCGACTCCGGGACTTGGCAGGAACGAAGCGAGGATCGCGTTCGTCCTCAATGAAGAAAAGACGAAGAGAGCGATGAACGTCCTCAAGCTCGGTCTTGAAAAATATCTCGAGATCCAGAAATAATCCCGAGATTCCGGGATTCCGTGATCCCGGTTCGAGATCCCGTGATTCCGCGATCCCGCGATCCCGAAAATCAACTTCCAGTCACTTGCAAAAAAATTGTTTTATATTATTATAATTGGTCTGTATTTTGCAGAGTGTTGTTATTTTTGAAATATTGAGGAAAAAGTGAAGAAAAAAATCTTGATCGTTTTTTGTGTGCTCACTGCTTGTTCCGCACTTTTTGCACTGGCTCCCGACTTTTCCGCCGTCAGTGCGTTAGTAACTGACGACGATGACGATGAAGAGGAAGAAGAATCTTCCGGCAGCGAAGAAGAGGAAAGTTCTTCGGGAGAGGCTGAGGAAGAGCAGGAGGAAGAAAGCGGAAATCAGTCGGAAGAGGACAACTCCGATTTCGAAGAAAAGGCTGAAGAAGATCCTTTCGCGAAAACCGGCTCATCCAAATCAGAAAAACAGAATGACGATTTCGTTCAGGGCGGTTTCAAAAATCTCTATCCCGATCCCGAAGAAGATGATTTCGTTGTGGAAAAACGTGAAAAAGGCGTCGTACACAAGCACAAAGAGCCCGATCTGGCGAAAGTTGTTAATCCGACCTACCTTTACACTGAGGCAAGCGTCCGTTCAAAAAAGCTGTTCGAGCTTTACGAAAAGGACGATCTCGTAGTTCTCGAAGAAGTCAACGATTTCTACCGCGTTGAGTTTCTCGGCAAGGAGGGCTGGGTTCCGAAAGACGACGTCCGCCTTGAAAAATGGCATACCTACATGCTTTCGATCGAACTTGCAGGCGGTGTCGGCGGCGGCGGCGGCGATTTCAAAAACTTTGACGTGATCGGAAACTACACCCTTAAACTCA
>CAJOMF010000040.1 GCA_905235605.1 uncultured bacterium
GAGGCGGCGCATTTCGGTGTCGTCAAAGTATTTCATGATGGCACATCTGGAAACGATGTCTTCGGTCGGATACTGAGCGGAGCACTGTCTGCCGATAACGTCGGTGATGACTGTGAAGTCCATGTTGGCTTTTGCGTTTTCGGGCTGTGCAAGGAAGTTGATGAATTCCTGAAAAATCCGTATTCATAGATTTTCTCAGCGATTATTTGCGTCGGAACGGTGGTTTAACTTGCACAATCCTCGCTTTTCCCTATAATTTTTCAGTTTTTTTAGTTGTTTTAGGAGAAAATAAAATGAAGTTTGAGTACATCCCTCGTAATTATAGTCCTACTGATGAAGAAATTATAGAAGATTTACAGAGAGTAGTTGTAGATTTTAGCTTGTCTAAATTAACAATGCATGAATACGATAAACATGGAAGGTTTAACTCAAGCACAGTTAGAAAAAGATTCGGTTCTTGGAACAATGCATTGTTAAAAGTTGGAATCAAATTGGCACAACAATTTTGGTCTGAAGAACAATTATTTGAAAACATCGAGAATGCGTGGATAAAAAAGGGAACTCAACCATCACGTAGAGATATGGATAATAAAGAATTGTCGTCTATTTCTAGTGGTGCGTATCTAAGAAAATTCGGTCAGTGGTCTAAAGCCTTAAAAGAGTTTATTAGCTATATTAACCAAGATGACACCTCGCTAACAAATGAAATTTCCATGGATACAGATTCCAATGCCATCACGCCTTCTCATCGTACTAAACGTGATATTAACCTTCGTTTACGATTTAAAGTTTTTCAACATGATAATTTCAAGTGCTGTTCTTGCGGTGCATCTCCGGCCCTAGATCCATCTATAACATTACATGTTGATCACATTATACCGTGGGCTAAAGGTGGGGAAACTGTGATGGAAAATTTGCAAACTCTATGCTCAAAATGTAATTTAGGGAAAAGTGATTTGCTTTAATACATTAAGATTTGAAGAATAAGTTGTTTTCAGAAAACATGGTTCATAGAAAGCAGTGTTGAATGAAATGGAATAAGAATCTCGGAGTCACCATAGTGTCTACACACAATCAATTCAAATCCGGCGCATTCAACCTTAAATTTAAGTGAGAGTTGTTGCAGAATGAGGGGAAGAGGGCAGATGATATGATGTCGGAAGAAATGTGGAGATAAAAAATGACTGAAAACGAAGTGAAAGATTTGTTGAAAACTTTGCTCCGTGCAGATACGGAATCGGAAGTTCTTGAATTTAAGGAAGCAAAGAAGAGTTTCAGTAAAGATGATTTCGGAAAATACTTTTCAGCTTTGAGCAACGAGGCGAATCTTGCGGATAAGGCATATTCATGGATTTTGTTCGGAATCGGCAATCAGAAGCAAATTGTAGGAACAAGCATATCCGAAGCGCAGTTGAATGAATACAAACTGGAAATATCCAACCATACTTCTCCGATGCTTTCATTCCTTGCGACATACCGCTGCACTGTTGACGGAAAAGATGTCATTCTTTTTCAGATTCCTGCCGCTCCGCAGGGGATTCCTGTTGCATGGAAAGGTCATTTTTACGGAAGAAGCGGAGAAAGCCTTGTCGCTCTCGATATTGGTGAAATCGAGCGGATACGGAATCAGAACAAGAAAAAGGATTGGAGTGCGCAAATTGTGGATGGAGCTACTTTGGATGATTTGTCGGAAGAAGCTGTTTCTTTTGCCCGTGTCCAGTTTGCAAAGAAAAATCCTCATTTGGAAAAGGATATGGAAAATTGGAGTGATGAGACGTTTCTCAACAAAGCAAAACTTTGCATTCGCGGCAAGGTGACAAATACTGCGCTTTTGCTGTTGGGAAAGCCCGAAAGTCATCATTTTCTAAATCCGGCTGTGGCAAAAATGACTTGGATTCTTCGGGATAAAGACGGAGTTGAAGTCGATTATGAGCATTTTTCCTGCCCGTTTATTCTTGCCGTAGGCGAGGTTCACTCCAAAATCAGGAATTTGAAATACCGCTACATTCAGGACGGAACGCTGTTTCCTGAAGAAGTTCTCCGTTTTGATCCGTTCATAATTCGCGAATCTTTGAACAACTGCATTGTTCATCAGGATTATTCCGTCGGAGGAAAAATAAATATCGTTGAGTATGAAAACGGGGTGCTTGTTTTCTCAAATTCGGGCGATTTTATTCCGAAAACCATTGAAAATGTTCTGAAAAACGATGCTCCTGAGTCTGTTTACCGCAATCCGTTCCTTGCCGAGGCAATGGTTAATTTGAATATGATCGACACAATCGGAAGCGGTATCAAAAAAATGTTTGTCTTGCAGAAAAACAAGTTTTTTCCTCTGCCTGACTATGATTTCTCGAATAACGAGGTTAAGGTGAAAATCACAGGAAAAGTTCTTGATATGCAATACGCCAGAAAACTGGCACAAATGCCTGATTTGGAGCTTTCTGACATTATCCTGCTCGACCGTGTTCAGAAAAAACTTCCGATAAATGACGAGGCCTTTAAATATTTGAAATCTAAAAAGCTGATAGAAGGACGGAAAAACAACTATACGATTTCTGCTGAAGTGGCGAAAATCACGCATCAGGAAACAGATTATATGAACAAGGTCGGAATAGATGACGATTACTGCAAAAAAATGATTCTTGACTACATCAGAAAATTCGGCAGTGCGAAGAAATCGCAACTTGAAGAATTCCTTCTGCCGAAGTTGTCGGAAAATTTAAGTGAGCAGCAGAAAAAAGATAAGATCAAAAATATCCTGCAAATCCTTAAACGGAGCGGTCATATAAAGCCTGAAGGAAAAAAATGGATAAATGTCTAACTTCGATGAAAATTAGCCGAGATTTAGACGAGATTTAGACATTTTTTAGACGAAAATACTAAAAACATGCAGTAAAATCAATCTGTTGAACTTGGGAAATGAATTTTAAAAACTTTGTCAATTTAGACATTTTTTAGACGAAAAAACTTCGTGACAGCAGGCGGGCTGCCCGTGCTCCGACATTACCTTCTCTTCATAATCGCGACGACTACGAAAACGAGGCAGGTGAGGACTACGATGATGACGGGGATAACCATCGACATTCCCGATGAGGAGACTTTTACTTCGTCCCACATGTCGTTGAGGCGGCGCATTTCGGTGTCGTCGAAGTATTTCATGATGGCGCATCTGGAAACGATGTCTTCGGTCGGATATTGTGCCGAGCACTGTCTGCCGATAACGTCGGTGATGACTGTGAAATCTTTCTTTTCTTCGGCTGCAGCCGTCATTTTGTTCGCAAAGAAGTAGTTGAGGTCGTTTTTGTAAAGGGTGACGTTCTCTTCTTTGTGCATGCCCGTTACGTTGTCGTCCTTGTCGTAGTCGGGGTAGAGGAAGTTGTAGGTTCCGTCAGCGTTTTTGAATTTGTTGAGTTCTTCTTCGCTGAGTTCTCCGACGTATTTGTCGCAGTAGTATTTGCCGCTCTCTTTGTCGAGGAACGGTTTAGCTTCTTCTTCCTCTTCTTCACCTTCAGCCTTTTCGCCTTCAGCCTTTTCGCCTTCAGCCTTTTCTGCTTCGCCTTCTTTCGGAGCGTCGCATTCTACCATGATGTAGGTTCCGTAGTTCTCTACGCAGTTTTCAAACATTTCTTCGCCGCCGATTGCGCTGGTGTAGCCGATGAAATCCATGTTTGCCTTAGCGTTTTCCGGCTGTGCAAGGAAGTTTACGAACTCCTGAAAAATCCGTATTCATAGATTTCTTCAGTGATTATTTGCGTTAAATCGGTGCTTTAACTTGCATTTTTCAGGGAAATAAGGCAAAAAACTTTTAAAAATGATTTGCCGTAATTATCTCGTTATAGTAAGATATCTTTGTTAGGGTCGTTGTGGGTATAAGATGACATCCAATTTTTGCTGAAGAATAACAAATCATGTGTTTGTAACCACTTAAACATTATAAAATGCAATATCACTAGTTTAGCAGTAGTTTATCGGGAGTAAGAACATGAAAAAGATTGAAGGCTTTCATAAGAGTTTAAAACAGCTTCTTCTGAACACGAAGTATTCCATACATTATTACCAACGGGAATATATGTGGCAGAGAAAACATATCGAGGAATTGATTACCGACCTTACATCGGAGTTTTTGGATTACTATGTTCCGGGCGATATCCGTCAGAAGGTACAAGATTATGGTGTTTACTTTATGGGATCCATTGTTCTCGCCGGAAGAGAGAATGCTATCATCGATGGTCAACAGAGGTTTTCGTCACTTACTCTTTTGTTGATGTATCTCAATAATCGTCTGCGCACTCTCGGTCAGAGCTATAGCATGATCGAGCAGATGATTTTTTCCGAAGCATACGGTACGAAGTCTTTCAACATCAATGTTGATGAGCGATTGGAATGTATGAATGCCATTTTTAACGACCAGCCATTTGACACGACCGATGTTGGAGAGTCTGTGAAAAACCTTTATGACAGATATAATGACATCATTGATGTTTTTCCTGCCGATATTACAGACAATATGCTTTTTCATTTCTGTGATTGGCTGGCAGACAAAGTATTCTTTATTGAAATCGTGGCCACAACGGATCAGGATGCTCACAAGGTTTTCGTAACTATGAATGACCGTGGTCTTAGTCTTACATCGACTGAAATGTTGAAAGGCTATCTATTGTCTGAGATCAAGGATGATAGCAAGCGAGAAACATTGAACGACATTTGGAAGAAAAAGGTGCTCTCTCTTAAAAAGGATGATGATAAAGGTGATGAAACCTTCATTAAGGCTTGGTTGAGAGCACAATACGCAGAAAACATACGTGAAACAAAAGCAGGTGCTGTAAATAAGGACTTTGATATTATAGGAGGCTCTTTCCATAAATGGGTGCGCGATGAGCATGACAAGTTGGGACTTGCTACGCCAGACGATTTCGAGGTTTTTATCAAGCGTTTCTCCAGGTTCGCTGATGTTTATATGAAAATTCTCGATGCAGAGAGTACATTCGCCAAAGAGACTAAGTACATCTACTATAATGCACAGGTCAATTTTACACTTCAGCCACAGCTACTTCTTGCCTCTATCTGCTATGAGGATACATGGTCTATTATCATTGAAAAGATGAATCTGGTTGCTCGTTTCATAGATCTGCTGATAACAGCTAGGGTTACGAACTATAAGTCTGTTGACTATAGCACCATTAAAAACTACGTGTTCAATGTGACAAAGAATATTCGCTGTTGTACGGTTGAAGATTTAAAGGTTCGTTTGAAAACACAGTTTGAGAACCTTGCCTATGATCCTGCTACTACACTTCCAAAGTTAAAGCTTAACAGTTTTACCAAGAAATACATCAAAAATATGCTTGCTCGCATTACTGGTTATATTGAGGAGCAGACTGGTGTTGCATCAAATTACAGCAATTACATGAATACTCAGACAAAGAATCCATTTGAGATTGAACATATCATTACAGATCATTATGAGTGGTTCACGGATGAATATGCCGATCAGGAGGAGTTTAGGCGCTGGAGAAACAGTTTCGGAGCGTTATTGCTTCTGCATAAGAGCATCAATGCTAGCTTGAATGATTCTAAATATGACTACAAACTCTCTAAGTATTGTTCCAATGAGGGCAACATTTATACCGAGTCACTGGGAGATCAAGCTTACCAGAACAATCCAAAATTTAAGAAATTCATTGCAGATAACGGTCTGGGATTCAAGCCTTATAAGCAGTTTGGAAAGACTGAAATTACAGAGCGAATTCAGCTACTTGTGCAGCTGGTAAATTTGATATGGAATACGGAGATGTTTGCATGATGAAGTTGCTAAAAGATATTTCTATTCGCTGTGATAAATGCGGGAAAGTAATAACAATAGATAAGGAAAAAATCGATTTCGAGTCACAAGTATATGATGATCACTGTGAAAATGGAATGGGAGAAGAAACCGAATTCAAGCACGAAGGCTGTATCAAATGTGATATATGTGGAAATAAGATTTCTTTCGAAATCTTTGGTTGGGAATATCCAGTTGGGGCATTTAACGATGAGGATTGTAAAATTACTGGCGGTAAATTCGAAGAAAAGCCTGATCTAGGCATAATTTACAGTCAAAATTATTTCGATTTAGATTATGCTTATCTTTCTCAAATCGAGCAGCTTATTATGAATATTGCTCAAAATCAAAACCTTATCTATAATATATCCTCACGAGAATTCGAAGAGATCATCGAACATCTTTTTCAAGATGATGGCTTTAAAACAAAACTAACTAAGGCGACAAGGGATGGAGGTGTAGATATTATTGCTACAAAATATGTAGTTGGTAAACCGATAGTCCTTTACATCGAATGTAAAAGATATGGTAGGCAAAATAGAGTAGGTGTCGGTATTGTTAGATCTTTGTTTGGGGTTCAGACTTCAAATAAAGTCAATATGTCGATTTTGGTAACTACTGGAAAGATAACCAGTGTTGCTCGTAAGTTTGTAGAAGAACAAAAAACAATGATGACTGTTATTGATGTGGATGAAATCCTTGATAGGATTCAACAAAGCGCAGAAAAATATCGAGGGTATTGATTGCAATGCTGAGTTATTTAGTGCTGAGACAATAATGAAATCAATTCCAACGCATTCACCCTTGAATTTAAGCGGAAATTGCCGCAGAATGCGGGGAAGAGGAAGGAAAGGAGATAAATAATTAGGAGAAGATGCATGGCGTTACCAACAAATATTCATACTTTACTTTCAGGCAACGTAGTCGAATGGGCAAGAATAGAATTTAAGGAATCATGGAGACCTGAAGCGTCTCTCAAAACAATTACTGCTTTTGCCAACGATTTGGATAATTGGGGCGGCGGCTACATTATTCTTGGCGTGGAAGAAGAGAACGGTATGCCGAAATATCCGATCAAAGGAGTGAAATTGTCGGAAATCGACAATATTATGAAAGACTTGCTCAACAAATGCAAACTGATCAGCCCCGATTATCTGCCGATAGTTGAACCTGTTGATTATGACGACCACACCAAACTGATTGTGATATGGTGTCCGGGCGGAGTTTTGAGATCTTACCGCTCACCTGCAGATTTTACTTATGACAAAGGACCGGCAAAACCTTCAAAGGATACTGTTTATTGGATAAGAAAGATGGCAAGCACAGTGCGTCCTTCGGAACAGGAGACAACAGAACTTTTTTCATTGTCGAATCAGGTTCCTTTCGATGATCGTATATGCCACCAAGCCGACATTACGGATTTGAATATCACTTTGATCAAAGCATATCTCAAAGAAATCGGAAGTGATCTGGTCAACGATGTCGATAAAATGGATTTCAATCAGCTGTGCATGAAAATGGACATATCGAATTCAATGCCGGAGTATATGAAACCTAAAAATTGCCTTAAAAACTTTTTCTGTCTGTGCGAGAAGATACCGCAACAGACGCATAGGTGATTATCTCAAAGAATTGCATTTGACAGAAGGAAGAAACACAGGTTTCGGAAAAATATTGAGGGCATTGAAAAGAAACGGATCTCCTCTGCCTGAGTTCATCACTGATGCCGATCACAGTTATTTCGTGACAAGACTCTTTGTAAAAGAAGGATTCGAAGAAGTAGAGGAGGGTGAAAATTATCTCCTTTCTAAAAAAGGCGATAAAAATGAAGGAGTAAATGAAGGAGTAAATGAAGGAGTAAATGAAGGAGTAAGTTCGGAGAAGGCTACAGAAAATGAAGAAAGTAACCAGAAAAGTAACCAGAAAAGTAACCAGAAAATTTTGGAGTTGATAGTTCAAAATCCTCAGATCACTATAAATGAACTAATGCAAAACGCGAATCTTTCAGAAAGCGGTGTGAAAAAAGTTCTTCGTGCTTTAAAGTCACAAAACCTTATCCGCCGTGTCGGTCCTGACAAAGGCGGTCATTGGGAAATTGTAGAATGAATCCTCTTAATTCTCTTAAAGCTGGTCTGGTTTAAGAGAATTGATAAATTAGACGAGATTTAGACGAAAAAACTTATTGATTGCCGGCGGGCAGCCCGCGCTCCGACATTATCTTCTCTTCATGATCGCGACGACTATGAAAACGAGGCAGGTGAGAACTACGATGATGACGGGAACGACCATCGACATGCCTGATGAGGAGACTTTTACTTCGTCCCACATATCGTTGAGGCGGCGCATTTCGGTGTCGTCAAAGTATTTCATGATGGCACATCTGGAAACGATGTCTTCGGTCGGATACTGAGCGGAGCACTGTCTGCCGACATCGGTGATGACTGTGAAGTCCTTCTTTTCTTCAGCTGCGTCGGTGGTTTTGTTCGCAAAGAAGTAGTTGAGGTCGTTTTTGTAAAGGGTGACGTTCTCTTCTTTGTGCATTCCCGTTACGTTGTCGTCCTTGTCGTAGTCGGGGTAGAGGAAGTTGTAGGTGCCGTCAGCGTTTTTGAATTTGTTGAGTTCTTCTTCGCTGAGTTCGCCGACATATTTGTCGCAGTAGTATTTGCCGCTTTCTTTGTCGAGGAAGGGTTTTGCTTCTTCTTCCTCTTCTTCGCCTTCAGCAGGTTTTTCTTCAGCTTTTTCAGCTTCGCCTTCTTTCGGAGCTTCGCATTCGACCATGATGTAGGTTCCGTAGTTCTCTACGCAGTTTTCGAACATCTCTTCGCCGCCGATAGCGCTGGTGTAGCCGATGTAATCCATGTTCGCTTTTGCGTTTTTGGGCTGCGAAAGGAAGTTGATGAATTCCTGTGCAAGCGGAACGTTAGCGCCTTTCGGCATTACCCAGCCGTCGAACCAGATGTTGCTGCCTTCTTCAGGAACTGCGTAGTAAAGTTCAGCGCCGTTTTCGTCTTCGTCAGCTGTGTCAAGAGTGTAGACAGCGTCGCCGCTCCATGCGAAGTTGATCGCGATTTTACCGGTAGCCATGTCTTTTTTGCCGCTGTCGACTTCGAATCCGTAGATGTTTTCCTTGAGGACTGAAAGTGCATCTTCGACTTTCTTTACCGATTCTTCGTCTGCTCTGTTGAAAAGGGCGACGAGTTTGTCGGCATACTGGTCTTTCGTGAGCGAGCCAGATTTGTAGCTTTTTGCAAGTTCAGTGAGTTCGTCTCTGTAGACGTATCCGAGTGCGAGAGCGTAGGTGTCGCGGATCGAATCCTTGATCGTGCCGAGGTTCTTTGCGTATTCCTTCCAGATGAAATCCCAGTGAGCTTCGTCACCTTTTTTGTAGCCGGGAAGTTTCTCGAAAACTGCCGGATTGTAGACATAACCCATCGTTCCCCACATATAAACGGTCGCATAATCCTGCCAGCCGAATTTTTTGAAAAGGTCAACGATGAATTTCGAAGCGTTGTCATAGTAGCCGTTGACGTGGCCGAGTTTGCCTTCTTCGATTGTGTAGTCGTATTTTTCGACCATTCCTTCGATTATCATCTTCTGAAGCATGTAGTCGGACGGGCATACAAGGTCGTAAGCGTAGGTGTATGAGCCGTCTTCAGCTTTCGTTTTGGTGAGCTGGAGCTCGTTGTACATATTTTCAAGCGTTCCGAAAGTGGAGTACTTGACCTTTACGTTAAGGCCGAACTTCTCTTTGCAGTGCTGTTCGAATTTCTTAATCAAATCAACGCTTTCACCGCTGCCGTCATCGATAGAGATGTAGTCTTCCCAGTTGTAGACCCTGAGTTCCACAACTTCGCCTTCGCCGAAAAGAGGCAAAAGGCTGAACCAAAGTGAAAAAGAAAGAAAAAGTGCAAAAAATTTCTTCATCTTGACCCCTCCAGTCTTGATTTTCTAGATTGTATAAAGGTATGAATGACCACATAAGCGATCATTACGACAAAAATTATCGCAAAAAGTGCCCTGAGCGCGGGAACAGAAGAACTTTTTCCGCCCTTTGCGTAGGCATCGTAAACGTAAGTCGAGATAGTTTTGAAAGTCGAAGGTTTCGTGAAACTCGTGATGATGTAATCGTCAAGCGAAATGTTTATCGCAAGCAGGAAACCTGAGATTATTCCCGGCAGAATCTCAGGAATGACGATAAGGAAAATCGCTTTCGTCGGTGTCGCGCCGAGATCCAAAACTGCTTCGTAAAGGTTGTTATCCATCTGTTTGAGCTTAGGAATTACCGAAAGGACGACAAAAGGAATGGTGAGAACGACGTGTCCGATAAGAAGCGACGCGTAAGACCTTCCGAAACCGAACATCGTGCAGATGAGGGCGATAGATATGGCTGTGACGACTTCCGCATTTATCATCGGTATCTGCGTAAGGACATTCATCGTCTTGTTCACGCGGCGGTTCGAGTAGAAAATACCGATCGCTCCCATCGTGCCGAGAACTGTCGAAATAAAACCTGCCGCAAGGGCGAGAACTATCGTGTTGACAACAGTCTGCATAAGGTCTGAATTGCTCCAGAGCTTGTAGTAAAGGTCAAATCCCCATTCGTTAGACCAGATCCCGATCTCTCTCGACATGTTGAAACTGTAGACGAAAAGGAGCAGGATAGGGGCGTAAAGGAGGAATAAAACCAGAGATATGTAGCTTCCGCCGATTATTTTCTTTACCATAGTGTACCTCTCGTTGCGCTTTCATCCTTTTCTTCAGTGAATTTGCCGCTGAGAAACATCGAAAAGAAGATTATTACAAGAAGAACGAGGGCGATCGTGCTTCCCGCGTGCCAGTTGTCCATAGTGAGGAACTGCGTTTCGATTATCTTGCCGACGATCGTGACGTTTCCGTTGCCGAGAGTATCGCTGATGACGTAGCTTGTCGTTGTCGGAAGAAGGACCATCGAAATTGCGCTTACTATCCCGGGCATCGAAAGAGGAAGAGTGACTGAAAGGAATGTCGTTGCCGGTTTTGCACCGAGGTCGGCACTTGCTTCGGCGTAGCTTTTATCGATTTTTACCAGAACAGAGTAGAGCGGCATGATGACGAACGGAAGATAGTCGTAAACCATGCCGATAAGGGTGTTTACAAAGCTGAAACTGTTCGATTTGTACATGCCGATGAAGTAAAGCAGCTCTTTCATCGCGGCCGTTCTGAGAACGAAATTTATCCAGAGCGGAAGGATGAAAAGGACAAGCAGGACGCCGCCTTTGTTGAATTTCGATTTCGAAAGGATGTAGGCAACAGGATACGCGATGAGAAGGCTGACGACTGTCGTGATTATCGCCAGTCCGAAACTTACGAAAAGGACTCTGATATTAGCCGATTTCGAGAAAAAGTCGGAAAAGTTGGAAACGGCAAAGGAGACCGATTCGCCCGCGATCGTGAAAGTCGCCTTGTCTGCGGGAACTTTTTTCGTGAAAGCATAAAGGATTATGAGCAGGAGCGGCACTACGACAAACGCGATGAGAAAGACCGCGTAGGGAATGCCCAGCTGTTTTCTTGAAAATTTCAGTCCGTTCATTTCTTTTCCACCGCCTTCAAAGTAAGTTTGATCTTATCCTTCGGTATTTTGACGCTGACACGGTCGTTTTCGTTCCAGAGGTATTCGGTGTCGCAGACGATCTCTTCTTCTTCCTCGTCGGTGCAGATTATGATCTGGTAGTGGTCGCCTTTGTAAACTATTGAAATTATTGAACCTTTTGCATCGCCGTCTTCGTCGTTGTCGATGATCTCGATATCCTTGAGACCGACTTCGACTCTGACAGGAACATTTGTGAGATCGATCTTTTCACCGGCCGTTGTGATGACATAGCCTTCGGAATCAAGGTGAGAGCCAGGGTAGAGCTGCGTGACGTCGCACTCGAAAGCACCTTCGGCGAAGTGGACTTTGTTGATTTTGTCGATGTATCCGTCGTAAACGTTTGAAACGAAATCGCGTTTCATGATGTGGATATTGTCGGGGCTCACTCTGATGCCGATAGTGTCTCCGGCTTTGACCTCTTTCGTGGACTGGATCATGACTTCGCTTTTTCCCACCATCATGATCATTTCGTAATGAACGCCTTTAAAAATAGAGGAAACGATCTGACCGGAAACTATCCCTTCTTCGGGTTTTACGATCTCGACATCCTCAGGTCTGACAACGACATCGACTTTCGCGTTTATCTCAAAATCGTCAACGCAGTCGAAGACCTTGTTGATGAAACGGACTTTCCGCTCTCCTACGATCGTGCCGTTGTAGATGTTGCTCTCGCCGATAAAGTCGGCAACGAAAGCGTTCGTCGGTTCGTTGTAAATGTCCTGCGGAGTACCGATCTGCTGGACTTCGCCGTCCTTCATTACGACGATCCTGTCGCTCATCGTGAGGGCTTCCTCCTGGTCGTGTGTTACGTAAATGAAAGTTATGCCGAGCTTTCTCTGCATATCCTTGAGCTCAAGCTGCATGTCCTTTCTCATTTTGAGATCGAGAGCGCCGAGCGGTTCGTCGAGAAGAAGGATCTCAGGCTCGTTGACGATAGCGCGGGCTATCGCGATCCTCTGCTGCTGGCCGCCCGAAAGGGTAGTGACTTTTCTTTTTTCGAAGTCTTCAAGGTCAACCATCTGCAAAGCTTTGCTCACTTTTTTGTTGATCTCGGCTTTTGTGAATGTTTTCTTGAGTTTGAGCCCGAACGCGATGTTGTCGTAAACGTTGAGGTGCGGGAAAAGTGCGTAACGCTGGAAAACGGTGTTTACGGGACGCAGATAGGGCGGAAGATTCGTGATGTCCTCGCCGTTAAGCAGGATTTTTCCGCTGGTCGGTATCTCAAAACCGGCGATCATACGCAGCGTTGTCGTCTTTCCGCAGCCGGACGGGCCAAGAAACGTTACGAATTCTCCGCGGTTAACGTGAAGATTGAAGTCGGAAACAGCCAAAGTGCCGCCGTCGAATTCTTTCGAAATTCCGACGAGCTCAATAATTTTGTCACTCATAATTTTTCCTCCAAAAAAAATGTGAGCAAAGCAAAAATACCCCCATAAGTGCAGTTCAGCCTTACAAAAAAATAAAAATGTGAGCTATGGTATCAATGATTGCTGCCTAATCTCGATTTCTCGGCGGCGATGGTTTCGTCGTCGATCATCCCGAAAAGTATCTCAACTTCACCAAGCTTTATGCCATCTTTAATGGCGTGTTCAGAAAGTTTAGTAAAATCAAACACTTCAGGCAGATTAAGCATTCGTTTGACTTTTCTGCTTGCGGCCGGAGTTATCGGCTCCATGACCGTTGCGATAGTGTTGATAAGGTTAAGGCAGTTGACAAATACGCCGTTGCAGCGCGCCGGATCGCTCTTTCTGAGTGCCCACGGAGCCATTGCGTCGAAGTATTTGTTCGCGATTCTTCCTATTTCCATGATGTGGAAAGCTGCGTCTCTCACGCGGAAAGTTTCGTAGCAGTCGAGAACTTCCTTAAGTTCTTTTTCGACTTCTTCCCGCATTTTTTCGTCCTCTTCCGAGAATTTGATCTCTCCCTCGATCTTTCCGCCGAAAAACTTGTTGATGAAGGCGAGGTTGCGGTTTACGAAGTTGCCGTATATCGCGGCAAGCATTCCGTTATTCGCATCCTGGAAGCCTTTGAACGAGAAGTCGGAGTCTTTTGTTTCCGGCGCGATCGTCGCAAGGTAGAATCTGACCGAATCGGGGTTGAATCTTTCAAGGAAGTCGTGTACCCAGATCGCCCAGTTTCTGCTTGTGGAGATCTTCTGACCCTCGAGATTGAGGAATTCATTTGCCGGAATTTCGTCGGGAAGTTTCCAGCCGTCTTCCTGACCCATGAGCATAGCAGGCCAGATTATCGAGTGGAAAACGATGTTGTCTTTGCCGATAAAGTGGATGAGTTTGACGTCGTCGCCGCCTTTCCACCATTTTTCCCATTCGTTTTCGTCGAGGCCTCTTTTGGCGAAAAGCTCTTTCGTGAAGGCAATGTAGCCGATGGGCGCATCAAACCAGACGTAAAGAACTTTTCCTTCGGCTCCTTCGACGGGAACGGGAACGCCCCAGGAGATATCGCGGGTGATACCTCTCGGCTCGAGACCTCTTTCAAACCACTGTTTGCAGAAAGCCTTGACGTTGCTTTTCCAGTTTTCCTTCGTTTCAAGCCACTCATCAAGCCTTTTTTCGAATTTATCGAGGTCAAGGAACCAGTGTTTTGAGCTTTTCTTGACCGGAGTCTGACCGCATATCTTGCATTTCGGATTGATAAGATCAAGCGAATTGAGCGCGTTTCCGCACTTGTCGCACTGGTCTCCGCGCGCTCCGGGATCCTTGCAGATGGGGCATGTTCCCTCGACATAGCGGTCGGGGAGGAACATTTTGTCGTGTTCGCAGTAGAACTGTTCGACGTCTCTTACCGAAATGAATCCGTTTTTATCGAGTCTCTTGAAGAAATCCTGTGAAAGTTCCTTCTCAATATCGTTGTGTGTTCCTGAAAATATATCGAACGACATTTCCGCCATCTCGAAACCGCGTGCGATGATTTCGTGGTTTTCTCTGACAACGTCTTCAGGGGTGATACCGCGCGATTCAGCGTTGATCGTGATCGGGACACCGTGTTCGTCCGTTCCGCAGACATATATCACGTTTCTCTGCATGTTGCGGAGATAACGCACATAAACATCGGCGGGAAGATAAGCCCCTGCAAGATGGCCGAGGTGGATCGGACCGTTCGCGTAGGGCAGGGCTGATGTGACTAAATACTTCAATCTTTTCTCCTAAAAAAAATTCAAATTTTAAAAGGCCGGCAAATTCCGGAAAAGTAGAGCGCACCTTAATTATTTTTTTGGAAAAATCAATAAATATTTTTAAGGAGTTTTACGAATGCGTGCGCGGGTGGCTTGTCCGCAAACCATAAATCAACATTTGTTTTCATTCTCCATATTAAAAAATCACAAAAACTAAAATATTATAGAAAGAAATTTTAGAAATAAAAGAATTTTTTTAGAAAAATAATTTTACTTTTAGAAACATTTAACTATAATTACACGTTTTTATTTGGAGATTACACAATGGAAGAAGTAAAAAACACTCAAATTGAAATTTTTGAAGAGAAACAAGTCCGCACACTTTGGGACAAAGAAACAGAGGAATGGTATTTTTCGGTGGTTGATGTCATTGCGGTTTTGACTGACAGTCCCAATCCGAGAAACTACTGGAAAGTTCTAAAACACAGACTTCTTGATGAAGGAAGCCAAGTGGTTACAAATTGTAACCAGTTCAAAATGATTGCTGCAGACGGGAAAATGCGTCCGACTGACTGCATGACAACGGAACAGCTTTTCCGTCTGATCCAATCGGTTCCTTCGCCGAAAGCAGAGCCTTTCAAACTGTGGATGGCGCAAATCGCAAGAGAGCGGCTCGACGAAATCAAAGACCCTGAAATTTCAATAAACCGCGCTTTGATTGCATACAGGCAACTCGGCTACTCCGAAAGCTGGATAAACCAGCGTCTGAAAAGCATGGAAATCAGAAAAGACCTGACTGACGAATGGAAAAGGCGCGGACTGCAGGACGGCATTCAGTTCGCAACTCTGACCGACATAATTTACAAGACATGGGCTGGGAAAACCGCCAAAGAATACAAGGAATTCAAAGGACTGAAAAAAGAAAATCTCCGAGACAACATGACGAATCAGGAACTTGTTCTGAATATGCTTGCCGAACTTTCGACAAAAGAAATTTCGGAATCGAGAGATCCTCACAACTTCAAAGATCATGTCCAGAATGCCGTTGACGGAGCAACTATCGCCAAAAACGCAAGAAGGGAACTCGAAAAAAAGACCGGCAAAAAAGTGGTATCTCCGTCTAATGCAATCGACAACCAGCATCTTTTGCATGACAGCAAGCCTTCGGTCATTGACGAAGACGAAGAATCGAAATGAAATAGGTGAAATAACGGTTTCAGGCTATTTTTTTGAGAAAACAACAACCGTTTCCAAATTGTAAATAGTTCAATCCAGTTGTCCGAAAAAATCGGACAACTCAGTCAACTGTCGCAATTTTTGCGATAGTTCCCGATACTCGCGCTATGTTGGGATTCAGTTTATTCCATTTTGGAATGAAGTGCTGCCGGATCGGTAAAATTCACTTGTGAAAAGGGTGAGGGGAGATTTGTCGGAGCGTGGGCGGCTCGCCTGCAGGAAATCTGTTTCTACTTAAAAATCCGTATTCATAGACTTTTCAGAGGTTTCTGCCTTTTAAGCTATAAAATCACTTGAATTTGTTCGATTTTATTGAAAAGGAAAAGAATATGGATAAAAATAGGCGGATTTTGGTTTCGTTATTATAAATAACGCTTTTCTATAGTTGAGGTATCATGGCAAAGACATTAGAAGAAATAAAAGAGCTGCTTTCCGGGGAACTTTATAAAAGAGGCATCAAAGACCGTCACATTGTTATCAATGAAGATATGTCTGTTATCAAGTACAATTGCAAGAACAACACTAAGAGGCGTTTGCAAAATCCAGAAGAGTTTGTTCAATCGGAAGCATTCTTGAAGTTGATTTATGAATATGATTACCTTCCTGAAAATATTTCTGTCAATGAATCCGTGCAGATAGGTTCTGAAAATCGTGAAGCAGACATTTTCGTTTACAACAATTCCAATACTAAGATTCTTATCGTTGTTGAGTGTAAAGAAGAAAATATTAACGAAAGACAATTTCAGATTGCTGTTGATCAGGCATATAGCTATGCTCACGCAAAAGCGGCACAATTTGTTTGGGTCACTTCCGGAATTAAGGATGAATATTTTGAAATCACAAGCGTTGCTCCTGTTTCAAGAAAGGCAATCAGTGATATTCCGAAACGAGGTGGGGAAGTCAAGCGTTTCAAATACACGAAAGGAGGTAATGAGCCGGTTGAAGGTACTCAAGCTGAATTGATACAAAAATTCAAATCTGCTCATGATGCGTTATGGGGTGGTGGTGCACTTGCTCCTACGACGGCATTTGATGAATTGGATAAACTTATTTTCTGCAAAATATGGGATGAACGCTGGCGTGACAATGATCCAAAAAGTAAAGGCGAGCCGCTAAACTTTCAAATAATACATTATCCGGAAGATGAGGAGAACAAGAAAGCAAAGATAGAGCTGGAAAAACGTGTCAGAGAATTATACGAGCACGGAAGAAAAAAGGACTCTGAAGTTTTTAAAGATGATATCAAACTTGATAAACATAAGATTTACACAGTTGTTCAGTATCTGCAAGATATTAATTTATCTAAGACCAATCTTGATGCCAAAGGCGTTGCGTTTCAAAGTTTCATGGGAGACTTTTTCCGTGGTGATTTCGGGCAGTATTTTACTCCAAAACCCATTGTCGAGTTCATAGTTAAAGCCATAGGAATAAATAAAGACTGGAAAGTCCTGGACACGTCTTGCGGAAGTGGCGGGTTCCTTCTCCAAGCGTTGAAATATGTTAGGGATGAAGCCGATGATATTTATGGAAAAGATGAAATCGGCAGTGCAACATGGAAAAATTATTGGCATGAATTCGCTGAAAAGAATCTTTATGGTATTGAGATTAATGAGCAAATATCCCGCGTAGCCAAGATGAACATGATCATTCACGATGATGGTCATACCAATATCATCACCAATGACGGGCTAAAAAACAATTACTCAATTGAAGTAGAAAATCGCAACTTGAATTTTCAGGACGGGAACTTTGATCTGATAATGACAAATCCGCCTTTTGGTTCTTCTGTTAAGGCAGATGAGGTCAGCTATTACAAGGAATATGAATTATTCGAGAAAAATCTTGGAATAACGGAAATAAAAGACCGTATTGAGGATAACGACAATAAAAACAAATGGCGGACTTCTCAAAATACGGAAGTTCTGTTCTTGGAACGATGCTATAGATATTTGAATGAAGACGGTTATTTGGCAATAGTTATTCCTGACGGCATTTTGACCAATGCAACAACTCAATATGTGCGCGATTGGATTTTTGAGCATTTCAGGATTTTAGCTGTCGTTTCTTTGCCACAACACACCTTCGCACATGTAAAAGCAGGAGTAAAATCCTCAGTACTTTTTTTGAAAAAACATCCGATAGAATTGACTGAAAAATTTGAACAAACTTTGACCGACATAAAAGCACAAGTAAAGAGTGAAAAAGGATTAGACAAAGACCAAAAAGCTGAACGAATGTTAGAACTTTATAAAGAAGCAGTATTGGACTATGAAGTACTGATGGTAGAAGTTGAAAACATCGGTTATGATGCAACAGGAAAAGAAATAGAAGGCAGCGAATTAGGCAAAGTTGCTGAACAGATTAATGAGTTTATCGAACAGAATAAGTGATATGATTATTGAAAAAATACACATTAATGAAATTATTGGCGGAAGATATGATAATTCATTCGTTTTGTACCACCATCGAATTTCATCATATAAATATCCTCTGTGTCCTTTTTACAAGCTTTTGATTACAAAACCACAATATGGTTCTGGTGAAGCAGGGATACCACGAGATAATAACAATAGTCCAAGATATATTAGAATTACCGATATCGACGAAAACGGTTCTTTGATAAATAGTGTTGGTGTTACAGCCAAAAATATTGAGGAAAAATATATACTTAACGACAATGATATTTTAATTGCCAGAAGTGGAAATACCGTTGGTAAATCTTATATTCATAAATCAAAAATGGTTGATGAGCCTTGTTTTTTTGCAGGTTATTTGATTCGCTTCGTTGTCGATCAGAACATAATATCACCAGATTACATCTTTATTTTTACAAAGTTGTCTGTTTTTAATGATTGGGTAAAAGTTACACAAAGAGTAACGGGACAACCAAATATAAATGCTGAAGAATACAGCAACTTACTGATACCAATACCTCCTGTAAAAATTCAAAAAGAGATAGTTGAGATTTACTCAAAAGCTCAGAAAGAAAGGTCGAACAAAAAACAGGAAGCAGAAAGTATTACCAACACAATAGATACTTTTATATTAAAAGAATTAGGGATAAGTTTTTCGCATGATATAAAGAAGATTTCTTCGTATAAGCTTAGTATTAGTTCCATATTGGGCCAACGATATGACACATATTATCATCAACCGTATTTTGAAGAAGCTTTCTCAAAATTATTATCATCTCACTATCCGACAAAATCATTAAGAGATATTTCATTAGTAATCACAAGCGGAATAACACCAAAATCAGGCGGAAGTGATTATTCAAATCAAACAGAAGGTATCCCGTTTATTCGCAGTGGTGATATTGATATTAACGGAGATATTGATTTTGATAATCTTCTTTACATAACACAAAGCATTCATAACACTAAAATGAAATCATCTAAAGTTATGAAAAATGATATTATGATTGCAATAGTTGGAGCAACAATAGGACAAATTGGAATATATCTTTCTGACCGAGAAGCCAACATCAACCAAGCAATAGCTTTGGTAAGGTTGAAAACAGGCATTAATCCAGAATATGTAAAAGAAATCTTGCAATCCTCTATAGGTCAACTTAATCTTGATCGTTTAAAACGTCCTGTAGCAAGAGCTAACATTAATTTGGAAGAAGTGGCATCAATAATGATTCCTATTCCAGACATCAACAAACAGAATGAAATTGTAAATAAAATTAAAGCAATAAGACTTCAAGCAAAACAACTTCAGCAGGAAGGTGATGCTTTGCTGGAAGAAACTAAGAAACATATTGAAAAAATGATAATAGGGTGAAGTCATGGTAAAGTTAGAAGGGATAATTTACAAAGTATTCGAAAGTTATGTTGTATTACGTGGTTTTGCGCCACTAAAAGATTTAGCCGCTATTTCTCATAGTTCCGAATCATATCAGCGAAATGCAAATAAAGAACATCTTAAAGAAATAATAAATTTCTTAGATTCGGGAGAATATAAATATTTTCCTGAAATTACATTGGCATGTCGAGTAAAACATTATTCTGATTTTGCTTTAAGTATTGGCGTTGATAATCCTGTAAATTGGTACAATGCTCAATTCGTAGAAGGATTACAGGTTCTTATAGAAAAATCCTATACTGCTTATGGTAATTACAGGGCACCTCATGCAAATTTAACAAAAACCACTAATGATTTGGTTCGAGTTGATGGCAATCATCGTCTTGCACCTTTTGACGATGAAAACAAAGAAATCTGGGAAAAAACAAAGGCTAACAAAAAAGATTTAGGTGACTTAGTTGTTCCATTTACTGTTATTTTTTCAAGTAAAGATGAAGAAGATAAAAATAAAGAGATCGGAGAAAGCTTTGAAGCGGGCATTTTTCACAACATCAATTTCAGACAATTGCCTCTGCGGGAAGAGGCGAGCTTAAGAATCATATCTGAACTCAAGAGTTTTGTGAATTTAGATAAATTCGGTGTTGCATATCCATTGGCAATGGAATTGATAAAAGAAGTACGAAATGGATTGTTTGATTCAATTCATTGGTTGAAAGTCGATAAAGACAAGTATGGCAAGGAAGACACAGATAAATCATACTTCAGAACGGCATGCCTACGAATTGCACAGTTGCTTATTTCTCAAAAAGACAAGATAGCAAAATCTCTAAAAAAGAGTCAGATAACAATAAAAGATGATGTTGCAAAACAAAAAGAAAAAATCGAAGATTACAAGAAACAAATTAAAGAAAAGAAAAATGAGATAAAACAAATAGAGATCAACAATGCTGATTTTGCACACATGAGCTTGTACAAAGAAGCTCAATTTGAATATGAAGAACTTGAATCTAAACTTTCATTATTCCAAAACCAACAAGACATACTTGTTCAGCAATTAAAGCATGAAGAATACAAAATTGTTCTACTAACGGATTATGTTAACAAATGCAACGATAAAAATGCCATTATTTCCGTATTAACAGAATTAACCAATATTTATAAGGATTTTGGTGACAATTATGGTAACATTTCGCTTTTATGCGCTTTAGTTTATTATTCCTTGTTAGACAAAGGACAGTTATTCTCTTTTGTTAATTGGGTCAAACGAAACGGTATTAACAAAATCACAGATCCGGATGATTTATCCAAAGATGCTTCTTTGAATTTGATTACTATGTTTGACCAAATATATCAGGCTAAAAAGAACGAAGTATTTGTTTCTATGCAATTCGGAGACTCACAAAGTGAACTTATTTACGAAAAGATAATGCGTGCAATAGAAATTTTTAACAAAAAAAACAGTAATATACAGTTGAATTTATATCCGATTAGAATTGATAGGACAATTGAGCAAAGCACTTATTCTATTCAAGATAAAATTTTAGAAGCTATCCAAGATTGTAGCCTAATAATTGCAGATTTAAGTAGCCACAACATAAATGTATACCATGAAATTGGTTATGCTATGGGAATTGCTAAATCAAACAACGATATGCTTCCTAATATGATTCTTCTTTATAAGGAAAATTCAGACCATAATAAAGATAACATTGATGTAGATAAGTTTATAGGGTTTAATCTCCGGAACTTGTCACAATTACGATTTAAAGACTATGACCAATTGGTTGACGGCTTAGTTAAACGACTCGAAAAGCATTATGGAGTCTAAATAAATGCATGTTAGATCAAGTATGTTATTTCTCAAAACATGATTTATCTTTGTCACATTATTTGGAAATGGCAGAAAAGCGAATTCATGAAGTAGCTGAAGGTGATATTCCATCGGATTTGTCAGGAATTATTGAACTTTGGCATATCAAGCGGATGATTGAAGATGGTTGCAGATTGAAGAAATGGACAGATGAAGAGTATAATGAATTCAAAGATTCTGTAGGCAGTTATAATGATATAATAGCCAACTTCTTTAATAGGCTCGACCCTAAAATGATAAAGAGTGAATTCGAACTACTAGATTGGCCATACAAAGAAACTTTTTGGAAAATAATAGATAACTACGGTTTATATAAATTGATTGAACCGGAAACTTTGCATGAAATATTGAAAGAAAAGATTGGTTGTGTTCGCGATATTTTAGAGTGCAAAGGGATGGTAAAAAAGTTTAAGGATGTTATTCGTGAAATACTTTTGAATGATGCAAATAGTGCTCATATCATTCTTGACAAGTATGAAGTTAAACAGGAACTGAATGAGAAAAAAGAATTATTTCTTCCATCAAATCTCACTTTGGATGATAAAGAACAAATACTCATAAATTACTTGCAGAGCGAAGAACCAAATTTAAATTATGTGCGATTGATTACCCAAATCGATAATGCTTTCGCCTAAGACAAGACTTCTTGCAGAGAGATTAGCCCAAAAACTCAACGATGACTTAATGAGCAATCCTAAGGCATTTACAACCCATTGGCTTGAGGGTGTACAATTTATAGATAAAGAAGAAATTAAACCCGCAGATTTTAAATTTGATAAAGACGGAAACCTAATTTACACCTATAGCATTCCCTATGTTAGAAATTGTGATAATAGAAACCGTGTCGGTAATTGTATTTCACTTTTTGGATGGCTGAATGAACACGGCTTGATAAACCTGATTAACAAAATAACTGAAACAGATCCTATAGAACCTTTTTTGATAGATAAAGGACAGCATTCTTATCCATCATATACAAAATTCATGAATAAAAACAACTTGGCTCTGTATCAACTATACGCATATGAGGAGGATGCTCTAAAAAAGATTGACAGCTCTTTTGAATTTGAACTGAAACAGTTTTATGAGCACTATCTTAAAGAAGAATACTGTTATCCGAGCTTGCCGATAAACTTCCCGAATATAAATGATTCTTCATTAAACAAATGTCGTGTATTATGTCCAGAATTAGATGCTATTGCCAAACAATATAATATATTTGTTGAAACAGATGAGATTGATACGGATTTAATAAGGCATTTAAAACCACTAAAAATAGAAGATGTAAAAAGTGTTCTTTCTTCTAAATATTATGAAATTAAGGAACGCAACAATGAGATTTCAACTGTACTTTGGGATTTGTTTGGTTCTTCCAATTCGTTACTATACTATGTTAAGCCATTTGAAGACAAAAACTACAGTTCTTTGATAGAATTACTTGAAAAAGAAAATAATGTTTCTTATTCAAATTATGAAGATCATCAGAAACCTCACTTGGATTTTCTTATAAAACACATGGTTGTTGGTGTTAATCCCGATGGACATCTTTATATTGTTAATCCATCTGCTATAAATGTTTTGAAATCTTTATGGGAATATGGCGTATGCTCTTATTGGCATTATAATGAAGCAGAACGAAAAATTCTTGATGAAATGCTTAAAAAGGAATGGTTAGTTACAGATGATCTCTTGTTGAGTAAACCTGAACGGGATTATTTTAGTTATTATCTTGATAATAGAACCTTTACTAATGGTCCGGCTTACAGAAATCACTATTCCCACGGAAGTACACCTCCTGTAAACGATGAAAATGAACATTTTACAGCTTATCTCACATTTCTTCGTTTGCTTGCTATTTTGCTATTAAAGATAGAAGATGATTTGTGCTTAGCAAGAAGACTTTTTGCTATCGAATTGGAGAAATTGAGAAAAGAAAAAAACATTAAAAAATAATGTGGAAAATAGGGTGCAATCATGGGCAAGACAGTAACAACGTATCTGATTGACGGAGATCCGAAAGGAACTCAGTATGTTTCCATCAGCAATAAGATTTGCCAGATGTACATAATTCCTCGTTCCAATCTGGCGATTTTGAATGAGCGGGAGGAGTTGTGGACTCCGTCATTTTACATTCTGCTGGGTGAGGATGAGGCAACCAAACCCAAAGCCTATATCGGTGAAACTGAAAATTTTCGTGAACGAGTGAAAGACCACGACAACAAGAAGGAGTTTTGGCAAAAAGCTTTGATTTTCATTGCAAAAGATGCCGCTATGACCAAGGCTGATGTGCAATACTTGGAACATAAAGCTATTGCAGAGGCAAAAACTTCAAATACTTTTGTGCTGAACGAAAACAAACAAACACCCAAAGCACCGAATCTTCCTGAATACAGAAAAGATGACATGGATGGATTTTTTGAAGATGTGAAATTCCTGACATCTTTTATCGGCTGCAACATATTTGACGTGGTTAAACCGAAAGAAAAGCATTTGTTTTATACAAAAGGACGCGGTTGCGAGGCTAAAGGCTTTTATGATGCTGGCGGCTTTACCGTGTTGAAAGAAAGTATTGTCGCAAAATCATCCGTACCGTCGTTTACATGGAAGGAAAAACGCGAAAAACTGCTCAAAGAATACACTTCCTCCGATAGAGATAAATTGATATTGGAATCAGACAAAACATTCTCCAGCCCAAGCACAGCATCCGAGTTTGTTTTAGGACGACCATCCAACGGCTGGAGTGATTGGAAAGACAAAGACGGGCAGACATTAGACGCGGTCTACAGAAAACAGTTGGAATAGATAATTTCGAAAATTCCAGTAATCTTGAATATAATCAATGATTTCTCTATTTGACATTTTTGAAAATCCCAAAAAATCGCGTTATTTGCAAGTTATCGTGGGTATTTTTTCAATTTTTTAAAAAATATATGCGATAACTGCCGTTTAACGAGAAAAAGTTCAGATAGTTTCCAGAAAAGCTTCGATCCTCGTGGCGACACGTGCGTCGATCTTGTTCGCCGGTTTGTCGAATTCAAGGGTGAGAAGCGGGATGTTCAGCCCATGATTTTTCAGGAGCTGCCGCAGGATTATGTCCTCGAGTTGCCTGTGGCAGAATGACTGTACATAGTGGA
The DNA here is from genome assembly GCA_905235605.1 of uncultured bacterium. Lineage (GTDB taxonomy): Bacteria > UBP6 > UBA1177 > UBA1177 > UBA1177 > UBA1177. The sequence goes on from CAJOMF010000040.1 coordinate 24,631, forward strand.
TGATCCCGTCGAGATCTCTCTTTTTGATCTCTCTTACCGCCTTTTCAAAACGGAAAGCGGCGGAGTAGGGGTAGGTGTAGTTTGTATACTGTTCTTCTATTGATTCACATTCGCCGAGCATTGCGAATTCGCGCTGGATCTCGTTGAAAATCACGGTCGCGTGTCTCGATTCCAGAAACGAATGGATCGGAACTATCGGCGGAACTCCGAGGTATGCTATTTTTTTGCGTGACGGATCTGCAAAACGTTTTCTATGATCCAATTCTTTAATAAAATCATCGACTTTTGCTTCATATTCAATTGGGTCTCCGCAGAAATCGGAAGATGAAACTAAGAAAAGATGGTTTTCTTCACCTGTCACGCTGCCTGGATAAAGGAATGAAGTTTCATCAATTATTTTCAGCTTTTTACGCAGATTTTTGAGGTTTTCCCAAACTTTGACACAGCTTTTGTAATCAGTTCCCATAAATTCTGCAAACCTCTCGATTTCACTGCGCATTTTGTCGATTTCGCGCAAATAGGGGAAGTTGAAGATAAAAGTTCTGATACCGGTTTCTGCTGCTACGATCTGCTCTAAAACCTTTGCATTGGAGCAGTCTCCTTCGGTTACGGCAATAAAAACATCGATATCCTTGTTGTGTTCCGGAGAAACCAGAACTGAATAAAGCCCTTTGATCCAGGCGCATGAACTTCCGGCAAAACCCGAAAATTCAGCTTTTTCGACAAGAGAGGAGGGGTTCGGGTCCGAGACAAAAATGTTGTTCAAGTCAAGCGGTCTGTATTCTGAGGCAAGAACGACCTCAACCGGGATCGTCGTTGTGAATGCTGCTGTTTTCTGCATTAAATGTTTAAATTAAAAAATTTGTTGAAATTTTCTCTGACTTGTTTGGCCAGGTCATCTTGTTTCATATTTAAAAGATCGGCCGCAAAGTCATAAACATATCTGACTTTCCCCGGAGTGTTCGGTTTTCCGCGAAACGGCACCGGAGCGAGGAAAGGCGAGTCGGTTTCAAAGAACATATTGTTTATATTTGTGTGATTAAAAATTTCAAGGACATCTGCCGACTTCTTGAAAGTCAGGATTCCCGAAAACGAAATATTCCACCCTTTTTTCAGTATTTTTCCGGCTGTTTCGAGATCCCCGGTATAGCAGTGAAAAAGGACCTTTCTCTTGTCAAAACCGTACTCGTTGAGCATGTCGAAAATCAGGGGTTCGCCGCATCTTCCGTGAATTAAAATGGGTTTTTTAAGTTCTATAGTTTGTTCAATCATCTTTCGAAGCATTTTTAACTGAATTTCTTTCGGAGAAAAATCGTAGAAAAAATCTAATCCTACTTCACCTACTGCAATTATATTTTCTCTGTTTTTTGTTATCCATGAAATGTCTGAATCAATAAAATTTGACGATTCTTGAGGGTGGATTCCGGCGGCAGCGTAAAAATTTATGTTGTTTTTTACAAACACTTCCTTTACACTTTGATGATAGTCAAGTTCGTGTTCGCTTCCGCAGATATCCAGGACGGTGTCAACATGATTTTCATGCAGTTCTTCGATGATGCTCTCGAGAGAAATGTTCCTCTCAGTAACTGTCATAAAAATATGTGCGTGTGTGTCTATAAACATCTTGTTTACTATCCTTGATTACCGCCCTGATTTTCCTTTCCCTCTTTTCTGGGCGGGAATTTTTTGAAATTTTTTATGTTTCCATGCCAGTTCGGATTCCTTTTAGCGTTGGGATTATTGGGATTGGATGAGTCTTTCGGAGCAGGTTTTCTATTGTTCGGATTCTGCTGCGGTCTCTCCGGCCTTTCCTGATTTTCAGTATTTGACGACTCTCTCAGAAGTTCTTTTTCCTTTGCGACTATCGGCGTGATGTTGTCCAGATCATGATCGGCAGGTTCGCTCTGCGGAAGATTTATGAACCAGCCGTTATTGAATTCAAGAGCTGATTTCGGGAATGTTTTTTCCTCAGCTTTTTCCTTTTTCTCAGGATTTTCAGGGAAGAAAACTGTGATATTCTCGCCGATGGCGTTCACTTTTTTCACATAGCCTCTGCGGTTCGAAGATCTGTCGAGAATAGCTGTTTCCTCCTGAGGATAATCTTTCCTGAGTTCTTCATAAGTTGCGTTTTCATAGCCTAAACAGCAGAAAAGGCGGCCGCAGATGCCCGAAATTTTGTTCGGATTGAGGCTGAAATTCTGGTCTTTAGCCATTTTTATCGAAACCGGAATGAAGTTGTGCATGTGTTTGCGGCAGCAGAGCGCTCTTCCGCACGGACCTAAGCCGCCCATGATCTTCGTTGTATCACGGACTCCGATCTGACGCATTTCGATACGACGTTTGAGCTCGTAGGCAAGGCGTTTGATGAGTTCTCGGAAATCGACTCTGCCGTTTGCCGAGAAGTAGAATATAGCCTTTGAATCATCGAGAGTGTACTTAACTTTTATGATTTTCATCTTGATGCCGAGCTCTTTGTTGACGCGGAGAATGACCTCCTTTGCCGACTGCGCCTTGATTTCAAGCTGTTTTTCGCGCTCGAAATCGGCAGCTTCCGCCTTTCTGACAAAGCCGTTTTTAATGAAGTTTATCTTGTTCTGATGCTTATAATCGTCCATGCTTTTGTTGAGGACTTTCGCGAGTTCCATACCGCGCTCGCTGTATGCCACGATTATATCACCTTGTTTGAGCTCGTTCCCGGGATTTTTCTGTTCTGGATAAAAGTACCAGTAAACTTTGCCGGCAGGCTGAAACTGGATAGCGATAACGTCTTCAAAAGCTGGATATTCGTCGGTGTAATCAAAGTAAAGCGCGTCTCCGCCGCCGAGCGGTGCGATCGGACTGCCTGCTTTTTTGTATTTAGTGTTTTCCTCGTCCTTGAATCCGTCGTCATTGCGCTCAAGCTCCTGTAAAGTCTTGAGCTCTTCCTCGGAAACGTCGAGATTGCGGTCGAGTTTTGTGAATTTTCTATTGTTATCCATGAGTTATCCTCCGATTTATATTGTAAAAAATATTGAGGCATCAGGTGAAAAATACTGCTGGTTCGATAAAAAGACCGTTATTTTCTGCGCGACATCGGGATTTTTTTCCCTGACACAGAAAGCCAGGATCGCGAGTCTCATCCGTATCAGCATTTTTTTCAGATAATCTGCTTTGTCGGCAGAAACCGAACCGAGAAGATCTTTTGACAGAAGATCGCTGTCGGTTATCTCGGCATAAATCTTATTTATATTGGTTATCGAATTGAAATCGAGATCGGAGCAAAAGTACGAAAGTTTATTTTTTTCAGCCGAAAAAATCTCATCTCCCAATTCAGACGCCAAATCGGCCAGAAAAGGAAAATATTCGAAGATCTCCGAAAAACCGGCTTCCAAATTTGCGTTAGGAACGAAAATCGGGACTGAACGCGATAGAACAGTCGGGAGGATCGAATTTCGCTTGTTTACGGCCAAAAAGAAAAAAGTGCGCTGCGGGGGTTCCTCGATTTTTTTGAGAAGTGCATTCTGAGCCTGGATCGTCATTGCGGCGGCGTCACGGAAATAGACGATGCGGTTTTCAGATTCGAACGGCGCGTACTGGAGAGCGTCTTCAACGGCGTGCACATCTTCGATTTTTATCGATCCGGTCGAACCTTTGAGGACATTTATGAAGTCGGGGAACTGTCCGTCACTGCAGAGCGAAACAAACTTTTCATCATCAATGTTCCGGCGCGGTTTTATAAGTTTCTTCGCGAACGAAAAAACTAAAGCATCGATGTTTGAAAGAGCAGGCGAATGAAAAAGGATCGTCTGCGGCAGAGAATCGTTTTCCATGCAGGAAATAAGTTTTTCAGAAATTGCCGAAAACATCTGCGAAGAATCCACTAAAAACACCCTTTTTAGTTTACATAATATATGTTATGCGAAGTTGTCAATATAAAAAGAAAAGTCATTTCAGGTAGTTACCTATTTTCTTCATTGTGGTTATTTTTGACAAACCATCGACAGCTTTTTCCTTTCCGGTTTGCATAAGCAATGCTTTCATCTTGAAAAATTCCGGAGTCAGACCGAAAGAAAAAATTATTTTTTTGTATTCCGGAGAGCCGCTTTTAAAAATCGCGTCAGAAAGATTTTCGCAGACAATTGGATTCAGGTATCGGTCGAGATCCATTTTTCGTCCCTTAATGAAAAATACGCTGTCGAATCTTTTTTTCGCTTTTTCATTTTTGAGATGGACATCAATTACAACATTTTCCTTTTCGGCGAAATATGTCAGATTTTTGAAATCTGTCCACATTCCGCGCGCCGTCGTTCTTTTCGGGATCCACAAAATTCGGCCTGCCGGTTTTTCGGGAATTCCGCCAAGGTCGATGACGAGCTTTTCCTCTTTTTCGACTTCTTCTTCAGTCTGCTCAACAAATTCAGCCGGAATTTCGGCGTAAGATGTTGTCCTGTAGACAAAGCGGCCGTTTTCTTTTTCAGGATCGTTGAAAAAACACGGAACCGCCTTTTTCAGGTCTCCGAGCGCCTCTTTTTTGTATCCCGCTTCGGCAAAAAGCAGCGTAAAAATACTTTTCCCGCAGATCGCACACCCCGCATGTGAAAAATAAACGATGGTTTTAGACTGCACATTGTTGCAGAAGTCTATTATGCACGAAGGTTTGGCCTTCTGGATGAAGCGGATCAGCTCGAAAAACGAATATTCGTCTTCAAACGTGACTGCCTTTTTGTTTTCGACGGAAAACATTTTGACTTTATTCCTGTCGCAGTCAACCAGATAGACTTTGCCCTGCGGGTTGAAGGAATCGCTTCCGCACCACTCTTTTATCTGAGCCGTCAGATCTTCATACTTGTCTATTCGTGAGAGTACGACCGTGCAGAACGGAACAAGTCTTTCAGCGTTGAGTTTCATAATTTTTTGTTTTTGATGTCGATAATATCTGCCACTTTATTGATTATACCGTTTACGAAAGAACTCGATTCCTTGCTGCCGAACTTCTTGGCGATGTCGATCGCTTCGTTTATCGTAGCCTTGAACGGAACTCCGTTGTTTTCGTCAATGAGCTCTGCGACAGACATTCTGAGAATGTTGCGCTCGATAAGTGCGATACGCTCTATTCTCCAGTTTATCGCAGCCTCTTCGATGAGCCTTTCGATCTCTTTGAGGTTGTTTTTCACTGTAGTCAGAAGATACGTTATAAAAACGCTTTCTTCCTCTGACGACTCATTGTTGATGTTCGTCTGATTTTCGTTTTTGTCGCTCCACTTCATCGAGGCGATGTTGAAATAAGTCAGATAGGATTCAACAGCTTCATGTATCGTCTGGTTTTTGTTGAATTCCATGCTGTAAAGGATCTGGAGCGTTTTTTCTCTTGAACGTCTTCTAAGTCCCATGTCACTCTCACTTCAGTTTATCAGATAAATTAAGCATTTCGATGGCTGCAAGTGCCGCGTCGAACCCTTTGTTGCCCGCTTTCGTGCCCGCTCTTTCGATCCCCTGCTCGATCGAATCGACCGTGAGGACGCCGAAAGACATGTAAACGCCCGTTTCAAGAGAAGCCTGAGCGATACCCTTGCTTGTTTCGGCCGCGATGAAATCAAAGTGAGGCGTGCTGCCGCGGATGATGACGCCGAGGCATACTATCGCGTCGTATTTTTTGGACATAGCAGCTTTTTTTGCCGCGAAAGGAATTTCAAAAGCACCTGGAACCTTAATGATTTCAGCACTTTCTGCATAGTGGCGTTCGAGACAGTCGATCGCGCCTTTCAGAAGCGATTCCGAAAGAAGACTGTTGAATCTCGATACGATGATCGCGAATTTTTTCCCTTTGGCACTAAGGTCGCCGGCAAAAGTTTTTACTTCCATCCTAATTCTCCATTAATCTTTTTTATCTGACGTGAAAATTGTGTGTCCCATCTTTTTCTGCTTGGTTTCAAGGTATCTGCGATTTTCCTTCTGCACTCCGCAGACATTCGGAACGTGTTCCGTTATCTCAAGACCGTAACCGGTCAAGCCTTTGATTTTCTTGGGATTGTTCGTTAGAAGCCTGATCTTTTTGACTCCTATTTCTGACAAAATCTGCGCTCCGATGCCGTAATCCCTGAGGTCAGCCGGAAATCCGAGCGCGATGTTCGCTTCGACGGTATCCATGCCCTCGTCCTGAAGGTGGTAAGCCTTGATCTTGTTTCCAAGCCCTATCCCCCTGCCCTCCTGACGCAGATAAAGGATGACTCCCCTGCCCTCAGCTTTTATGAGTTCCATCGCGTTCTGAAGCTGGTATCCGCAGTCACAGCGGATGCTACCCAGAGCGTCGCCCGTAAGACATTCCGAGTGAACTCGCGTAAGGACAGGTCTGCCGTCGGTGATGTCGCCTTTTATCAGCGCGACGTGCTCAAGACCGTCGAGCTTGTTGCGGAAAACTTTGATCTTGAATTCACCGCCCCAGCGCGTCGGAAGGACTGCGTCTGCAACCTGTTCGATCAGAGATTCGGTCATAAGCCTGTATGCGATGATGTTTTCTATCGTGAGTATCGGAAAATCGTATTTCTCGGCG
>CAJOMF010000041.1 GCA_905235605.1 uncultured bacterium
GTTGCGATGCTGGCGCACGAATACGGCAACTACTGGCATGCGACGGGTTCCTACGAAGTTGTTTCAGACTATATCAAACTCGATTATGACGGGGTTAAAACAGCTGTCGTAGAAATGCTTTCAGGCAGAGAAGTGCCAGTAGATATTATAGATTTTAAAAATAAACTTGATGAAATAAATACCAGGGACAATGTTTTGACGTATCTGATACACCTCGGTTATTTGAATTATGACAGAAAAACAGGGCTTTGCCGCATCCCGAACAAAGAAATCAAGCAGGAATGGGAATCGGCAGTAAAAGATTCCGGTAATTTTTCAAAAATAGCCGAAATGATCAGGGATTCAAACGAACTTCTTGAGCTCACTCTTGACGGAGAGGCGGATGAAGTTGCAGCTGCATTGGATAAGGCTCATGAAGAAGTTTCGAGCATAAAAAACTACAACCGCGAGTCTTCGCTTCAGGCGGCGATAATCCTGGCTTACTACACGGCAAAAACTAAATACACGATCATTCAGGAACTTCCGGCCGGCCGCGGCTTTGCCGACATCGGTTTCATACCGAAAAATCCGAATGATCCCGCGATACTCATCGAACTAAAGTGCAACCACGATGCCGACACGGCGATAAAGCAGATAAAAAACAAAAATTATCCTGCAGTTTTCAAGAATTACCTCGCTAATCTTCTTCTTGTGGCCGTAAATTACGACAAAACCACAAAAGTCCACGAGTGCTTAATCGAAAAATATAAGAAATAAAATCAATGACTTAATGCTGAGACGTTTCATGAAACACCTCTACCTGTTCAGATTTTAGATTGAAATTTCAGAGACTATTCAGCAGGTTTTTCTTCTGCAGGAGACGTCTCAGGAGACGTCTCTACGGGTTTCGGTTGAGCGGGAGCTGTGAGAGCGTTGAGAACTGCTTCGTAGTTTTCCTTTCTGTCGGAGAACTGAGGCATGAATTCGTTGGCAAGTTCTTCAGCGCCTTTGCCTTCAGCGTTTTTAAGATTTCTGTCTGCGCCTGCATTGATGAGGATCTGGACGACTTTGTCGTTTCCTCTCTGAGCGGCGATCATAAGTGCCGACTGTTTCTGATTGTCGAGAGCGTTGACATCGCTGCCTGCCTTTACGAGCTCTTCAACGACTGTCGGCATGCCTGTCCAGGAAGCCCAGAGAAGGGCAGTCCAATTGTCTTCGTCAACAACTTTAACATCTGCGCCGTTTTCGAGAAGAAGTTTCGTCATTTCAAGCCTTTTCTCTTCAAGGCTCGGATTTTCGACTTCAGTGCCGTCGTCCTTTTTGGATTTCGATTTTTTCGTTATTAGATCTCTGTCACCGTAGTTGAGGTAAGCGACCCACATAAGCGGAGTCCTCTTCTGCTCGTCCTGCTGGTTGACTGCTTTTGCGTCCTTGCCGATGATTTCTTTCATTTTGTCGATGTTGTCCTGGATTATCGGGGAAACGAGCGGGCTTTCCTCGACATCGCCGCGGAGCTGGTCAAAGCCGAGTTTTACGACGAAAGCGAAAACGAGACCTGCGATCATAAGGATAAGACCGTCTTTAAGTATTGCTTTGTAGTTTACATTCTTTTTAGCCATGATTCCCTCCTTATGCCTCTGCCTTTGCTTCTTCTTTCGGAGCTTCCTCAGTTGCGTTGTCCTGAGTGAGCGTTCTCTTGAGTGCGACTACCGCGATCGGGCTGATGATAGCCAGTGCGAAGTAGATCATCCACATAAATTCAGGGCTTTCGAGGTATTCGATGTTTCCTGTTTCGATCTTAGCCTTGACGCCGTCGTAGCAGAGACTTGCGATAAGAAGTCCCGAAACGAAGCCGTTGATAGGCCTTGCGATGAACATTGGAAGAGCCGAAAGACCCATGTAGGAAGCAACTTTATCCTTCGGAGCGACAGATGCTACGTATTCTGTGAATCTGGGCGAGAAAATAAGTTCGCCGACTGCGAAAACGAGGATCTGCGCAATGATCACGAATCTGTAAGCCTGGTCAAGGTTGTTGATTCCCGGGATAGCAAGGAACCATTCGCCCGGGAATGCAAGGAAAAGAAGTGAAAGAGCCGAAAGCGTCATACCTACGACCAGAAGTTTTACGATGTTGAATTTGCCGATGAAATTCATCGTAAGAGCAAGACCGACCGTGATGATGAGCGGGTTGAGCGAGTTGACTGCACCGAGCTGGAAGTCAGCAAACATCGTTCTGAGGTAATACTTCGGCATGACCATCGTCTGGTGTGTGAAAACGAGACGGACACCGAGAGTGAGGCAGAGGAAGAGAACAAGTTTCTGGAAAGGTTTCTCCTTCCATACTTCAGCAAAGATCTTGAGCGGAGTTTTGACTTCGCCGCTACCGTCGTCTTCATCTTTTTCTTCCATGTTGTCCTCGTTGATGAGGAATGCGCAGAGGAAGCAGATCGCACTCATTACGAAACCGAACGTGAAGATCGCAAGGTTGCCTTTAACAGGGCCGAGCGCGTTTCTGAAGCCGTCGCATACCGCAACACCTGCGAGCATTGCGCCGATGTTCATGATGAGGTAGTAAAGGTTGAAACCCTTACTGCGGTTGTCCTTGTTCGTGAAGTGACGCAGAGCTGTGCTTGTGATCGTTACAAGCATTGCCGTGCCGAGTGCCATGATGAAAAGAAGTCCGCCGATCGAATACTGGAGCAGTTTTCCTTCCATCATACCGGGGAAAACACCCATGCCGAGACGGCTCACCATGAGCAGGATCGTCGCGAAAAGGAAAGATTTCTTGTCGCCGATAACGTCGCAGATAGAGCCGACCGTGAACATGAAAGCCGTGATGAACAGGAAGAAGTAACCCTGCCATGCGCCGGCTTCGTAGTCGCTGAAACCTACGTTGTCGGTGAGGAACATCGAAAGAATGATGATAACCGAGAAATAAGAAAGACCGTCAAAGAACTGGATGGCGTTGACCAGCCAGAACTCTTTGTTGAAACCACCTAAAGTTTTTGCCATAAAACACCTCCTTAAAAAAAACGGCGCAGTTTCCACAAAAATCGTCTTTAAGTCAAAAAAAATGTTTGAAGCAACCTAATATAAGAATTTTTTATGAGATTCGGGGCGGTTTTATTTAGAATTCTGCGTTTTTCGGAGTTCTGGGGAAGGGGATGACGTCGCGGATGTTCTGCATTCCGGTGATGTACATTATCATGCGCTCAAAGCCGAGACCGTAGCCAGCATGCGGGTTCGAACCAAATCTGCGGAGGTCGAGATACCACCAGTAATCCTCTTTCTTGAGTCCGAGTTCCTGGATCCTTGCAAGAAGTCTGTCGTAGCGTTCTTCTCTCTGGCTGCCGCCTATGATCTCGCCGACGCCCGGAACGAGCAGATCCATCGCCGCAACGGTCTTGTTGTCCTCGTTCATCCTCATGTAGAAAGCCTTGATCTCTTTCGGATAGTCGATGACGAAAACAGGTTTTTTGAGCAGTTCTTCGGTGATGTATCTTTCGTGTTCGGTCTGGAGGTCGCAGCCCCATTCAACCGGATATTCGAACTGTTTGCCCGACTTTTTGAGAAGTTCGATAGCTTCGGTGTATGTGATCTTGCCGAACTCAGAATTTTTAATGAAATTCAGCCTTTCGAGCAGAGTTTTGTCAACGAAGCTGTTGAAGAATTCCATCTCTTCCGGAGCTTTTTCAAGGACGAAATTGATGATGTACTTCACCATGTCTTCTGCAAGTTTCATGTCGTCGTGGAGGTCTGCGAAAGCGATCTCCGGTTCGATCATCCAGAATTCGCTTGCATGACGCTGTGTGTATGAGTTTTCGGCTCTGAAAGTGGGGCCGAAAGTGTAGACGTTCCTGAACGCCGCGCAGTAGTTTTCAACGGCAAGCTGACCTGAAACGGTGAGGTTCGTCGCCTTTCCGAAGAAGTCTTCGCCGTAGTTTATGGTTCCGTCGTCCTTTTTCGGCAGGTTGTTGAGGTCGAGAGTCGTGACCTGGAACATTTCGCCCGCACCTTCGCAGTCGCTGCCAGTGATTATCGGGGTGTGGACGTAAACGAAGCCTCTTTCCTGGAAGAACGAGTGGATCGCGAAAGCGACAAGGCTGCGGATCCTGAAAACTGCGTTGTAGATGTTCGCTCTCGGTCTCAAGTGTGCGATCGTCCTCATATATTCAAGGGTGTGTCTCTTTTTCTGAAGCGGGAAGTCCTCGTCACTTGTGCCGACAACTTCGACTTTTTCCGCCTTGATCTCGAACGGCTGCTTGTCGCCTGCGCTCTCTACGACTTTTCCGAAAACGCGGACTGCACTGCCCGTTCCGAGTTTTGCGATTTCCTTGTAATTCTCCAGATTTGATTCAAAAACTATCTGAATATTCTTGAAAAACGAGCCGTCGTTGAGCTCGATGAAGCCGAAAGCGTTGCTTGCGCGGATCGTTCTGACCCAGCCTGAAACTTCGACAACTTTGCCCATAAACTTTTCAGTTTCTCTGAAAATTGACTTTACAAGAACCTTTTCCATGTTTTTTCTCCATAAAAAACTTTCAAAACGGGCGGTAATATAGTCTCAAAACCGCGATTTTCAAGTAAATTCGACTGCAAAAGCAGACTATGGCGTGTGTTTATTCCGGTTGTGATTCTTTGTCCGCTATTCGTTAACCAGGATTTCAAACGGAAGCGTTACCAAAGAATCTGATGATTTAAAGAAAGCTGTGTTTTTACTGGTGTCTATAGTAAGAAAAATTGTTCTTTCGGAATTGCTGGATTCTAAAAAAGCATTCTGAAACGGATAGTTTGAGTTGTATTCGTAATCATGTCGGAATTCAACTGTTTTAAAAGTTTCATTATCAGTAGAAAAATAGAATTCAGGGCAGTCGGAAAGACAAGGTTGAGCATCATTAGGAGTGCTCTCGTTACGATAGATATTGCAACCTGTAAGCTGTGAAAGAGTTATTGACTCAGGGATAAAATCGGGGCACGGAACCGGTTCCTCGTTTTGTTTGCAGTCTTTTTCAAAAATTATTGTCGTTTTCTGTAACTTTAAAAACAACTCGGCAGCATCAGGATAACAGCAAGAACTGTCAGAGTATTTTGCTTCTCTGGCACAGTCGTCAAAAACAGAACTTTCGTCCCTTGTGAACGAATTTGAACCATAAGATGTTCTGGCGTTGCAACCTCTGCCACCGTATGGCGGGTCTTCAGGATCATCGTCGGGTTGTGTGTTGCCGGAATTGTCAACGTCATTTGTTGTATCGGGATTGTCGGGAGTTATGTCGCCGTCGTAGGTTTCAACAGTGTCAATGTCTGAATCGTTTGTTTCTTCAGAATCGGGATTTTCATTTTGTTTTTCGTTCTTTGAACTGCCGCACGCAATCAGAAACGACATTAAAATAATGCCGATAAAAAGGAGCTTTTTCATTTTTGCCTCCAAGATGTCACGCTGTATAAATCTTCTCGTATTCTTTCGCCGAATTTTTCCAGCTGAAAAAAAACTTTCAAAACAGTAGCAATATAGTTTCAAAACCGCGATTTTTCAAGTAAAACAATAGCTTGTTGTTACTATTCTTCTGTTTCGCAGTCTTCTTTTTGCAGACTTTTATAATTCGAGCGCAATCCGTCGATATGCTCGAACAAATTGGAATTTATTTTGTTTCCCATTGGATCAAGTATGAAGTCTATACCTTCGCGACGTGCAAGCTTGGCTGCGGGAACAAAGTCGCTGTCTCCTGCGATCAAAACAATCTGGTCCACTTGTTTTTTGTATGCAAGAGATGCAATATCAAGACCGATTTTCATATCAACGCCTTTCTGACGGATAGTCACAAAAAAATCTTTTTCTGTTATATCGTCTATGCCGACATCTTTACGGCACAATTTTTTGAGAATATTGTTATCAATAGTATAAGATGCCTCTTCTGAAGCCAAAAAACCCAGGCGAAGGGCGAATTTCCGTTTTTCTTTCAGGCAATCAAGAAAATCATTCATCCATTTAAATGTCGGTTGTTTTGAAAAATCTATACTCGTTTTTAAAAGAGGATGATAGACCTTCTTTGCAACAGGTTCGCAGTCATAATAGAAAATCCTGTATAAATCGGAATATTGGTAATGTTTCCGATTCTTCTCGTCAATTGTAAAAACATCGCGGTTGCGCAGATGTTTACGACAATATGATTCTAGCTCACAGGCTCTTTCATGAGGATTTTTTTCACCTGCATAATGTTTCGCAAGCTTTCTGTAATAGCCGCCGTCAACAAGAATTGCCGTTTTCATTTTGACCTCGATAAAAAAAAGACCCGTAATCTTGGCTCTGCCCTCATCTCAGGGCGGCTTTTTCATTACGGGTCTGTTAAAAGTATGGTAAAAAAACCATTTGCGAAGTTTCTATATTGCTCCCCATTACAAAAGTCAAGAAAAAAATATAAAAAATTTATTTTAAATTTTTAAATCTGAAAATTTTAATTTATCATTAATAGATATTTTCCTGATTTTTAAGACGGATCAGGTCGTTTGCTTTGATTCAAATATGTCTGGAACATTGTTTCTAAGATGTCACGCTTTATAGATCTTCTCGTATTCTTTCGCCGAATTTTTCCAGCTGAAATCGCATTTCATCGCCGCTTTGCGCATAGCGGTGAAGTGTTTCGGGCGGTCGAAGTAGGTGCTTACTGCCCAGCCGACGGTGTCGAAGATCGCATCAGATGAGAGGTAGTCGAATTTGAAGCCGGTTCCGCTGCCGGTCGCTTCGTCATACTGCGTTATCGTGTCGGAAAGGCCGCCTGTATTGCGGACGATCGGCAAAGTTCCGTATTTGAGAGAGTAGATCTGGTTGAGTCCGCACGGCTCGTAGCGCGACGGCATTATGAAAAAGTCGCTTCCTGCTTCGACAAGATGTGACATTTCGTCGCTGTAGCCTATAAAATTACCGATTTTTCCCGCTCTTTCGGCTGAAAGCCACTTGAAAAAGTTCTCGAGATCACTCTCTCCCGATCCCATTACCGCAAACTGGACGAGCATCGAATCAACGATCCTTCCGACCGTTTTTGCGAGAATATCGAGCCCTTTCTGGTAGGCGAAGCGGCTGACGACGCCGATGACTGGGATATTTTCGTCTTCGACAAGACCGAAACGCTGCTGCAGCACTTTTTTGCAGATGTTTTTCCCTTTGAAACTGCGTGCTGAATAGTTTTCCGGGATCGTTTTGTCGGTTTTCGGGTCCCAGACTGAATAATCAACGCCGTTGAGGATGCCGACATAACGGTCGCCTTTGTTTTTGAGGAAAGGCGCAAGGCCGTAGCTCTGCGATCCGTCGAGAGTCTCAGCCGCGTATTTCGGGCTTACGGTCGTGACATAGTCGGCAAAATGGATGCCTCCTTTGAGGAAATTGACTCTGCCGTAGTCTTCAAAAACGCCGCTGTTGAAATATTTCCAGTCAAAACCGCAGTAATCCAGGCAGTCGGCGCCGTAGATCCCCTGATATCCGATATTGTGGATGGTAAGGACGGTTCTTGCCCTGTCGATCCCGCTTTCGCCCCAGTCCCAAGTCTTGACGTAGGCGCATACCGCCGCAGTCTGCCAGTCGTGAACGTGGATCACGTCAGGTCTGAAATCCATGTCTCGCAGAAGCTGGAGCGCGGCGCGGCTGAAAAAGGCGAAACGGTAGGGATTATCCTGAAAATCGTTGTTGAAACTGTCGCAGTAAAGCCCTTCTCGCAGAAAGTATTTGTTTGATTCGATGAAAAAAACTTCGACGTTTTTGCTTAAATTCCCTTTTTTTACCGAGCACCACTCTTCGATCCCGCAACCCATGTGGACACACATTTCTTCAAAAAACGTAGTGATCTCAAAACTTTTCGAGCTTACAGCCTGATAGAATGGCAGGATCACGACGACTTTATGTCCTAGGTCTGCAAGAGCCTGCGAGAGCGAGCCTACGACATCGGCAAGGCCTCCGGTTTTTACGAAAGGATAGCATTCTGAAGCGATAAATGCGATTTTCATTGGCTCACCCCGCTAATTACGTTGTTATCTTTGGCCTAAACCGTCAAAAGTATCTTTGCTCAAAACTTCCCACTGGGAATCCTCTGCCGTTGTTCCTGCGGATGCTGCCCAGTCTGTTGTGCCTTGGATGACTGTAGTTTTTCTTCTCAAAGTGTGATCCTGAGTTGAACCGTTTCCAGCTACGCTCCATATTGTCTGCTCGTTGGCGTTTCCTATCTGATCGACAACTGATGCCCCGTTGAATAGAGCTATGCCGTCATCACCGTTAAAATCAAAAACCAAACTTGTCGGTGTCTGGTCGCATTTAGCTACAAGTTCGGTATCTGATGCTACATTGCAGAATACAAAAGTCTGACCGGAAGGAATTGCCGTTGATGCCGCGAAACTATAGACAAGGTCACCGTTACCCCAATTTTTGCCGTTGTTTGCCTGCTGAATAGTAAAATTGCTTAAATTTACTGCTGATTTTGAACCGTTGTAAATTTCGATCGCCTTGTTATGATTGCTTCCTTCGACATATTCCGTGATAAAAACTGCGTTTGCAATGCACTGTGAAGTTGAAATCGAGCAGTACGGCGTGGAGCCGGAGCAGTCGGAATTGGAAGTGCACTGACCAGCAGGCGGTTCCTGATTGTCAGTATCGGCATCGGTGTCGTTATCGGAATCAGAATCCGTGTCGTTGTCCGGAACATTGCCCGTGTCACCTGAATCATTGTCAGGAGTTTCTGCATCGTCAGGATCTGTCGGTTCAGGCTCGCTCGGTTCAGGATCTGTCTGCGGAACGCTGTCAGAATCATCGTTTTCGGCAGGATCTTCCGAAGTGCTGCTGTTGTCGAGAGTTTCGTTTTCAGTATCGGATGTGTCATTTGTGTCCGGTTCTTCGGTGTTCTGGTCGGAAGTATCCGGATCATTGGTGTTTGCATCCGAATCAGGAACATCGATTTCGTTGTCGCCAAAGCAGCCGAAAACACCGTTTGCGTTTTGTCTGCATCTTTTTCCAATGGAAATATTGCACTGTTTTTTCAGTGTCCAAGTCGAATCCTGACATAAAAGGAGATCGGTTCCGTTGTCGGAGCAGATTTCAGTTCCCTCATAATAACAGGCATTTCCGGCAATAATTTCGTCTTCGTCATCAGTACATGCAGAAATAAAAAGCACAAAAACCGCAATCAAAAGCAAAAAAATGTTTTTTTTCATGAATTTCTCCGAAAAGTCACAATAAAACATAAAATAATAGGTGAAGCTGTCATGGATGTCAAGCTGTGAGCAAGGTCGGGCTCTTCCGGACGTAAAAATCTAGAACAGAGCAACTATCTTATTTATCAGTTCAATATTGAATTCGTGGATGACGGGAAGCACGCCGCTTATCCAGAGGATTATCGAGATAAAAAGCGCTACCATGAGGATTATAAGGAACTTTTTTTTCATAATTTCTCGCGGACGTATTTAACTGCGTTGGAGAAAAGTTTGAGTCCGAGAGCTTCGGGCATTTTGTCCATTCTCGTCCATTCCGGATGCTGTGTCCCGTTGATGAAAACTTCGGGATGAGGCATCATGCCGAGAACGTTGCCTCTTTTGTTGGTTATGCCTGCGATCGCAAGTTCCGAACCGTTAGGATTTTCGGGATATTCCTGCGTGATCTCGCCGTTTTTATCGACATACTGGAACGCGATCATGTTGCTTTCTTTTATCATTCTGAGGTCGTGCTGCTGAGCGATGAATTTGCCTTCGCCGTGACGGATCGCTACATCGAAAATGTCGATTCCTTCAAGGAAAGGCGAGGGGTTCGCGGGATTTGCCTTGATTCTGACCCATCTGTCTTCGTATTTTGCCGAATCGTTGTGGGTGAGAGTTGCAACCTGTTTTTTGAAGACCTCCTTTTCGTCTCCGGGAAGAACGCCCATTTTGACGAGAGTCTGGAAACCGTTGCATATTCCGATGACGAGTTTGCCGTCAAGTATGAACTTTTTGAGCTTTTCGCCCATCTCTTTTTTGACTTTGAGCCCTAAAACTCTGCCTGAAGCGATGTGGTCGCCGAACGAAAATCCGCCGGGGAAGACCATGATCTGAAAATCTTCGGGGTCGACTTCGCCGTTTACGACGCGGTTGACGTGGACCCTTTCGATCCTGTCGGCACCTGCCGCCTCAAAAGCCCAGGCTGTTTCGACATCGCAGTTGATGCCGTATCCCGTAAGTATCAATACGCTCACTTTTTCCATAAGATCCTCCAAAAAACAGAATGAATAAAAGCGCGGAAATATAGCACATTAAAAGCCGATTGCAAACTTTGCAGAGCAAAAAAAGGCGGCCTTTCGACCTGAAATAGTTTACATTACCGGCGGCTGTCCGGTTTCTTCGAGAACTGAGAGCCATAGCGGACCGTTGAGGTCTATCTTTTTGCGTTTCGAGGTGGCGAGATCCATCGGGATGTGGATGAACTGGCCGTTGAGGTATCCGACGACCATTCCTGTTCTGCCGCTCATTCCGGCATGCACTGCCATTTGTGCCAGCTGCGAGCAGAAGATCGAATCGTTCGGGGTAGGCGGGCAGGAGCGGATGATGTAGCTCGGATCGATGTATTTTATTCCGAAAAGCATTCCTTTCGCATTGAGGTAGCTTTTGATCTTGTCTTTGATGAAAATGCCGATGTCGCCCAGTTTAGCGTTGCCCGAAGCGTCGTACTGGATCTTTTCGGGGTCTCTGACGTATTCCTGCCCGGCACCTTCTGCAACGACGATGACACAGAATTTTTTGCGGCGCAGCCTCTTTTCGACCGAATCGAGGAAGCCTCCTTCGCCGGTCATTCTGAAATCCATTTCGGGGATGAGGCAGAAATCGACCTGGTTGGTCGCAAGTGTAGCGTTCGCCGCGATGAAGCCCGATTCGCGCCCCATGAGTTTGACGATGCCGATGCCGTTGTGGATCGAAGTCGCCTCGGTGTATGCCGAATTTATTGATTCGCATGCTTCGGAGAATGCCGTTTCGGTCCCGAAAGAGCGTTCTATGTAGTTGATGTCGTTGTCGATCGTCTTCGGGATCCCGATGACCGAAATCTTGAGATTCCTCTTTTCGATCTCGTTGATGAGTGAGATCGCGCCGCGCTGTGTGCCGTCGCCGCCTATCGTGTAGAGGATGTTGACTCCGAGTTCGTCGAGCCTGTCGACCATTTTTTCTGCATCCTGATTGCCGCGGCTAGTTCCGATGAAGGTACCGCCCTGAAGCTGCTTGTTTTCGACCATCGCAGGAGTTAAGTGCTTGATTTCATAGCCTAATTCCTTGACTAAACCTGCATAGCCGTAATTTATTCCGAGGGTGCGCTGGTTGTTGTAGCGGTAGTAGTTCATGACGACGATCCCGCGGATGACTGCATTGAGTCCGGGGCAGATGCCTCCGCAGGTGACGACTGCCGAAGTCGTTTCTCCCGGCTCGAAAAAGAGCTTTGTTCTGGGACCAGCCTTTTCGAACGACGGGACTTTGAATCCCTGGCTTTGTATCGATTCAACCACGCTTTTGTCAATGAAGGCAAGAACTCTTTCGTCTTCAGGGATCATCTGTGATTCATATATTTTTTTGTTGGAAGTGAGCGGCGAAACAAAGTTCTGTTCCCCCAGCTTTTTTATTTCCATGTCGTGTTTGAAAAGCTCGTAATCCTCTTCGTAAAGCCCTTTGATATTGGGAATTTCTACCATTTTTCACTCCTTAAAAAAGTCTGAAACAAACAAAAAACGGGAAATCATAATGATTTTTTTTAAAATTTCGACTTTATGTGAAAATTGATTATAAGCAAATCGATTTTTGTGGATGAATGCGGTGATTTGATGAATAACGGAAACATCATCTGTGTTACAAACAGAAGCCTTTGCGAAGGTGATTTCTTTGAAAGGATAGAGAAAATCGCGTCAAGCAGAGTCAAGGCGGTGATCCTGCGCGAAAAGGATCTGAGTGCGGAAGAATACAGAAATTTGGCTGAAAAATTCACTGAAATCTGCAAAAAGCACAAAATAGAAGCAGTTCTCCATACTTATACTGATGTGGCGATCGGGCTCGGGGTGAAATCAATTCATCTTCCGCTCCCTGTTTTTAAGGACTTGAGCGGTGAAAAAAAGAGCTTTTTCGAAAAGACCGGAGTTTCCTGCCATTCTGTTGAAGATGCTCTCGAAGCTGAAAAACTGGGTGCTTCCTATATAACTTTCGGTCACGTTTTTGCAACGGACTG
The DNA here is from genome assembly GCA_905235605.1 of uncultured bacterium. GTDB lineage: Bacteria > UBP6 > UBA1177 > UBA1177 > UBA1177 > UBA1177. The sequence goes on from CAJOMF010000041.1 coordinate 12,191, forward strand.
CAAGAAAGGGCTCGAGCCTCGCGGTTTATCGGCTTTGAAAAAAGTATGTGAGGCGGTGAAAATCCCGGTCTACGCGATAGGCGGGATAAACTGCGGAAACATCGGGCTTGTCTTTGAAAACGGGGCGGGCGGTGTCTGCATTATGAGCGGATTCATGAAGTGTGAAAATATTAAGGATTTTATGGAAAAATTGAACGGGTAATAATGAAAAAACTTAATAATATCATCATCTTATTGCTAACAGTTTTTTTTGCTTTATCATGCACGAAAAGTGCTGAAAAAGAAGCCGGAAACAAGAATGTTCCCTGCCAAAGGATTATCAGCACCGCTCCCAGTATAACGGAGACACTTTTTGACCTCGGGCTGGGGGAGAATGTCGTCGGAGTCACCGAAAACTGCCACTATCCCGAAGAAGTGAAAAGCAGGACGAAGATCGGAAAGGCCTTCTCGGTTAGCAGTGAAGCGGTCATCGCGCTCAAACCCGATGCCGTTTTTGTTCTCAGCGCATACAGTGAACTTGCGGACAAACTGAAAGCAGCCGGGCTGAAAACTGTCGTTGTGGAGCAGTCGACACTCAAAGGTTTTATCGATTCGATAGACGATTTCGGAAAAACATGCAAAATCGGGGAAAAGGCTGCAAAATTCAAAGAAAAATTTGTTCCCTGCCTAAAAAACGAAGTCAAAAATTCCGGTAAAAAGATAATGATTTTGGTAGGGCGGGACTACGAAAGCAGTTCTATAAAAGACGCATATATCGTCGGAAAAGACGGATTCCTTAATGAAATCATTGCGTTAAGCGGAGCCGAAAATGCCTATCAGGGCGGGATGCCTTATCCGAAAATCCAGATCGAAGGGATCCTCTCTCTTAATCCTGATGTTGTTATTGACATCATCACCGCTTCCGATCTTAGCGCGGAAAAGCTCGAATTTTTGAAAAAAAGCTGGTCGAACCTCGATATAAACGCAGTCAAAAACGGAAAAGTTTTCATCAAAACAGAAGATTTCTGGAGTCTTCCGGGGCCGCGTTTCGTCAAAATCATCGAAGAAATAAAAAATATACTGGAATAGTTTTTCAAAACTGCTATTTTACGGCGGTTCTGGTTTTTGCGGAGGCTGAAAATGTCTGAGTTCACTTTTTGGGAAGCTATCAATGCTGAAAAGGCAAATATCGAAAAACATTTGAAGTTTTATCTTGATTCACTTCATATCCCCGGAGTTCTGCACGAAGCGATGTCCTACAGCCTGAGTGCCGGAGGAAAAAGGCTGCGTCCCTTTCTTTCGATCGCGGTCTGCAATATGCTCGGGAAACCGAAGGAACTCATCATGCCTTATGCCTGCGCGCTTGAATTTGTCCACACTTTTTCGCTTATCCACGATGATCTTCCTGCGCTTGACAACGACGATCTGCGCCGCGGCAAACCGAGCTGCCATAAGGCTTTCAGAGAAGATATCGCGATCCTGGCGGGGGATGCCCTCAATACCGACGCTTTTTCGCTTCTTTTCGAGTTCGGACAAGGCAACATCAGAAGGGCGGGGCGCTACTTCGCAAAGGCTGTCGGCGGCAGAGGAATGACGCTCGGGCAGGTCTACGACTGCACGATCCCTGAAAACGAGCGTACTGCGGAAAAGCTCGATTTTATAAACTACTACAAGACTTCGGAACTTTTTATCGCCGCTACGGCAGGTGCTGCAGCATGGCTCGACGCTGACGAAAAAGAGGTCAAAGCGCTTGAAGAGTTTGCAAGCGAGGTCGGGATCGCATTCCAGATTGCTGATGATATTCAGAATATAACTTCGACTACCGAGAAGCTCGGAAAGCCTGTCGGAAGCGATGCTTCACTCAATAAAATGACATATCCTGCTCTGATGGGGCTGGACGGTGCGCGCAGGGCAGTTGCAAAGCGGACGGAAAAGGCGAAAGCGGCACTTGCTTCGGCGTTTAGTGAAAGTGAATGGATGGAAATCCTTATTGGATTTGCTGATTACGTAAGAGATACGGCAAAGTAAAAATGGTTGAAAAACTTAATATTCCAAGTGACTTAACTATCGAAAACAGTAAAAAGGCCTTTTCAGAGCTTTCAAAACAGTTTGCAAACGGCGCGATATTTGAAGTCGACCGCGATATCCAGCTCAATTCTATAACAAAAGCACTCATAAGACAGCTTTCTGAGGATCATCCCGATCAGCTGATCGTTCCTGAAGAGCTTAAAAACGATATTTTTTATTCGAAAGAAGAGGGTGAAGGCGGGGGGAAAAGCGAAGAAAAAGCCGGAGAACCTCGTCTTGACAGGCTTGGCGGCGGGCTGCTGAAACTTTGGGATATCATTTTCTACTTTTTCGTTATCATGGTCGACATGATTTTTTATTCGCTGGAATCGATATTCAACCGCAAGTTCATCCTTAAAAATGATACAACGAAAAATGCTTATTATATCGGGTATTTAGCGGTTCCGATAGTTTTTTTGCTGGCTTTTCTTATCGGCTTTACGATCGCTCTCCAGGCGGCGATACAGCTTGCGAAAATGGGCGGTCAGAGCATGATCGCGATGATGAGTACCATGATCATGACAAAAGAGCTCGGACCTCTTATCACGGCGATAATCATTGCAGGAAGAACCGGGAGCTCGATTGCTGCGGAAATAGGAACCATGGTCGTAATGGAAGAGGTCGACGCGCTCAAAACAATGGGTGTCAAACCCTTGAAATTCCTCCTTGTTCCCAAATTCTGGGCATTCACGACAGTCATGCCGGTTTTAACTCTGGTGGCTGATATTGCCGGAATTTTAGGCGGATTTCTGATTGCTTCGGCATACAGTATTCCGGCTGGATCATTCTGGATCGATGTTATCGAATCGATCAAAATGTCCGATATTTTCTGGGGAACGATGAAAAGCATCTCTTTTGCATGGGTCATCCTCGCAGTCGGCAGCTTCAAAGGGCTCAATGTCCGCGGCGGAGCCGATGCTGTAGGGCGCGCCACGACTGAATCGGTCGTCGTTTCGATATTCATGGTTGTCGCGATCGATGCTGTATTCTCGCTGTTTCTTTACACATAATTCCGAAAAAGCGAGGTTCCAGTGCGTCCGAATATAGCGTTTTTCTTTCTGATTTTTCTTGTTTTCAGCCTTTCAGCCGATATTTCGCAGGAATTCGACTTTCTCCACAGCGCCTCGTTTTCGTTCAGGAACAATGTTCCTTTCATTCGGGTTCACGTAAAAAGTTACGAGAACGGCACAAAAATTGAGAATATAAAAAGTTTTGAGTGCGGAAGCAGCGACATCGCTGCGAAATCATTGACTTTTTCGGTTGCAAACTTTACCCCGGCAGTCGTAAAATACCGGATCGCTTTTCAGGAACTTGCGCAGAACGAGCTCAGAAGTCATGCGGAGAAGGCGAAACTCTGGAGCATGAAAACCGGCATGGAGACTGAGATTTTCGTCCACGGCGCAATATTTTCAATAAATAAATCGACTATTGACAACCGCGAATACTTCATCACTTCAAAAGAGCTTTTCGAAAAGTCGAAAGCTGAAGAATTACTCAGTAAATTCAGGGAGATGTTCCCTGATCACAATATCGTTTCGATCCCGGTGCATGAAGTAAATGCAAGATCCGAAATAAATGTCAGGACTGATGACGGGAAAAATTATAAGTGCCCGAATCTGCTGCTGATCCACCCTAAAGCCGGTTTTATGGCGGGCGGCGATTTCTATCCCGGAGACAAAAATTATTTTCTGACTCCGCTCTCTGCCTCGAAAGGGGAGCTCGTGATCGAAGATTCGGTCGAAAATATCCTGCAGCGTATCCTTCCGGGCGAGATGTTCCTTTCTGCTCCGCTTGAAACGCTTAAAGCGCAGGCGGTCGCGGCACGAACCGACATTTTCATGCAGCTCGGCAAGCGTCATGTTTCTGAAATATGGCATATCTGCAGCGAAGTCCACTGCCAGAAAGTGATCTGGAACGGAAAGATCGATTCAAAATTCGTTCAGGCAGTGAAGGAAACCGAGGGGGAAGTGCTTCTTTTCAACGGAACGCACGTTGCGCGGGCTCCTTACTGCTCAAGCGCGGGCGGCAGGACTGAAGACATCAGGAACGTCTGGTTTACCGCCGAAAAACCTTATCTTTCCGGAGTCTGGGACGGTGACGAGCCGCTTGATTTAGACCTTTCAAAAGAAGCTGATTTGGCAAAATTCCTGCAAAGTGATTACGGCGAAGACAACATCAAAATGAATAAAAGGCACCGCTGGGAAGTCCGTTTTCCGCAGGAAAAGCTGAATGAACTTGTCAATTTGCGCAAAAAAGTAGGAAATGTAAATGAAATCAAAGCATTGTCCCGCGGCGTTTCCGGTAGGATATACAAGATCGAATTTGTCGGAAATGCAGGAAAACTCACGGTTTACGGCGAACTCAACATCAGAAAATTATTGGATAATTTATACAGCTCGGCATTCCTTGCGCGGAAAGAAGGCGATGAGTGGGTTTTCAGCGGAGCTGGCTGGGGGCACGGAGTCGGAATGAGCCAGATGGGTGCAGTTTCGCTCGGTAGAAAAGGCAGAGATTTCCGTTTTATTTTAAAAAGGTATTATCCGAAAACTGATATATCAAAAATTTATTAGAGGTGAATTATGGAAAACAAAAAAGTTATGCTCATGATCCTCGACGGGTTCGGGATCAGGAAAAGTAGCGATTTCAACGCGGTAAAAACGGCTAAAACGCCTAATATCGATAAACTTTTGGCTTCTTCGCCGAAGTGTCAGCTCTCGGCGAGCGGGCTTGACGTCGGACTGCCGAAAGGTCAGATGGGAAACAGCGAAGTAGGTCACACGAATATCGGCGCAGGAAGAGTCGTTTATCAGGATCTCACCAAGATCGACAGAGCGATCGAAGACGGCAGTTTTTTTGAAAATCCGGTGCTGAAAGAGACCGTGAAAGAGCTCAAGATCCACGGCGGGACGCTCCATCTCATGGGTCTCGTCTCTCCCGGCGGAGTCCACAGCTCGATGGAACACCTTTATGCGCTGCTTGAATTCGGAAAGCGCAACAAACTCGAAGTCGTCGTCCACTGCTTTCTTGACGGCAGAGATACTCCGCCTCAGAGCGCGATAAATTACGTCCGTGAACTCGACGAAAAGATGAAAAAAGAAAATCTCGGCGAGATCGCAACAGTCATGGGCAGATTCTACGCGATGGACCGCGACAACCGCTGGGAAAGGGTAGAGCAGGCTTACGACGCTCTGACGATGGGCTTCGGACTGCGCGCCGAAACGCCGGTCGATGCGATACTCAACTCCTACGCGAGAGGTGAATACGACGAATTCGTCCGTCCGACGATAATCATGAACGAGAGCGGTTTTCCGAAAGGCGTTATGCGCGACGAAGATGCCGTTATCTTCTTCAATTTCAGGGCTGACCGCGCTCGCGAGATCTCTATGGCACTCAACTTTGATGAATTTGACGGTTTTGCGAGAAAGCAGCGCGTCAACTTCAGCCAGTATGCGACGATGACCCGCTACCGCGCAGATTTTCCGTTCCCCGTTCTTTTTGAGCATGAAGAACTCAAAAACATTCTCGGGGAAGTCGTTTCAAAGGCGGGAAAGACGCAGCTGAGAATTGCCGAAACTGAAAAATATGCCCACGTCACCTTTTTTTTCAACGGCGGAAAAGAGACCGTTTTCGACGGCGAAGAGCGCATCCTTGTTCCTTCTCCCAAAGTTCAGACCTATGACCTCAAGCCTGAGATGAGTGCCTATGAAGTAACTGAACAGCTCCTTGAAAATATTGAAAAATTCGATCTCGTCATCCTCAATTTCGCAAATCCCGACATGGTAGGTCACACAGGTGTTATGGAAGCTGCGGTCAAGGCGATCGAAGCGATAGACGAATGCGTCGGAAAGATCATGGCGAAAGTCGAAAAAGAGGGTAGGGTGCTCATTCTCACAGCCGATCACGGCAACAGCGAGCAGATGTTCGACGAAACGACCAATGCTCCGCACACCGCACATACGACGAATCCGGTTCCCTTTGCGATATACAACTACAAAAATGTTGATCTGCACAACGGAATTTTGGCAGACATCGCGCCGACGATACTAAAAATCATGGGGCTTGAAATTCCTTCCGAAATGACGGGAAAGGAACTTTTCTGATGAACGGAACCGACTTTTTTACATTTTTTAAAAAACGGGTAATATCAGCCCCGTTTGAAGGGCATTTATATGCTTTTGATTGATAACTAATTGATTTTGCAGGAGAAATCTATGAACAATGAAAAGGTGAGGACAAGATTTGCGCCGAGTCCGACCGGTTATATGCACGTCGGAAACTTGAGGACGGCTCTTTACGCGTGGCTTATCGCCAGAAAAAATCACGGAACTTTCGTTCTCAGGATCGAAGATACCGACCAGGAAAGGAAGATCGAAGGAGCAGTAGACCTGATCTATCGCACTTTGGCTGAAACAGGGCTTGATCACGACGAAGGTCCTGACGTAGGCGGCGACTACGGTCCGTACGTCCAGAGCGAAAGAATGGCTGCCGGAATTTACATGAAATATGCCGAAGAGCTCATTGAAAAAGGATATGCTTACCGTTGCTTCTGCACGAAAGAGCGGCTTGATGACCTTCGCAAGCACTGCGAGGAAAACCACGAGCAGACGAAATACGACAGGCACTGCCTCAACCTTTCGAAAGAGGAGATCCAGAAAAATCTTGATGCAGGAATTCCTTACGTCATCAGGCAGAAGATGCCCGATTCGGGAACGACATCCTTCCACGATGAAGTTTACGGCGACATCGAAGTCGAAAACTCGACAATGGATGATTTAATCTTAATAAAATCAGACGGTTATCCGACTTACAACTTTGCAAACGTAGTTGACGACCACCTGATGGGGATAACTCACGTCGTCCGCGGAAGCGAATATCTGATTTCAACTCCGAAATATAACCTTCTTTACGACGCTTTCGGCTGGGAAAAACCGCATTACGTCCACGTTTCGCCCGTCATGAGAGACGCTCAGCGCAAACTTTCGAAGCGTGACGGAGACGCGAGTTACGCAGATTTCATCAACAAGGGCTGCCTCAAGGATGCGCTTCTGAACTATGTCGCGCTCCTCGGCTGGAACCCCGGAAACGACCGCGAGATCTTCACTCTGCCTGAACTTATCGAAGCTTTCGACATAAAGGGAATAGGCAAATCGCCTGCGATTTTCGATGAAGTAAAACTCAGATGGCTCAACAGCGAATACATCCGCGCAATGTCTCAGGACGAGTTTCTGAAACATGCAATGCCTTTCATCAAGCAGGCTGTAAAGCGCGAAGATGTCAACTTTGACGTTATTGCAGCAGGGCTTCACAAGAGGACGGAATACTTCAGCGATGTCATCCCGCAGCTTGATTTCATCGACGAACTTCCCGAATATTCAGCAGAACTTTACGTCAACAAAAAGATGAAGACCGACAGGGAAAATTCGCTTCAGGCACTCCTTCTGCTGAAACCCGAACTTGAAAAATTCGAGGAGTGGGATCACGAAAAACTTTACTACAAAGTCGTCGATATCGCTGAGAAAGCGGGGATAAACAAAAAAGTCCTCCTCTGGTCGATGCGTGTCGCACTCAGCGGAAAAGAGCTTACTCCCGGCGGCGGAAGCGACATCGCGGCGATCATCGGAAAAGAGGATTCGCTCAAAAGAATCGAGAAAGGAATAGAGCTCCTTCAAAAATAGCCCGTTAAAAAAATCTTAAATTTTAAATATCTTGATTTGTATTTGTAACATTTATATCTTGCAGACACGATAGCGTCGCTGTTGTTCTTTATTTACTTTTAGATTATTTAGGAGATTTTATAATGAATTATGGCGACAAAATAAAAATCGTACGTGAAAAATTAAAGATCACACAAAAATCAATGGCTGAAAGTTTAGGGATTTCACAGGCTTACCTTTGTGCTGTCGAATCCGGCAGAATGCAGGCAAATGCAAAATTGATTTTCGGGCTCGAAAGGGTTTACGGCGTGAAAACCGAATGGCTCTCTGAAGGATCGGGCGGCATTTTTAGGGAAAAGCCGGGTGTCGTTGCTGAAAAGGAAAGAAAATACACCGCTTCTTTCATAGGCGAGCTCAACTCTTCGGTTGACGAGGGAAAACTGCTCCTTTTCAACGTGGCAAGTGACAGCATGGAACCAAGTTTTATCATCGGTGATGAAGTTCTGATCGATGTGTCAGACACTAATCTGAAAAATCTGGGAGTCTATCTTTTTGAAATCGAATCAAAACTCATGCTAAAACGCTTTGTCGAGGGAGAGTTCAGAAAGCTCACCAGCGACAAGCCGGCAAAGAAAAACAACGACATAATTGTGGATAGTTCGATAAAATGTATCGGGAGGGCAGTTTGGATAATAAGAAAATTGTAATTTAAATTTTTCGACAAAAAATGGCGGCAATTCTGTGGAAATCGGGATTGCTGCCTTTTGATTGATGATTGACAACTTTTTTTGTCTAAAATCTTCACAAATGAAAGCACGCGACTATACTCGCCGCGTTGTTTTTTACGGTTTTTTATAAATTTATTTTAGGAGTTTACTATGACTACGAAACTGGAAAACGCTCTTAACAATTACGTTAACGACCTCAAGGCTAAAGGAACGGCGAAAGGCGATGAAATGGTCATCACGAAGATCCTTCCGCCCGAAGGCGCAAACGGCCCGCGTTATGTCGTTGAAGGTTACGAGCAGAAGTTTATCAAAATGAATTCAAACAGTTACCTCGGTCTTTCGATGAGAAAGGAAGTTATCGAAGCTGAGGAAGAAGGAACGAAGGCTTTCGGTGTCGGCCCCGGTGCTGTCCGCTTCATTTCGGGAACCCACAAGGCTCACGTCGACCTTGAAAAAAGGCTTGCAAAGTTCCACGGCAGAGAATCGGCGATGATTTTTTCGAGCGCTTACGTCACTTCGATGGGTGTTATTTTCCCGCTTATCACCAATGAAACGGTCATCATCAGCGACGAGCTCAACCACAACTGCATCATCAACGCGATGAAACTTGCCCGCCCGGCACTCAAACTCATCTACAAGCACAACAATATGGAAGATCTTGAAGCAAAACTTCAGGAAGCTGTCGGCAAAGGAAAAAGATGCATCGTTGTTACAGACGGCGTTTTCTCGATGAGAGGCGACTTCTGCCCGTTCGACAAATTTACCGCTATCTGCAAAAAATATGACGACAAATTCGAAGAAGGCGTTACCACGGCGGCTGACGATTCCCACGGTGTAGGTGCTTACGGCAAGACCGGAAGAGGAACCGAAGAAGTTACCGGCGCGAAAGTCGACATCCTTATCGGCACGCTCGGAAAGGCTTACGGCGTAAACGGCGGTTACGTCGTCGCTTCGAAATCGGTCACCGAATTCCTGAGACAGTCGGCTCCGATGTACATCTACTCGAACCCGATCACGATCGGCGAAGCTTATGCAGTCCTCAAAGTTCTCGACATCCTTGCGGAAACGGATCTTGGTGTCGAGCATGCGCATGATGATGAACACCAGCACAGGGATGAGCAGGCCGAGGAGTATGCCCATCAGGATGTTGCGCTTGGTGTTGGGGGCGATGGGGGAGTTGTTGACGCGCGCACGGTCGATGATCTTGGCATTGCCTTCGATGGAAGGCTGGCTGATCAGGAGCTCCTCACGCTTGCTGAGGAGGGTGAGGTAGAGCTGCTCCTTGATGCCCTGGACGCGGATGACGTTGTCGATGTACTGCTGCCCTCCGGGCACCTGGCGGATCTGGTCCGTCGCACGCTGGCTTATGATCTGAACGTTCGCGATGCGCTGGTTCATGGCGTCGATGTACGTGCTCAAGAGCTTGTTAAGATTGTCCTTGAGCGTGTTCTGCTCCACGATAATGTCCTGGACTACAGGATTGTTGGTGGTGCCGGTGCTCTTGTACCTGTCGAGACGCAGCACGAGTTCGTTGAAGTGCGAGATGGTGCTCTTGATGTTCTCGTCCTGGATGTCGATGGTGACTGGGAAGAGCTTGTTCTCGGTGTTTGTTGCGATGAGCCCTTGCAGGTACTGCGCGTGCGAGATCTGCGCCTCGAGGCGCTCGATCTCCTCCTGGGCTTCGATGCTGGCGGACAGATACGACTGGCCGTACTCCTGCAG
>CAJOMF010000042.1 GCA_905235605.1 uncultured bacterium
CTCGATCAGCACTTTTGTTGACGGGATGTAGGCATCGATAAAACTTGTGTGACCGAGTTTGATCCTTTTTTCAAATTGAATCGAATCTTCAGGATTTACAATACCGAAAACATCACGCAGAAGAGAAGTCCAAAACGCCTGCGTGTCTTGTTTTTCGTCGCCCCGGCCGCACCATTTTGCCGAAAATTCCCTTGCTGCTTTTTTCTGATTTATGCCGCTTTTCGCCATATTTTGCTCCGCTAATCAAAATTAAAGCAAAAGATTGTAGCAATAAAAAAGCAGAAAACAAGTTTTAGAATGTTTTTTGTCCAAAATTATTTTAGTGATTTTTAAATGACAATGCAAAAATGCTTATGCTGTAGAAAAACTTTCAGAACTCTATTTTTAATCCGTCTATGGCCGGAACAACGTTTTCCGGCACTTTTTTCAGAGTTTCTTCGTAGTCGAAAGTATGGTTCATGTGGGTGAGATATGCTCTTTCGGGCGAAATATATTTTATCAGATCGAGAATTTCATCGAAGCTGAAGTGTGTCGGGTGCTTTTTCTGGACAGTCGATGAAATTGCCAGTATTTTCACACCTTTAACTTTGTCGAGTTCTTCAGGTTCTATCGAATTTATGTCGGCAAGAAGCGCGAAATCCTTGAAGCGCAGGCTTGTTACGACGGTTTCGCCGTGTTTGTGACGTATCGGCATAAGTGTCAGATTCTTGAAAGTTAGCGGCTCTTTTTCAACAAAAACCGGCTTCAGAAAGGGTCTCGGCAGATATTCATTTTCGAAAAAAAGGTAAGGGAAGCGCTGCTGAGCGATCTCGAAAGTTTCGCGGCTCAAAAAGAAGGGGAGAGGTTCGTCATTTCTGAAAGAAGCCATACGCAGATCGTCGATTCCGGCAAAGTGGTCGCTGTGGGCATGCGTGAGCCAGCCTGCATCAATGTGAGAAACCTTCGATTTTAAAAGCTGCTGCCTGATTTCGTAAGGAAAATCGATCTGCAAAACAGTATCTTCTTCGATCAGAGTCATCGAAAACCGGGTGCGGCGGTTACGTTCGTCAGTAAGTTTGCAGACATCGCAGTCGCAGAAAAGCTGCGGAACTCCGGTCGATGAGCCGTTGCCGTTGAAAATTACCGTCGTCACTTGAACAATCCCTTTAAAAAGGTTACAATTTTCGAACGCTGCCGTTCGTTCAGCGCGCGCTCCAAGTCTTCTATCAGGTTGTTTTTCTGTTTGATTTTTTCCTGAAGATCATGAACTTTCTTTGTCAGTCTCGCTATTGTTTCTTCAGGAGTTTCATTCTGCGGAATGACTTCTTCAGGTTCATCAGCCTCTTCCGTCTTTCCGGTCTCAGCCTTTGTTTCTTCAGCAGGCTCTTCTTTGATTTCCTGAATTTCCTGCTGCGGCTCCTCTGCCGGAGAGGCGTTCTCTTTTGTTTCTTCAGTTTCTTCGTGATCCTCAGGCTCGTTCTCCGGTGTTTCAGATTTTTCCGGCGTGCTTTCATCTTCTGGTGCAGTTTCGGCTGAAAGCATCAGCTCGTTTCGTTTTTTCTCAAGTTCTGCCGGTTCCAGACATGAAAAAGGATGTTCCAGATCCCATGACTGGTGACTGTCTCCGTCTTTGAAAACAAATATGATTTTCATTGAGGATTTCATCCGGCAGAATTCCTCGACATCCTTTTTGGAAGGGATGATTGTGGAGGTGTATTCTTTGCGGACCCCGCTGTATTCGATGATAATGTCGAAAAACGGCTGCGGACAGTTCTGTATGCAGGAACAGAGCAGTATCTTTATTGAAGGAGGGACCTCGTCGGCAAGAAGCCATGTAACAAGCTCCCTGTGCTCGTCAAAAGTCGTTATTGCGCCGAATTTATTGAGATAATCCTGTATTTTGATGACTTTTACGTTTGTCTGTTTCGGCTGCACAGGCTCAAAAGAGATCAGATTGCGCGTCGCCGGTTTCGGGTCGATGTTGTGAGTAAAACAGAAAGCTTTGATCGAAGATTTTTTCGCGCTGAGATACTGCTGTTTGGATGCTTCGTCGAAGCAGATATTGTTGTGCTCATCTATTGAAAATTTGGTGTTGCCCATGATGAAAAACATCAAGGTTTTCGACTGTTTGTTAAGAAAAAACGGAAGGTAGGGATATTCGGAATCGAGCTTTTTAAACCAAGCTTTGCATTGCGGTTCCTGCAGCTTGAGTGCAAGTTCGAACGATTTCAATTCACCGAATTTTATAGAGATATTGCTTTCGTTTTCGGCAGAAAGCCTGCTGTCGGGGGCAATCTTGTCGAGACAGGTTTTTATTTTTGAAATATCACCCTTCAAAATATCTTCCAGGGTAACTTTTATCTCCATTTTTTACTCCGTTTTCATTCCAGCAAAAACCGGTTTTTCTTACCACAAACAAGAAAGGTTTTCCAGTGTTTTATCGCCTATTTTGAGTTTATTCTGTTTTTGTGGCGGTTGTAGAGAAGCATTGCCGCAATCGAAAGAATGCCGAAGGATGAAAGGACTATCCAGATTTTCCACGGAGCGTAGGCATCCCAGAGAAGCTGATTCGCCGCATACTTGTCAAGGCCTGTAAGTTCCTGAAAATACGGGAAGAAATCGAAAGTATCGATGTTCATTTTCGCAATGGTTTCAGGCAGAAGGTTATCGGGATTCGCCGCTTTGTAGTCATCAACGACTTTCACAAGTGTTTCAAGCGGGACTTTTTTGACGTCTAAAAGATACTGCTTCGTGATCTGAAGTTTGTTCGCGAAAGCGTCGTAAAGCGGGCCTGAAACGACGTTTCCGACGATCCAGCCGACCGCGAAGGGAATGTTTGAAAGTCCCATGTAGAGCGCTTTTTTGTCAGCCGGCGCGTTTACTCCGATGTATTCGCTGAATTTGGGCGAGCAGGTCATTTCACCTAAGCTGAAAAAGGCGATGCAGATCGCAGTGACAACGCCTGCCATCGTGATCCCGGCGCAGAAAAAGGCGATCGTCGTGAGGCAGATCCCGGCGGTTATTGCGACGAGACGCGGGAATTTGCCGGTGACGACGCTCCACGGAACGACGAAAAGGACGATGCAGAGCGAATTGATGTTGATGAACTGCTCCGCTTTGACGCTGCCGTTATCGGTCATGAAGGCAGGCAGGATCTTTGCCAGAGCGCGGCTGTCGGTCCACTGGTCGATGAAATTGGGGTAGAGATCCCAAAGCTGCATGAACATGAGCCAGAAACCGCTGAAAATAAGGAGAAAGATCATGAAATCCCTGTCTTTCAGCGCGGTCCATGTGTCGTTGAGCGCATCTTTTGCGGACTTCGCAGCCTTCAATTTATCGGGCTCTTTGAAGAAAAATGTCGCAGGAATATAGTTGAGAGCAGTGACTATCGCCGCCGCGTAGAAAACATAGCTCCAGGTGTAGCCGTCGGTGTCGTTTCCGCGCAGAGTGCTCGCCATGACGGGAGCCATGAGACCTCCGATGTTTACGACCCAGTAGAAAATGCCGTAACCGACAGAGCTGTTTTCCTCAGTAACGGAACTTGCGACCGTACCCTGTATCGGCGGCTTGAAAATGGCGGTTCCCGTTCCGACAGCGATACCTGCGAGCATCATGCTCCAGAAACCTGCCGCGTTCGCCATGAGGATGTAGCCGAAAACATTGGTCGTAAAGGCAATGTAAAGGCTTTTGCGGTAGCCCAGATAGTTGGCAAAAGAGCCGCTCAGCATCGGGATAAGGCTCTGACACGCCGCCCAGACACCGAAAATAAGCCCTTTTTCGGTGAAAGTGAGCCCGAGCCCGTGTTTGTCGGCAGTCGCTATCATCCAGAGCGGAAGAACAGCACGGACCGAGAAAAACGCGAGCCGCTCGAACATCTCCATGATGTTTGCGATCCAGAAATTCCTCTGAAACCCTGTGACTTGTGATTTGAAACTCATATCGACCTCTCAATAAAAATGCTGCTGCTTTATATCGGAATAACGCTTTGTCGGCAAGATTTTTGACCCTCTATCCTTCAACTCGTGCAGATTTTCTGCAAGACGGCTCTGTGCATCGGGATCGCGCATGTCGTAGAGCCAGTTGCGGTCGAAACACTCTGTTACCTGCTGATTTCCCCGTGAACCGATCAGAAGGCTGTAAAATTTTGTCCCCTTCTCTTTTTCAGCCGCGACCGCCTCTTTCAGCTCATCGGAAAAAGGGCGCATTATGAAATCGGAGACCACGAGGACATCTGCGTTTCTGTAATTTTCCGTATGCAGCATTTCTGCCGCATGCTCCAGAGCATCTGTCGGGTCGGTCCCGCCGTTGAACGACATCCTCAGGAACCGGACAAGCCTTGCAAGGGCCTCTTTCGTGTTGAACTCACTCAGATCAAGTGTCTCGATCTTTGTTGAAAAAGAGATCAGATAACATTTTCTCTCTTCTTTGACCGCGATTTTTGCAAGCGCAAAAGTTATTGTTTTTGCTATCTTTTCCGGCATGCCGTGCATTGAACCGCTCGTATCGGCGCAGATGATTACGGGGCCTTTCCGTTCATTGACTTTTATTTCCTCTTCCTCTGTCGAATGTTCTTCCCGACAGCTTCTGACCCGGTTCGTATAGGCGTATGAAAGGAGTTTTTTCTCGGCAAATTTCTGCGCGAAACAGATTTTCGCCGACGGATTCTGCGACATGGCGAGTTCTGACGGAAGCACTGAAGATATGGCTCCGCCGAGACTCAGCCCCGATATCTGCCCTCTGTATGCCGGTTTCGGATGGAATTCGGTTTTTATCCCGATTTTGTCGCGAAGTTCTTTTTCATACCGTTCGCTTTCTGCGTTCTGCCGTCCGATGAGAGCGGCAAGCTCCTGCAATGATCTGTTGTTTTCAAGCAGGTCAGCGAAATTTTGCAGGACTTCAAAGCCAGAATCGCTTAAGACACTGCCGGAAAGACTCCACAGAAGTCCTGAATTTTTGGTGAAAGATGAAAGCAGATCCTCAAGTTTTTTAAACTGTTCTATTTTTTTATAGAGTTCTTTGAGATAATCCTTTCTCCTTTTTTCCGTCTGTTCGAGCTGCCATGCGGCGTGGCGCACCGTAAGAGAATTTTTCAGGTCGTTTTTCAAATTGCGGGCCAGAGTTTCGAGTTCGGCATTCTTACTTTTAAGCAGTCCGGCATAAAAGCCGAAGTCTGCCGAATTGTTCCTGCCTGTCGCGGTCCTGTAAAGATTTTCCACGTATTTATGCAGGTTTGCAAAAAGAGCTTCATTGCTGACAGAATCAGTTTTAAGCAGAAAAACGTTTTCCTCATAAAAGGGATTATCGGGATTTTCCAGGTCGGTTTCATCGTAAGTTTCCGAAAGTATCTCCAGGATCTCGGCTTGGATCTCAGAGCTCAGCACGGAATGAGTCGCTGCGAAATCAAGAAGTTCCTTCTGCTTCCGGTTTTCCGCCAGAATGAATTTTCCGGCCTCTTTTGCAGCGGCATTGTCGGCAAAAGCGAGCTTTTCCGAATCGTCAAGCGACGGATCAAAAGCATCGGAGAGGCTTTGCGCAAGAGCCTTTCTTTCCGTTTCTCCGCCGAAAGCGGAAGAGCCGAACTTTATGAATCTGCGGATTTTATTGTTTTTCATCCGCTGCCTCCCTGCCTGCATACAGTTTCCGTTCTTTTTTCAATCTTATTCCGGCATCTTCAAGCTGCTTCAGCGAATCGTTTACCGGAGCAAGGATAAGATCGCAGAATTTCTGTTCCGCAAAGATATTCTGCCTGAAAGATCTGCTCTGAGCCGCTTTGAAATCACACACTTCTTTAAGAGAAGAGTTGATGGCGGCGAGGATCTTCTCATACCACTGCGTGTCGGCTTTTTTCCGGCGGAACTCGAAGGACTCTCTGTTTTCAAAAACTTCGGGGTTTTTAATCAGACCTTTTCCTTTGATCGTCCTGAATTTTACGGAACACTCCTGCGTAACGTTGTTTGACGAGTTTATCCAGCTCAACTTTTGTGCCGGAATATCGAGTTTGAGGGAAAGTCCGCCTCTTTCAGCGAGCCGGTTTTTCTCGACGCTGTAGTAATCGCCGTTTGGAGCAATGAATCTGATGTTGTAGTATGCTCTTCTGTTCCGGCCGTAAAAATCGGGAACGGCTACTGGCAGATTGACGGAACGGACCAGTTCGCATGTCTCGCTCCCGTCAGCCATAACTACTTTTTCCACTTCGAATCTGTCCTCTTCCGTTTTGTAAAACAGTTTCAGTATGCTGTCGTGGAAATTTTTGATCATTTCATTTATCTCATTTATGTCGAAGTAAAAGGCCTCCCCGTACTGCCGCAATATTTCTCCAATGATTTCAGAACTTTCATCGCATTGTTTAGCAGTGTTCCAGATGCAGTATCCGATAAGCGGACAGTCCATAAGACCGACTGAATCACGTCCGTTCAGAAATGCGCTCGTTTTGAGGATGCGGACGATTTTTTTCCAGCGGCGGTCCGAAACGTAGTAGGTTTCGTCCTCTCCGTGGTCCTTATCCGAATTGCGGAGCGCGAGTTCTTTTCTGACGGATGTGATCACCTTTTTCACCTCAGGACCGAGTTCTATCCTATCGATTTCGCTCTGCCAGCTTTCCACTTCGGAAAAACTGAGCAGGAATGATGCGGTTCCGGCAGGGATTTCCTGTTTTCTCTCTCTGCCGTCAACGACTTTGAAAAAATCATCTTCGTTTGAGACGGGATTGACCGGCACGCGCAGGATGAATCTGTCCCAAAGTGCCTCAAGTCCGCGGTTTTTCTCGGGAAGTTCGTTGGATGCCGCGGCAAGGGAAACGAGCGGAACTCTTTCGATTTTGTTTCCGTTGTGGAAGATCCTTTCGTTCACGATGGTGAGAAGCGTGTTAAGGATCGCGGGGCCGCTTTTCCATATCTCATCCAGAAATGCGACTTTCGCACTCGGAAGATAACCGGCCGTCTGGCGTATGTAGCGGCTCGGCTTCTCGTTGAGAGCCGAAAGATCGACAGGTCCGCAGATCTCGTCGGGAGTCGAAAACTCGTTCATCAGATATTCGAAATATCCGCCGTTTTCGGTATCAGGCACGCCGTCTCTGTAAAAATCGCTGAACGCAGCAGCAATGCGGCGGCTTATCATGCTTTTCGCAGTCCCCGGAAGTCCGAGAAAGAAAATGCTTTCGCCTGCAACAGCGGAAAGAAGCGCGAGACGCACCGCCTCGTCCTTGCCGTAAAGGCCGCGCTTCAAATAGGAAAGAAGATTTCTGATCCTCTCCGGCAGATTTTTTCTTTCGACAGATGCTTTTTCTTCAATTTTTGACATGGTTTCCTCCTGATGTGGTTATTGAATGTTTGTATATTCGGATCATTATCTCGATAAAAGTGTATTCCGAGCGCACTTTATCTTGATAAAAATGTATTCTGAGCACACTTTTATCTTGATAAAAATGTTGTGGCGCTACACAAAAAGCGAGTTATTCCTTAAAAGAGGGTTGTTTTATTGTGCGGTTTGGGGAGAATGTGGTTAGCTAAAAATCGTGGTATTTAAAATAATAAATCTTCCAAATCCAGATCTTCTAACAAATCTTCCCCAAATAAATCTTTCAACTCCGAAACATTCAAACACAATTTTCTTTCCAAATCCGTAACAATATCCTTTTTCACTAAAAGAAGTCCTCTTGGACGATCGGAATTAGATTTAAAAAGTTCACCATCCGGAAATCTTACTACATCTCTTTCAAAAACCACTTTCAGTTCTGAGCTTATAAAGAAAGTACTTTCCCTAAAACCCCGTGCTTTTTCTACATCGTATCTTTCAGACAAAGCCCAATAAACACCGTCAGGAATCCCTGAACCTTTTTGTTTACAAATCCATTTTAATTCATCTATGGTAGGAAGTCTCCCAAAATTAAGGAGTTTTATAATATTACAAACATCACGAGATCTGACGTTGTTAATTATTATTAGCGAGAAATTATTTAAACATTCTTTTGCATCTTGGTATTTTTTGATGTGACCAAACATTTTAGCAGCTTTTTTCCAGTTTTTCAAATTCCTTTGTTCTTTAGCCTGCTCATAAATACATTGCTTGATCCTATCAATATATCCCTGTGCACCTGGAAAATCTTTAATAGATTCAAATAGTTCAAGAGATTCAACTAATTCGTCCACATCTTTTTTGTCAGCAGATTCAAATATATTTTGTGCCTTATCATATATGGCTTTTTTCTTTGCCCTTTCCGCTTCTCCCAAACATTGTTGTTTCAAAGAGTCTGCTTCATTAAATCCTTTAATTTTGTCAAAAATATTTGCAACGGCTTTAAAATCATATTCTGTTTTGGCTACATTCTTCTTTTCTTCGGCCGTTTCATAGATACTTTTCTTGATTTGCTCGATATATTTCTGAACATCCGGATAATTTTGAATATATTTAAATATTTCAAGAGCTTCAACTAATTTGTCTATATCCTTTTTTTCGTTAGCAGAATTGAATATATTTACTCCTTTACTATATTTAGCATTGTCCGAACATTGTCTCTGCAAATCATTTGATTGGCAAAAATTTGGAATTTTATTAAAAACATCAGCAAGTTTACTCCACTCATCTACTGTTTTTGCTGATTTCATTTTTTCTTTGGCCGTTTCATAGATACATTGCTTGATATTATCAATATATCCATGTGCATCGGGAAAATATTTTTTAATAGATTCAAATTTTGTAAGAGCTTTCGCGAGTCCTTCTATATCTGCAGCGGTATAAGCAGGTTCAAATATCTTTATTGCATCATTATAGATTCCTTCATTCTCATCTTCCTCATCCTCGACACTTGTTGCTATACTCCATGGTTCACGTAAGAGTTCAAAAGGTGCGTCCCAATATATTACAGATGCACTTTTATTTTCTCTTGGTTTATTATCGGTAATTTTAACAAAAGTAGCTGTTTCATTGTTGAGATCAACACTAGCGTTATAACCCGCAGCAAGCCAGCCTGATTTTGCCTGCGTATGGCTATTATCCCACCATGCGTCATGTTCTCTGGCACTTGGAGGTAAATCACTTCCGATTATTTTTTCAATCTCTTGAAACGTCAGAGTCACAAATTGTTCTTTTGATTCTTTCAAGTGATCGCATAGGGGAGCATATTTACTAATTCTCATTTTAAACCTCCCTCAAATTTCACAAATCCAACTCATCAAAAATTCCCGCTTTTTTATAGCGTATAAACGGATCGTCGGTTTTCCAACCCCAACCTTCCGGCATAGTGTCTCTGTAATTTTGGTTTACTTTTTCGTCCTGCTCTTTTGTCAGATAAATCTGGGGAGCCTTTTCATAAACAAAATTCAGGTATTCTTTAATAGTTTTGAGATCTTTTTTCTTGATCAGATCCAGCAGCATTTTTTTCGTGTAGTTCACAGGAATAGAGTGTTCCCAGATTACGCCTTCTGACTGTTTATTTAACGGTCTTGATAATTTTCTTAATGATTGCTGCTGTTGTTTTGAGAGTTCACTCAACAACTTTTCTGTAAATGCGTCATTGTTAAAATTTATCAGCAATTTGCAATAAGTACGAATTCGTGTAATAATTTCCGGTTCGGTTTCTTGCTTGTAAAAAGGCATATCTGTCGTTTTTGAGAGATCCTTTTTCAAGAGGCATGCTATTTCTTCTGATGCATTTGTTTCTTTTAAAAAATTTTCTATTTCTCCTCTAAACTTCTCGATGTCCTCAGGTTTGCGTTGATACCGGTTTTTGTTGCTAATGTTTCCATTGCTACTTTTAGCACTACCATTGTTTTTAGGTTTAGAAGAACTGTTTTGACTGTAAGCCCCCAGCTGTGTTTTAACAAAAGTAACAGTTTCTTCTTTGAGATGGGGACTGGCTTTATATCCGGCAGCAAACAAAGGTTGGAGATGTGAACGGTCTTTTCCGCTCCACCAAGCCTGATGTTTTTCCGCAGAATCAGTCCATGAACCAAGCAACTCTCTAAGTTCCTCAAATTTCATTGTCACAGAGTCTGCATCGTTTAACTTGGCGACCAACGCCTCGAAATCATATTTGCTATTGCTCATCTTAGACCTCCCAAAAAAGTTAAAAATCACATATCTTTTCTTTTTTCCCCGCAATTAGGGCAAAAATTGAATCCTTTTTGAAGAATTGCGCCGCAATTAGGGCATTTGTAGTTTTGTTTTGCTCCGCAATACGGACAGAAATCAAAATCTTTATTTATGGTTTTGAGACAGGAAACACATTTTTTTACTTCTTCCGGCAGTGTTTGCGAAGAGCGTTTTTTTTCTAAA
This sequence comes from uncultured bacterium, assembly GCA_905235605.1. Lineage (GTDB taxonomy): Bacteria > UBP6 > UBA1177 > UBA1177 > UBA1177 > UBA1177. The sequence goes on from CAJOMF010000042.1 coordinate 10,252, forward strand.
GAGTATTTGGAATAAGTCGCATACTCTTTAGACTTTTGGTTTCTGAAAGTGACCTTTTCAATTTCATTTTTGGAATTAAATTGAACCGCCACAACCTCGTAGCCATAATCAAGCCAGCCTTCCTTTGCCTGAGGGTTGGATTCGCTGTTGCCCCACCATGCACGATGCCTGGAAGCACTTTCCGGAAGCTGATGATGGCTTTCTTCAAGTATTTTGTTGATTTCCGGTAAAGTAAATGTCAATTCAATATTCCCTGATCTTCTCAAACGTTCGCCCAAAGGTATGTAAAGTCCGCTTTTTCTTCCCATTCCGAGATCTCCTGCAAAATTAAAAACAACAAAAAACTCAATATCTTACGATAAATAGAAAAAAACGCCATTTTTCTAAATTTTTATTTATATTTTCTGTTGCGCTTTGCAGGGATCCCGGTCTGCTCATTTTCTAAAATCCCAATTCTTTACGTTTTTCTTCAGGGATCAGATCTTTGTGTTTTTTAAAAAATTCTACAGCTTCCTCTCCCGGGACCGATTTTCTGCCTCTGAAAAGCTGCTGCGCCGGATCGTCCGAATCTTTGTAGTAGATCTTTCCCTTAACGATGTTTTTTTCTTTAAGAATGCGGACATCTTCATCAGTCACATTGTTGCCGTAGCAGTAGAAGTCGCCGCCGATATATGTTGTCGTAAGATCGTTGATGTTCTCGATCTGATTGAAAGAACAGTCAAAATCGCCGCCAACATACTCAGGCGCACCTTTCAAGGATTTAAGTCTGTTGTTTGAACAGTTGAAATTTCCGCCGATTTTCATTTGCTTCTCCATTAAAAAAATAATAAATTTAGGCACAATATCCTATTCTGCCGGTTTTCTGGTTTCCGTTACTTTTCTCGCGCTGAATTTTACAGAGTTCTTCGACTATGAACGCGGAACCGATCTCCGACTGTTTCATAAAGCGCATCCTCTGCGAAAGGATCCCGAAATCTCCTGGGGCAGCCGAGTTGAAAGCGGCGATCCTCGCAACATCGGAATCGTTGAAATCGTATTTCCCGAAGTAACTCTTAAGCAGCACCTTTATTCCCTCACGCTCAAGCGGCCTGAACTCGATGAGCGCGTGGAAGCGGCGGTTCATAGCAGGATCCATGATCTTTCTCAGATTGGTCGTGCAGATGAAGATCCCTTTGAACTCTTCCATCTGAGTAAGCAGCTCGTTGACCTGAGTCACTTCCCAAGAGCGGACAGCTCCTTCCCTGTTCCTGAAAAAGGAATCAGCTTCGTCAAGAAGCAGAATGCTGCCGGATCTCTCCGCCTCTTCGAAAGCTCTGCCTATATTCTTTTCAGTTCCTCCGACATAACAGTCCAAAAGGTCGGAAGCCCGTTTGAGAAGTATGTTTTTACCGAGTTTTTCGGCGATATAGCGCACAAGTTCGGTCTTTCCCGTTCCGCTGAGCCCGTAGAAAAGCAGTCGTATCCCTTTTTCGGAAGACTCGCTGGATCTCGCGAAATCTTGGGCGTTTTTTATCATTTCGACTATCGAATCAGGGCTCATGGAAGTATTGAGAGCGTGCAGATCGTAGCCCGATTTCGTCTTTTCGCGCATCTTGGATTTCTTCGTCTCATCCTCGCTCAAAAGGTTCGAGTTCGACTTGAATACAGCCTCGATGCAGGAAGAGAGTTTCGACGGATCAACATTCTCGAGATTCTGTATGGTGCTGACGACATTTTCAATGGAAGAACCCGTGACATTGTACCTTTCGATGAAATTCACTATCTGCATCTTCAACTCCTCTCCGACATTGAGCCCCTCCAGCTTGGAAAGTATTATGCTTCTGAAACGCTCCTTCGGCATCTCATCGAATTTACAGGAGAAATTGAAACGGCGTCTGGTGGATGAGTCTATCTGTTTAGTGTGGTTTACGATCCAGATGACCTTGTTTTTATTGTTTTCAAACATTTTATTGACGATTCCTTTGTTTTTCGACGGTATCGGGCCGATAAAGGTGAAATCTATCGTTTTCAGCAGAGTGTCGGCTTCATCTACAATGATAAGAGAATCGGGATGAGCGATGCTGAGAAAGAAGTGCAAACGGTTTACAACGGAAGTGCGGGTCGATTCTTCTTCGTTCTTGAACACAAGAGTCCTGAGCCCCGATGCTTTTGCCAGCGCTTTCGCGTATTCCGTTTTGCCGCTTCCCGGCTTTCCGTACAGAAGGAAGGAAAAACTCTTTTTTCCGGCAAAAGCTCCCTGCAATACAAGGGAGACCTCTTCTCCGACATTAAAAGAGTTAAGCTCGTAAGTGTTTGAGAAATCTGCTCTTTTCACAAAATCGTCAAAAAACGGATCAAGGCTTTGGATCTCTATGCTGCGCAGGGTCTCCTCCTCGATCTCTCCGCTGTCGGTTATGAAACCGAACGAAGAGAGAGCCTTGTTTCTGTCAAAAAGAGATTTGTATTCTTTCGGAGTTACGTCGAGCGCTTTTACGACAAACTCCTGTCTTGAAACACCGTGTTCAACTGTTTCTTCAATAATTTCAGAGAGAAGAGGAACGACTTCGCAGCGGTAACAGAAGGCGAGATACTTGAGTTCGGCTTCGGAAATATCAACGGAATCGGCAATAAAACGGGTGGTTGAGTTATCAAGAACGACTTTTTCGACATATTCCGGAAGCTTTTCAAGAAGAGCAAAGTTTCTGGTGCAGCTTTTTCTGAGGAGGAAGTTTGCTATAAGTTTGGCGAAAAAGCGGTATCCGGCGTCGGAAACATAGAAACAGCGGTAAAGATTAACAAGATTTCTATCTACAACAACACTTACATCCCTTATATTTCTCTCGATATCCCGGTCTTCGCGGTATTCGTAGCGGATATTCGAATCTTCAAAACAGCGGTCGCCATCCTCTTTTATCGGCTCAAGAACCCCCCTCTTTTCAGCAGAATGGACATATTTCTCAAGAAATTCAGCAACTTGATCCGTCTTGCCTAACGAAGACGCCAGTTTAAAAAAGAGGTCGACCGAATCGTCAGAGGGGCATTTCCTCCCCTCGTCGAGCTCGGCTGCACAATAAAGATAATAAGCCGCGCAGACAGCATCGCCGCGCGAAACACCGTTCATTTTACGGACAGTTCTAAAACTTTTAGATCTTCTTTTCATCGCCAGTCTCCTTCTTAATGCTTCTCTAAAATCCATTGTTTTCTCCTCTTTTTCCTCTGTTTTTCATTAAAATCAGAGTCGTTCTACGACTACCCGCCGATCTATTTTCAAAGAACACCGATCTATTCCGAAAAGGCATAAACTCACCCCCAAAAACAGCGCGGTTTGACATTATATACACCTTTTTCGCAAAGTCAACAATTTATTTATATTTATTTATTTATTCTGCAACAAGGTGATTTTATTGTAGAAAAATTTTGCATTTCTTTATAAAGTTGATGTTTTTTATAAAAACTAATCCGGAACGAAACCTACCTCGAAAATTCTACAAAATATCCTTTGACGGCTTTTTCAGGAGAAAATCGGGCTTCCGGTTGTATAACGCCTTGAAAATATTGTTTTTTGCAGTGCTATCGTGTTTTGTGATCTCTTCTATGAGCGAACGGATATAGGCGCGCTCAGAAACTTTGCCGAAAGGACATCCCGAATCGAAAACCTTGATGCCGCTGTTTTCAATTTCGGCTTTGACGGAACTTTCTTTGATGTAGAGCATGGGTCTGATGATGCGGTATTTTCCTTTGAAAAACGGATTGACCGGCTTCATAGCCTCAAGCGAGCCGTTGAAAAAGATGTTCATAAGAAATGTCTGGACAAAATCGTCGCGGTGGTGTCCGAAAGCGATGACGTTCGCTCCGATTTCGTCGGCAAGGTCGAAAAGTGCAAGTCTTCTTGTTCGTGAGCAGAGGTAGCACGCCTGCTTTTTTTCGGCAGCCATAATTTTTTCAAGCGATCTTTCTATCTCAAAATATTGGACGCCGAGGTTTTTGCTGAAATCGCGCAGATATTCTGAAATTTCGTCGTCGTTGGCAAAACCCATTTTCACGAAAACAGCGGAAAGTCTGAAATCATTGGTGGTTTGGATCTTTTTTCTTGCCAGAAGCCTAAGCAGCATCGAGCTGTCCTTGCCGCCCGAAAGGCCGGCTAAAACATGGTCGCCAGGATTGATCATCTGATAATCAGAAACCGCTGTTTCCAGCAGTTTGTGCATGCTCAGAAAACACTTGCTTTCGCCCATAAAACCTCCGAAAAACCTGGAATCATATCAAAATTTTTTGATAATTGAATTTCTTCGCCGGCTGCTCCTTAAACTCATCAAATTCCTTAAGCATCTTAAACTCCCTAAGGTCGGCGGCACCTTCTGCGGCTGCCGGACAACAAAAAATTCCGAAACCGTTGACAATCATGTTTTTACACTTAGAATCGCGCGTGTGAATTTTTGAGGGTGTTATGCAAGTCACTTCAGCTCAAAAAAGAAGAGTCGCAATATTTTTCATTTTCGGGATATTCGTGATCTTAGGTCTCACTGCGCTTCTTATCGGAAACCGTCTGCTCAAACGCGAAGACTGCTATTTTACGCGTTTTGAAGATATTTCGGTAGCCGGTCTTTCGGAAGGCTCCACAGTCAAATTTCAGGGCATGAACATCGGAACAGTTTCAAAAATATCGGTCGACAAAGAAAATACGGCTGTCGTAGAAGTTGCTTTCTGCCTTAAACCCGGCGTTCCGATCAAAGAAGGAACGAAGACACAGCTCGGAACGATCGGTATCACCGGTCTTAAATTCCTCGAACTCAAAGGCGGCGGTCATGGTGAAAACATTCCGGTCGGCGGCGAGATCCCTTCCGAAAAGAGCGGCTGGGACGAGATAACGGGAAAGGCTTCTGTCATCGCCCAGAAACTTGAATCGATCCTCAACCAGTTCAACGAGGCTCTGAAAGGTGTCCGGAAAGACGATGTCGAAAAGATCGTCAAAAATGTGGGCGGTATTTCAGACTCTCTTGACGAGCTTCTCGCAAAAAACAAAAAAGAGATCAGCAGCGTTATAAAAGAAGCGAATGTTTTTATGAAAGAGCTCAACAGCAACATGGATAACGTCAAGGCTATCACGACGAACGTTAAAGATCTTACATCGAAAGAAGGCTCGCTGGCAAAGACGCTTTCGAAGATGGAAGAGGTCGTTTCGGAGTTCCGGCAGGATTACAAAGAAGCGAATGTCCAGGAGAAAGTCGACAAAATGTTCGGACTCGTCGAATCGACGCAGAAAACGGTCGATACCCTGCAGCTTACGTTTGAAAGAAGTACCGAAAAAATCGACAAATCGCTTGACGATCTTTCCGATGCGATGAGCAACTTCAGCGAATTTACAAGAATAATCATGGAAAATCCGTCGGCTCTTTTCGGCGGCGGCAACTCAGATGCACCAGAGGATAAAAAATGAAAAAAACCGGCGTTTTGATTGTCTGCTTTATAGCTCTCTTCACGATTTCATCCTGTTCGCTCTTTTCTTCAAAAGCGCCGCTCAAACACTACTATCAGGTCTACTATCAGCCGAAAGAAAGTGCTGAACAGCCGATAAAGGCAACGCTCAGGATCAAAACTTTCGTAGCTGACAAAGCATATAAGAAATACAACCTCGTCTACAGGACTTCCTACGAGGAGATGTTCTACTACAACACCCATTTCTGGGCTTTGAGACCGGACGACATGATAACAGATCTCGTTGCAAAACATTTCTCGAAACAGCGTGTCTTCTCAGACATCATACTTACGATGGACAAGAAACCGAACTATGTTCTGAGCGGCAGGATCCTGGCTCTGGACGAAGTTATCGAAGGTGAAAAAAGTTACGCAAGAGTCGCGATAAATTTCGAACTTAAAGACTATAAGACAGAAGAAGTCATTATCGTCCACTCTTTCGACAGGAAGAAAGAAGTTGCTGAAGGCAAGAAGCCGGTCGATGTTGTCCGCGCGATGAGCTGCATCATAGAATCGGAAATCGGAGTTTTTATTTCAAAAGTTTATGAAACTCTCGAGTCAGACCGCTGACGCAGGCTTATTGAAAAAGGAAGCCGCTTTTGCGGCAGAAATCCCAGACAAGGCAAAAAGGAGTGATGCATGAGCAGTAAAATAAAATTGATATTTCTGATGCTCTCTTCGGGTATTTTTTTCGTTCTGCCGCCGTTCCTTCTGGGCGGGGTATACTACCATATCGGAACGAACCTCGTCATCATGTTCATCTGCGCATTCGCGACTTTTCTATATTCGGTATATCTGCTCGCGACGAAAAAGTCTTTTGCAATTTCTTCTGTGATTTTTCCTCTTGCCGCAATAATCGTTTTCGCGCTTCTGCAGCTGATCCCGCTGCCGCTGCCTCTGCTCAAAATACTCTCTCCGCAGGGGCATTTCTTCCACACTCTCGAAGGTGCGGGCGCTCATCCGCTCACGATGTCGATAACCGATACGATTTATTCGGTATTCCGTGTTTTGACGCTGATTTTTCTTTCCTGCATTCTTGCGAGGAACATCTTTCTCGGCAATAAAAAATGGAAGCAGAATACAATAGATACAGTGATCCTGATTTCGACCGTCGCCATAATCCTTTCGGTCGCGCTGAGATTCCTGCAGTCCGACGCATGGCTTTACGGCAGGCTGCGCCACAGCGGATTTTTCATTGAATCGATCCTTATCAATACCAATAACGCCGCGGGATATTTCGGCATTTCGGGTCTTTTAGCCCTAACTTCGATCTATACGACGACATTCCCGAGAAAAAAGATTTTTTATGCCGCTCTTTTCTTTTTCCACTCTGCGGCCGTTGCGGCGACGCTTTCGAGAGGCGGGATCGCGGCTTATGTTGCAGCACTCATACTTTTTTTCTTTATAAACAGGAAATCTTCAAAAAATTCAAGCGGCTACAAATTTTATCTGCCGGTTGCGGCTCTCGTTCTCGCGCTCATTTTTGTTTATCAGACAGGGCTTAAACTGCTTGAAAGGGAATTCGATTTTGAAAGAGAGGGTTTCTTTAATAAAGTCAGCGATATTGCCAGGGCAAAGGACTATTTCTTCGATTTTCTTTTCACCGGTTCGGGGCTGGGCAGTTTTTCGAAAGTTTTTTCTTACTACCAGTCGAATCTCTGGATCTATGCCCGTGAACTTGAAAACGAGCCGATACAGTTTATTCTTGAAACGGGTCTCGTTTTTGCCATTTTCATTTTCGGATTTTTTATATGGCTCGTCATCTTTGGAAAGCGCGAAACCAAGCGGAAAAACGGGCTTTTGGCGGTTCTCTTTTTTGTTGTGATGCACAACACTTTTGACTTCAACCTTCACAATTTCGCGACGCTTTTCCCTGTGATTTTAGTACTTGTCCTCCTTGTAAAACCGATCGAGATCCGCGGAAACAAAAAAGTTGTTTTTCTCTCGTTTCTTGCTGTTTTTGCTTTGACAACAATGATTTTTACAGCTACTAAAGGCGGTCAGAAGCTTTTGGGTTATTCTCCGGACGAGGAAATTCCTTACGACAAGGCTGTCTACCTTGAACCCGCAAATTTCAAGATCCCGCTCGACAAAGGTGTGGACAAGCTCAATTCCGGAAATCCTGAACAGATCGTCTCTGCCGGTGCGGAACTTTCATCGGCTCTTGCAAAGGCGCCGAAATATTACTATACCCGCTACATCAACGGCGTTTACCTGCTCAGACTGGGAGCTTATGACCAGGCGCTCGTTCTATTTAAGGAAGCTCTTGATCTTTCGGGCATAAAATACGCGAAAGTGCTCGATACGCTTTACGACAGGATGACACGCTTCGGTCTCAGCGAGCGGATAATCGAGATAGTGTCCCTGAACGAAAAAAATAAGGCGGAACTCGAAAGATTCATCTTCAAAATTTCCGGCAGCAATGCCGCTGCACTCGATTTTGCCAATAAAAATCAGGATGTTTTCTTCATTTCAGTTCTCAGGAACATGCTGAAGGAGAAAAGATACGACGAAGCGCTTGAAATGATCAAAAGGATCCAGAGCGAAAGAAAGGATCTCAGCGATTTCGAGCGCGGACAGCTTCTGATTTATCACGGAAAGATCCTGGAAAAGGACAAACTCTACAAGGAGGCGTTCGATCTTTATATGCGCGGCGCCGATCTGACCAAGAGGTTCAACGACTATCTCACCGCGGCTTACTGCTCGCTCAAACTTGAAAAAGAGTCGCAGGATCTTGTCGAAAGCGCACTCAAAAACATGACTTTGAGGACTTCCGGAAACCTCGGGAACTACTACCGCTGGCTTTCGAGACGCGAATTTGCGGCAAAAAATCCCGCTTCAGGCTTCAAATATCTTGAAAGAGCCGCCGAAGTGGCACGCAACCCTTACTGGCAGCTAGAAGTCGCAAATATGTACGCAAGCCGCGGGATGCACTACTTTGCAGCGCAGAATTTCCTGAAAATCACTAGAGATTATCCAAAGTTTAAGCCTGAAGAGATGAAAAAACGCTACGAAGACGAAAAGCGGAAAATGGAGAAAGACGAAGAAAAAAATCTCAAAGAATTCATGTTCAGAGAGAAGAAATGATCTGCTTGAATTAAATCCGTAAAGTCCACAAAATCTAAATTATGCTGACGCGGTAGTTGCCAAATCCACGATTCACTCGGTGAAACTTTCTGGTAGCGCAGGCGGCTCGCCTGCAAAATCCCCCCGTTGTTTTGTAAAACCGTGCGCTAATCAGCGTTGCGGACGCAGCGGACAGAGCCTCCGCCGGTTGTGCCGTGGGAATTTACGCTGCCGTTGCTGAAACTGAGAGCCCAGACATAGTCGGATTCATCGCTTGCAGAAGAGGACCAGAGGGTGATACCGTAGCTGTCTCCCAGTTTGCTGTAATAATTTTCGGGAAGTTCCGACCCGCCAAGATCGTCAAGGGCTGTGCAGGAAGAGCAGGAATTCTCTGACCAGCAGCTTTCATTGAGGCATTCGTCTGTAACTCCGCACGCTGCCGCCTGAACTGCTGTCACCACCGCATGAAACCATCAGAAACATAGCTGCACAGACAGCTGTCAAAACCAAAAATCTTTTCATGGTTTTCTCCTTAAAAAAGTTAATAAAAGTGTGGAATTATTAAAGAAAATACTTGACTCAGGTGAAAACGGGTTACGCTTTTCTAATAATGTGTTGTGTTGCCATCACTGCGTCTTCAAAACAAAACCAACAAAAAACGCAGAATTTTAGAGAAGGAGGAAAGAAAGGCAAGTTTTTGGTTCGACAGGCTCACCAACCGGGATTCGTTTCGCTCTTGTTTTCAAGTGTTTTTCTGCTATAATCCGCAGGTTTTTTGAGACGAAGGAGATTTTTAGCATGATGCGGAAAGAATTCTGTGAAAAAGACGGAATATTGATCACTTATACAGATAATGATGTTTGTTTTGAAGAGTGCAGCACTGCAAAGGCTGTATTGCTGAGAAACGACGGAACGGTGATCCATTCAAACTTTGATTCTGAAAAAGATGCTTTTTTCAAGGAATATCTCAAAAAAATTTATCCTGCTATCACGACATTCCGCTCTCTCGATTCTCTGGAGAGTGCATAATGCCTGAGTTCCTTCGTGCCGCAGGATTTAAAATCTATTTCTGGTCAAATGAGAAAAACGAGCCGATCCATTTCCACATAACACAAGGAAATCCCACGGAAAATGACACGAAAATATGGGTGCTTTCCAGCGGTTCATTCCAATTGGCTCACAATAAAGGCCGTATTTCCGAAAAGGATTTGTCCCGTATTTTTTCCGCGATGCAGATTTATTATTTTGAATTCGTGAATTTCTGGAAAGATTTCCACGGCGGAGAAGTCCGCTTCAAAGATAAGGAAAACTAAAAATCTTTGCAACGACTACGCTCACCAACCGGGATTCTGCGGACGCCGCCCACGCTCCGGCAGAAAAAACTGACACGGTGTCAGGATATTAACCCTAGCTATTTAACTGACCGGCTTTATCTTATGTTAACCGAGGCATTCAGCTCTGGCATCGTTCAATGCCGATGTTACAGAATCAGGGTCGTTTTGGTCATATTCATATTTGTTGCCGTTGACTTCGTAATATAAGTTTCCTTCGCCACAATGGAGAAGGGTTGGGATTAGGTTCGTAGATTGCAGGCGGGACAGACGCGCTCCGATAAAAACCAATCAAAAAATTTCTTGCAGAAAAGGCAAAAATCGGTATTTTTCAGCGGCTGTTTGAATAACTCTCGGAGGAGGTAAAAAATGAGTGCGGATCGTGGTCAGCTTGGTATCGTTGCATGTAATTCTGGTAAGGTTTTTGCGGATGCAATGGTCGAATACCTTAAGGAAAAGTACAAAAAGGAGCGTTTGGAGGAGCGTTTCCGCTATATAAAAAGCACCGAAACGCACTTCGCGAACGGCGAGATCAAAACTTCCATCGACGAGCCGATCCGCGGCATGGATGTCTATGTCGTTCAGCTCATGGACGATCCGCTTTCACCTTATTCGGTAAACGACAACCTGATGGCTCTGGCGACAGCTCTGAATGCAGTTCACAACAGCGATGCCGCTTCGATCACGGCTGTCATCCCGCAGTTCCCGAATGCGCGTCAGGAGCGCAGAAAAGGGCGTGAAAGCGTTACGGCTTCGATGGTGGCTTCTTTCATCGAGGCAAGCGGCGCGGCGAGAGTCCTTACGATCGACATTCACGCTGAGGCTATCGCGGGTTTCTTCCATGTTGTAAGACTTGACAACCTTCATGCGTCAAGGCAGCTTATGAAGTCGATGAACGACAGACACATCATATCAGAAAACACCGTCGTCGTAGCTCCGGACGTCGGTTCGGCCGAAACTGCAAGATACTATTCACGCGAACTGGCGACCGATATGGCTCTCATTGTCAAGGAACGTGACTACTCCAAGGCTTCAACAGTCGTAGATACCAAATTGGTAGGCAGCGTTGACGGAAGAAATGTCGTTATCGTTGACGACATGATCGCTACAGGCGGGACTTTGATCGCGGCGTGCCAGAAACTTCACGAATTCGGGGCAAAGAATATAGATGTTTTCTGCACGTTCCCGTTCTTCAACGGCGAAGCTGTCGCAAAACTCGACAAAGCCCACGCCGACGGATTCGTCAGAAGTGTCACGGGAACGAATGCAGTCAACCGCGGCGAAGATTTCAAAAAAGCTCATCCGTGGTATCATGAAGTCGATGTTGCGAGATTCTTTGCGAAAGTCGTTTACAGCATAAACCACATGGAATCGATCTCTAACATCCTGGAATCTTAAGAGTTCAAGCGGCTTTCCCGATAATCGACAGTCTGAAAACAGGAGTTTTTATGCCAGCAAAAACCGCAATGGAAAAGGCGATGGAAACGCCGGCTATGCGCCAGTATCTCGAAATGAAGAAGCAGTACAGCGACGCGATACTGTTTTTCCGCATGGGCGATTTTTACGAAATGTTTTTTGACGATGCTGTGGAAGCCTCTGAAATCCTTGGGATAACGCTTACCAGCCGCCACGACATTCCCCTTGCCGGAGTTCCCTGGCATGCAGCCGATCTCTACATAAAAAAACTGCTCGAAGCAGGAAAAAAGGTCGCCGTCTGTGAACAGAATGAAAGTTTTGACAACGCGAAACGTACTTTCGACCGGAGTGTCGTGCGGATAATGACTCCCGGAACGGTAGTCGAAGAAAGTTCGCTTCCCGAAAACCGGAGCAACTGGCTGATGTCGGTTTTTTTCAAAAAGAAAGATGCTTATCTGAGCTGGGTCGATGTCAGCTGCGGAAACGTGTTTTATACTGTTTCGACCGATGTTTCGGCGGCAGACACGATAAACCTTATCGCTCCGAGAGAGACTGTTGTTTCCGAGACATCGTCTTTTGTTGACGGCGAAGTGATCAACCTGGAAAGATTCAATGACTGGGTCCCTTCGTCTCTTGCCGCAGAATACCTTGAAAGCCTTTGCGGATGCACCTTTGACAAGAATGTTGAACACTCTTTAAAGCAGCTTCTTTTTTATGTCGATTCCCTTTATTTCGGCAACTTTCCGCCTCTCAGGCTTCCCGTAGAATGGAAAAGCGGGGATACTGCGTCGCTTGACTACAACACAGTCTCTAATCTGGAGCTTGAAAAGACGCTTATCGGCGGCGAAAGGGTCGGTTCGCTGCTTTGGGCGATAGACAGGACGCAGACCCCGATGGGAAAAAGGCTTCTTTCGGAAGTCATAAAAAATCCTCTGAAAAACCGCGACAAAATACTGCTCCGGCAATGCTGTGTCGCATCGCTTGCAGAAGAAGGGGTTTTTCTCCGTGAAATCAGGGAAGACCTCGGGAAAATCAGGGATTTTGAAAGGACTTTGAGCCGTATCCTTGTCAAAAAAGGCGGTCCGCGCGAAATCGTGATGCTTGCGTCTTCGCTTGTTTTTGCGCTGAAAATACGCTCCTTCATTATGAAAATGCCTGAAAGGATGCCGTTTTTCGCGAATGATTCTGAACTTTTGCTGACTGAGGATAAGATCCGTTCCTGGCAGGAGAGGTTTGTTGATGATCCGCCGCTTATCTACAGGGAAGGCGGGTTCGTATCCGGCAGTTTTTCGGAAGAAGTGGCGGAACTTTCCGATCTGATCCACAATTCGAGGGGACACATCGTTGCACTTGAGGCAGGAGAGCGTGAAAAAACCGGTATACCCGCATTGAAAGTAGGTTTTAACAAAGTTTTCGGATATTTTTTCGAGATCAGCAAACGTTTTGAAAAGCAGGTTCCCGACTATTTCATCAGAAAGCAGACAACTGTCGGGGCGGAGCGCTATTTCACGGCGGAACTGAAGGAACTCGAAGAGAAAATTTCTTCGGCAAAAGACCGCCTGACCTCTCTTGAACTCAAAATTCTTGAAGACACTGTCGCAGAAATAGCTTCATTCAAAGACGAGATTCAAACTGTCGCAAAATTCATCGCGTGGCTCGATCTTTTCAGCGGTTTCGCAAAACTTGCAGTAGAAAAAAACTACTGCCGCCCCGATGTCACCGACGAAGAGGGGATCGATATAGTTGACGGCAGACACCCGGTAGTGGAAGCATGCCTCAAAGATGCGAGATATGTTCCTGCAAGCGTTTCCATAGGCTCGGGAAACCGCCGTTTCTGCCTTGTCACAGGCCCCAACATGGGCGGTAAATCGACTTTGATGAGAATGACGGCACTCATAGTTTTATTGGCGCAGACCGGCAGTTTCGTTCCCGCCGAAAGAGCGAAAATAGGCATTGTTGACGCGATTTTTACGAGAGTAGGGGCGAGCGACAACCTTTCGAGAGGCGAATCGACTTTCCTCGTCGAAATGAAGGAAGCCGCATCGATCCTCAATGCCGCGACCGAAAAATCGCTCATAATCCTTGACGAGATCGGGCGCGGAACGGGAACTTACGACGGTATCAGTTTAGCCCGCGCGATCGCCGAATACATCATAACAAAGATCAACGCAACGACCCTTTTTGCGACGCACTACCACATCCTGACTGAGCTTGCCGAAGATTTCGACCAGGTCGCGAATTTTCACATGACAGTCAGGGAATATGCAGGAAAAATAAAATTCCTCTATCAGATGGAAGAGGGCGGCAGCAGCAGGAGTTTCGGTGTCGAAGTCGCTAAACTCACCGACATGCCGAAGGAAGTGATCAAAAACGCCGAAAAGATCCTCAAAAAAATGGAAGGTTTCGACCGCAGGATGCGTTTTGAGAACGGTTCATCTCTTCAAGCCGACATATTTTCAATGGCGGAAGAGCAGAACAAAAGTATTGTTCCTGACTATCTGCACGAGATCGAAAAAGTTCTTAGAAGAGTCGATCCCGAAAAGATAAATCCCCGCGAAGCGATGAATATCGTTTTTCAACTGTTTGACATAATTAAAGAAAGCGAAGAAGAGAACGAATAAGCAGCGTTTTTATTTCCCTTTGCAGAAATCCGCTAATTTTGCCGAAACTTCTTTGAAAGGAATAATCTGGTCGATGCCTTCGACTTTGATCCCCTGCTCCGAAACCTCGGTCGGAATTAGGTTTCCGGGATTTGTTTCACATGAAACAAACATGTTTTTCTCGGAATCGAGGGCGAGGACATAAGCGCTTCCCGGAGTCGTCGAGCGGTCGAGAAGGGCGTATTTGCCTTCTTTGATCTTTTCTTCTTCGGCAAGTTCAAGGGCTTTTATAAGGTCACCCCCTTTTGTGAAGAGGATCTTCGCGAGGTTTCTTATTCTGTTTTCAGAAAGGAGTTCTTTTTTCGCAAAATTTGCCCCTTCAAGAAAATTTCCCGTGATTTCAGCGATCTGCATGACTGCAAAAACTATCTCAGGACTGTCCTTGTCGAGTTTTTCTCTGATTTTCCATGCATTTTCAAACTGCTCGCTCTGAAGGTAGACAAGGAATATCGCGTTCTGGATCTCGCTTGATTTCGGATCGATCTTTTCAGCTTCCTTGTAGTATTTCAGGGCTTCGTTCATGTTCTGTTCGACAAAAAACAGGTTGCCGTAGAAAAAAAGCGTCGCAACGTGTTTCGGATCGAGTTTCAGCGCTTTTTCGGCATAAGTTTTAGCCGAGTTTACATCCTGTGCGTCGTAAGAGATCAAAGCTAAGTTGTAAAGCGATTCAACGGGCTGAACCCCTTTATCGATGCAGGTTTCAAAGGCTTTTTTCGCTTCGTCGGTGCGGTTGAGTGCCGCAAGCGAATAGGCAATATAGAACTCTGCGTCTTTGACAGTGCTGTTTTTGAAGGATTCGATCGCTTTCTCGTAATCCTGTTTCGCTAAAAGCTCCTTTCCTTCGAGGTATGCGGCATCTTTGCTCTCTTCTTCAAGAAGTTTGAGATTCGCATCTTTTTCATCGTTTCCTTTTTTGTCAACGCTTCCGCAACCGGAAATCAGAGCGCAGAATGCAGTCAGAACAAAAATTATCGCCGTTTTTTTCATTTTCCCCTCCTGTTTGCCTTGAATACCGGACCTTCCTTGCATACGAGGAAGCTGCCGCCGGCCGTTTCTATCCTGCAGCCGAGGCAGGCTCCGATCCCGCAGCCCATGGTCGTTTCATAAGATTTATAAAGTTCCGTGATCCCGAATTTTCCGCATGCTTTTTCAACGCAGTCCATCATTATGAGAGGTCCGCAGGTGCAGATCAGACTCGGTTCAAACCCTTTATCGACAAGGGTTTCAAGCACTTCATGCGGATATTTCTTAAGTCCGTAACTGCCATCATCGGTAACGATCGTGACTTCGCCCAGCTCTCTGAATTTTTCCTCCATGAGAACTGAATCTTTGTCGCGGAAGCCGAGAATAAAACATTTTTTCGCCGCTCTCGAGATCTTCGCGGTGTAGAAAAGAGGTGCGACGCCTATTCCTCCGCCGATGCAGCACAAAGTTCCGTCAGTGTCGGGGAAACAGTTTCCCAGATACCCGGTGATCCTGATCTTTTCGCCCGCTTTCATCTCGGAAAGCATCATGGTTCCCTTGCCGACAACTTTGATAAGAAGCGATAGAATGCCGTCATTCCAGTCGAAGACCGAGATCGGACGCGGCAGAAAAGGCTCGCTCAAGCCGTCTGTTTTTGAGAGCATGAGGAACTGCCCCGCCTGCGGGATCTCGTCAAATTCCACATTCATCAGAAAGGTGTCTTTTGTGACGAATTGGTTTGAAATTATTGAGCAAATTTTACTTGTTTTCATGTTTCCTCAAAAATTTGTCCGCCCCAGTTTTGATTCTTTCGGCTCGAAAACAAGGTGGACTTCCTTGCCCGTTTCGACCGATTCGTAGATCGCGTTGATGAGTTCGAGCGACTTCCTTCCTTCGAGTCCGTCAACGAGAGCGTGTTTGCCGTTTTCGATGCAGTCAATGACGCTTTCAAGATAGCGGATGTGCCCGAATCCGTAAACATTAGGCGGGTTTTCGCTGTATTTTTCCAAAATTTCCTTTCTTTCGTCGGGAGTTTCGCCTTCGAAATTCCACTCCTGCATTTTGTTTACAGCAAAACCGCCGATGACGCAGTTTCCTTTCTCGCCTAAGATCGAAAGAGAGCCTTCAAGGTCGGCCGGACGCGTTGCCGTGGTTGCTTCGACTATGCCGAGAGCGCCGTTTCTGAACTTGATTATCGCGGCGCAGGTGTCGTCGGCTTCGATGTTTACGAGGTATGTTCCGTTCATCGCCATGACGCTGACCGGTTCACCGAGCATCCATTCGAGCAGATCAATGTGGTGGCTTGCCTGGTTCGTGATTACGCCGCCGTCGTAAGCCCATGTCCCGCGCCACGGATCGGCATCGTAGTATTCCTGCTTTCTGCACCAGCGGACTCGGACTGTTCCCATGACGAGTTTGCCGAAACCGCCGCTTTCGAGTTTTTTGCGCAGGATCTGGACCGGCAGATTGAAGCGGTTCTGCTTGACGATGAAAAGCCTGACGCCGTTCATGTCGCAGGTACGGATCATCTCGTCGGCATCGCTCAGTTTAAGCGCCATCGGTTTTTCGCAGACGATGTGCTTTCTGTATTTTTTCACGATGTCGATGACGTGAGCAGGGTGAAGCCCGCTTGGAGTAAGAACGTTGACGACATCGACTTCGGGATGGGCAGTGAGCATTTCATCGTAGCTTTCATACCACGGAACTCCGGCCGCAACACCTGCTTTTTTTGCTTTTTCGGGAACGATGTCGCACACCGCGACAAGTTCTGCTTTCGGAATGTTTAAAAGAGCGTCAATGTGTTTTTTTACGATCCTGCCGCAGCCTACAAGGGCGAATTTAAGTGTCATTTTTCCTCAAAAATCTGATTATAAAGCCTCTTTGATTTTTTCGAAATCTTTAATTATATCAGCAAGTTTTGTCAGATTTATTTCTTCGATGTTCGCAAGAGGCGGTCTGAAAGAGCTTCCGCATTTTTTCATCATGCAAAGAGCTTCTTTTACCGGTATCGGGTTTGATTCCATGAACATTGCATGGTTGATTTTATTTGTTGCAAGCTGGATCTTCGCTGCTGTTGCAAAATCGCCGGAAAGTGCCGCATCAACCATTTTCACGCAGACTTCGGGGTAGATGTTCGAAAGAACGCTGATGACACCTTTTCCGCCCATCGAAATGAAGGGAACGACTGTGAAATCGTCACCCGAAAGAAAGTCGAAACGCTCTGTTCCGACCGCGTCGAGATAGTCGGCGAGTCTTCCGAGATCGCCGGTAGCCTCTTTTACGGCAACGACATTCTTGATCTCGGTTATCATTTTGAGAGCTGCAGGAGCGATATTGAGCCCCGTTCTTCCCGGAACGTTGTAAAGCACTATTTTTGCCCCTGTTACTGCGACTGCGCTGTAGTGGGCGAAAAGACCTTTCGGCGTCGGTTTGTTGTAGTACGGCGTAACGATGAGGACTTTTTCAAAACCTGCTTCGAGGGCGATTTCGGTCTGTTTTACGCTGTCAGCCGTGTTGTTTGTTCCCGTTCCGGCAACAAGGTCGAGATTGGAAGCATGCTCTTTCGTGAAGCGGAAAAGCTCCTCTTTTTCGGCGTGACTCAAGGTCGCTCCTTCGCCTGTCGTTCCTGCAACGACAACGCCGGAAACCTTGGCTTTTACCTGTTCTTCAAGCAGTTTTCCGAAGGCATCAAAATCAATTTTTCCCGATTCTTTGAACGGGGTGACAATAGCAGTGTAAACACCTTTCATTTTAACCTCTGTAATGAATGTTGTTGATTTTAAAATCTATGATAACTTCTTTATCTTTAAGCGATTCCTTAAGATTTTCAACGCTTTGGATGTTTGAGCCCTGAACCGTGACATAAACTTTTCCGGTATATTCATCGGCATCGTCGGCGTTGAGGTGAAGGCTCGAAATGTTGAAATTTTTGTCGTTGAGTTCATTCGCCAACTCCATCAGGGCACCTTTTCTGTTCTGAAGACTGATGATGAAAGAAATCTCATATCTCGGATATTCGAACCAGTAGACATTTTCTTTCAGATGTCCGGCATCGATCCTGGCGATTTTCGGACATTTGTGCTTGTGAATGATGTAGCCTTCGTCCGACGAAACCACGGCCGAAACGATGTCGCCTTCAGCCGGCTGGCAGCAGCGCGCGGTTTTGTAATCGCTTATCATGCCGATATCTTTAATGAAAATAGGCGGAAGATCTTCGGTTCTTTCATCCTGAAGCACGAAAAGAGGAGCCACTCTTCGCGGGAAGGCGCTGATGAGTCTGGAAATTTCATCCTGCGGGAAAAATTCTTCGATTACTGTTTCGAGTTTCAGTTCGCCTGTTGCCGTTTTTATGAAAAAAGAGCTTAAAGTGTTCTGCTTCGGCAGCGAAAACTTCTCGGCAAAATTTACAAATTCAGGCTGCTTTTCAAGGGTATCGAAAAATCCCCCTTTTTCCTGCGACACAAAAAGCGGTTTCAGAATGTCACGCCCTTTGTTTTCCAGAATTTTGTCCTGCTGCTTCTGCAGATAGCGTTTGATGAACTGCTTTGCACGCTGGGTTTTGACGAAATCGAGCCAGTCTTCACGCGGATTCTGGTTCTCGGCAGTATCGACCTTGACTTCATCCTTGCTCTGCAGGACCTGGCTTATCGTTGCCCGTTTGCCGTTTACTGTTCCGCCGATGCATTTTTCGCCGAGATCACTGTGGATCGCGTAGGCAAAATCAAGAAGTGTCGCACCTTCCGGGAGTGAAATTTCCTGACCGGTAGGTGTGAAAACCATAATTTTGTCAAGCGGAAGAAGGGTTTCGATGTCGCTTACAAAAGTTTCCGGCTTTGAGGACGAATCGATAAGTTCGCTGAAAATCGATTTGAGCCAGTCCGCAAGCGTGTCTCTGTAAGCAGGATCGTCTCTGGTCTTCCATTTTGAAAGCTGGCCTTCCTGCGCCACACGCTCCATCTCTTCGGTACAGATCTGGAATTCGACGAAGTATTCTTTGAATCTTATCAGCGTGTGGAGCGACTGATATCCGTTTACTTTCGGTGTCGCGATATAGTCTTTGAGATAGCGCTGTACAAGCGAAAATCCGGGGAAAAGGTGGAGCATTCCGAGTACTGTGTAGCAGTCGAAAACATCATCGGTCTTGAGTACTATCCTGACCGAAAGGATGTTTTTGAGGTCTCCGACTTCGAGATTTTTCTTCAGCGTTTTCGTGTAGATGTAGTAATAGGATTTCGTTTTGCAGTAAACTTTTGATATTTTTGCTGCCATGAACGGAGCAAAATCCCGGAAAACATTTTTCGTTTTTTCGTCCAGGGAAGCCGTCAGTGTCGCAAGATTCGGATATGTCTCGTTTACGCCGCGGTCGATTTCAGCCCATTCTTCAGGAAATCCGAAGTAGAACGCAAGCGCCTCCAAAGCCTCTTTCAGCCAGTAGATTCCGAGCCTGTGGGCAAGCGGAACGTAAAGATTTAATGTTTCGAGTGCGATCCGTTCCTGTTTTTCCGGCACCATTGCATCAAGCGTCATCATGTTGTGCAGACGGTCGAAAAGTTTGATCATGATTATCCGGGAATCGTTCTGCGCGAAAGTGAGAAGTTTTTTTATCGCGGTTGCCTGCTTTTCCTCACGCGTTAATTTGCGGCAGATTTCCTCGTTTTCGATTTTTTCCCTGATTTTGGTAAGTTTTGTGACGCCGTCAACAAGGTTTGCGACATTTTTTCCGAAAGCTGCTTCGATCTCTTCGACAGTCATGCTCGTGTCTTCGACCGTGTCGTGCAGAAGTCCTGCAATGACGCAGTCGTCATCCATTCCGCCTGCTGCGAGAAGGTATGCAA
This sequence comes from uncultured bacterium, assembly GCA_905235605.1. Lineage (GTDB taxonomy): Bacteria > UBP6 > UBA1177 > UBA1177 > UBA1177 > UBA1177. The sequence goes on from CAJOMF010000042.1 coordinate 29,977, forward strand.
CAGTGTAAGGATGGAAAATGTAAGGTTCCCCGCTTTTTCTCACAACTCCGCTGTGTGCGGCAGATGCCATCGCTATCGCCTGCTGTATCCTGCCGGTAAGCGTGGCAAGATCGTAGGGGTTTTTGATTCCGGAGTGTTTTTCAACTTCACGTATTATCGAATCGGGTCTCACAACTTTCGGAATGCTGATATAAAGTTCGCTTTTTAAAATGGAGAGCAGCTTTTTTTTGTCCATTTTACTCCGTAAGTTTTTTTATAGTCTCCAAATTGTGGAATATCGAAGAGTCGGTGTGCGCTGAAATTATCGCCGTCATCTGTGCTATGGCGATGTTCAGGTCGTTGTTTACAACCACAAAATCGAAATACGGATAGTGCAGAATCTCGTTTTTCGCATTGTGAAGCCGCGTTTTTATGACTTCGGGATTATCCGTTGCCCGCAGACGGAGCCTCGATTCGAGTTCTTCCATCGAAGGAGGCAGCACAAGAATGAGGACAGCTTCATCCGGAAAGGCCTTTTTGATGTTTATCGCACCCTGATAGTCGATATCGCAGATGATGTCTTTGCCGCAGTCAAGCTGTTTCTGCAGAAAATCGAGCGGAGTCCCGTAGAAGTTGCTGTGGACTTCGGCCCATTCAGCGAAAAGTCCCGCCTCTCTCTTTGCAAAAAACTCCTCTTTTGTGAGAAAAAAATAGTCGATGCCGTCGACTTCGTGCCCGCGAGGAGCTCTTGTCGTGCATGAAACCGATTCGGCTAAAAGAGGAAAATGCTCCTTCAACTTTCCGACCAAAGTGGTTTTGCCCGCGCCGGACGGAGCCGAAATAACAAAAATTTTACCGTGATTGATATGTTTTGAGTCGTTCAAGGCAAACTCCGAGTCAATTTTCATAAAACCGCGGTAATATATAATATTTTATATATAATTCAAAAAAATGCCGTTGAAAAATAGAGAGTATCTTGATTTTGTGAGTGTTGTCGAAATTTATTTTGACTTATTTTTGTAAATAAGATCGACCGCATCGCCGATGGTCTTGATATTTTCGATGTCTTTGTCGGAAATTTTTATTTCAAAAACATTCTCGAGTTCCATGACGAAATCTGTGATGTCGATAGAATCGGCGTTGAGATCCTCCTGAAAGCAGGAAGTTTCCTTAACTTCAATGTTTTTCTTGGGAACCAGTTTTTCTTTCGCAAGTTTTATGACCTTTTCCAAAATTTCGTTTCTTTCCATTTTATACCCCCTAATTTCATAATACTCAAAAAACAACGCGCTTTTTTAACCGTTACGCAAAAATTGTCAAATTTCCGCGTCATTCTGAGTGAATCGAAGAATCGCAAAGATATTCCGCTAATGCTCAACATGACGACGGTGCTATTTGCTTTCAACACTCATGACGGCTGTTATTCCGTAGTGGTCGGAGACGGAATAGCTTGTTTTTGTCTGATGTTCCATGTTGAAATCGGTGAATTCGTTCAGGAAAATTCTTTCCGATAAAAATTCGTAGCCTTTCTTCTCCAGAAAGAAAATGTGGTCGGGAACCGATTCCTGCATTTCGTCCGGAACAAAAGGATTGTCTGGACATACGGTGCAGTCGAGTTCTTCTTTCGGTTCGACATCGAAATACGGATCATACCAGCCGTTTTCTTCGAGAAGTGCGACCGGAGCAGGGTTGTGTTCGCGGATGTTTCCTGCGGCAAGGTTTCCGTCGAAATCGCCCAAAATTATGCGCTGAACAACATCCTCACTGACCGGAACTGCAAGGATCTGTCCGATCTGAGTCATCTGCTCGTCTTCCCAGCTTTCTCCGAATCCGTCGTATTCAGCTTCACTCAAAGGCGAAAGACCGGTGCAGATGATCTGTATTTTTCCAATGGCGTCTTTTGTTACAGTCGCTGCAACCGCGGTTCTCATCCTTCCAAAAGATCTTAATTTTATTGGTGTTTTATTTGACATCGGAAGCTTCGACGCGAGAAGGACGCCGCTGTTTCCCGAAAATTCGTATTCAAGTTTTTTTGCCGGAATTCTGGTATCCTGCATGCATGTTGCGAGGATCTCCTGATAATTGCCGTTTGCAATGGCTTCGACCCCGTTTCCCAGCATGCAGTTCCGGCATTCTCCCGAAAGTTCAAGGAAAGACTGCCAGCAGTTCTGCACGATGCAGGCCGCGTCGTAATCGGAGCAGTTTGTCATAACGCATGACATTATGGGCGCAACGTCTTCCATGGTGCATGATGCCGGTATTGTCTGCGCCGCAGTGTATTCAAGATCTTCGTCTTCGTTGCTCGTTTTTGCATAAAGCGCGTAATCGTAGCCGTAATCGTTTTTCAGCATTTTGCGGACTTCATCAAGCACCTTGTTGCCGTAAAGGTCCTGAATGCAGAGGATTTCGCTTGAGTTTTCGGCAAAAACGGCTCTCATTTTCTGAAATCTTTTGCCTTTAAATGCAAGGTCGTCGGTCATTTTTGCGTTGAAAGTCGTAAGCGAAAGCATTCTGTCGCTGGTCTCGAAACCTTCGATGCTGTTGCTGCATGAAACAAGTGCAAATGCAGCGGATAAAGCCGCGAATATGTAGATTTTAAAACGGTTTTTCATGTTTGACCTCTTTATTATCAATCGTAGTAAAGTGCCTTCACGATTTCGCTGAAAGTCGTGACGCCGTCGGCAAGTTTGCGGATTGCCGCTTCCTTCAAAGTCATCATTCCGTCCATCACTGCGTTGTTTCTGAGCTCTTCGGTAGTTGCGCCCGATGAGATCAGAGAACGCATTTTTGCCGTTACCGGCATATATTCGACTATCGCAGTTCGCCCTTTGTAGCCGGTAAAGCGGCATTTTACGCACCCTTCCGAATCACGGATCTTGTAAGTGTGTTCAAGCGGAAGGTGCAGCGTTATCTTTTCTTCCTCAGTCATTTCGCGGGTAAAAGCGCAGTGCGGGCAGACTTTTCTGACAAGTCTCTGTGCGACGACTGCGTTGAGGACGCTTGCGATGAGGAAAGGTTCGACTCCCAAGTCTCCGAGACGCTCAACTGCGGTCGCGGTGTCGTTCGTGTGGAGAGTTGAAAGCACCAAATGCCCCGTCAATGCCGCCTGAACAGCGTTTGCGGCGGTCTCTTTGTCGCGGATCTCGCCTATCATAACGATGTCGGGATCCTGTCTCAAAATGTGGCGCAGCGCACTCGAAAAAGTGATTCCCGCTTTTACGTTGACACCCATCTGGTTTATTTCATTGATTACGATTTCGATAGGGTCTTCAACGGAAATTATGTTGATTTCGGGAGAAGCCATCGTTTTAAGAGTTGAATAGAGCGTGGTCGATTTTCCGCTTCCGGTAGGACCTGTTACAAGTACCATTCCGTAAGACTTTTTCATCGCTTCTTCGAAAGACTTCTTCTGCTCGTCTGTAAAACCTATGTTGCTGATATCTTTGATAAAATTTCCGGATTCCAAAATTCGGAGAACCATTTTTTCTCCGCTTACGACGGGAATCGTACTGGCACGGAGCTCGACAGTCTGACCTGTTTCGGTGAGAACTTTGATCCTGCCGTCCTGCGGGCGCCTTTTTTCGGCGATATCCATTTTTGCAAGCATTTTGAGACGGCTCAAAAAGGGAAGGTGTGCCTCTGACGGGAACGAATAAATAGTGTGGAGAACGCCGTCAAGCCTGAAGCGGATCAGAGTTTCGGCGGGTTTCGGCTCGATGTGGATGTCGCTCGCCTCCTGCTCGATCGCGTATTTCAGCATATAGTCAACAGCATTGATGATGTGCTTGTCGTCCATATTTTTCGCCTGTCCGAGCCCGGTGAGGTTTTCCAGATTGTTGTAATTTTCCTTCGCGTTGTCTTCGGCGGCCGCTTTTATCGACTTTTTGAAGCCGAAAAGGTCGTCTATGGTTTTTTCGATTTCCCTTGCCGAAGCTACGACCGGGATTATTTCGCAGCCGCAGCTTGTCGAAAGCTGGTCAATGAGATCCATTCTGAACGGGTCTGCCATCGCGACGACGAGAGCATCACCTTCTTTGTAAAGCGGTATCAGTCGGTTGATTCTGCCGTATTTAGCGCTTATCATTTTGACAATAAGCTGTGAATCGATTTTCAGCGGGTCGATGACAATGTATTCGCAGCCGCTGCGCGCCGCAATCAGCTTCAGAAGCTGTTCTTCATCGCACTTGATTTTTTCACTTTCGCACGCAAAAGCGACAAGTTCCGTCACGAAAGGTTCTCTGCGGAAGTTGTTCTGAAACATCGACTCGTAGTAGTCGCGCCTTGAAAGAATCAGCTCCTTCTGGTTTTTGTTTATCACCGAATATTCTTCAAGCATATCGAGAAGAATCGAAGGGGTAAGCTCTATTTTCATTCGAACTCCTTTTTCAAAAAACGGAGAGTTTTACCACATAATAAAAAAACATCAATAATCTTTGTGTATTTCAAGGAGTTTTTCTACAAAATTGTCAACATCGGCACAGATGTCTTCAGGTTTTGCATGCAGCGGGATATCTCCGACAGGAAACGACAGGATCCGGCATTTGTTCTGAAATTCCCAAAAGACTACAGGCATACTTTCGTTTCGGGAAGTTATGCATAAAACATCAATGAAATCAGTGTAATATGATAATTCTTCAAGAGTTGCGGCCCCGTTCCATCTTATGATTCCCTTTTTTGCTGCCTCTTCGGCTTCGGGATCCATGCTTCCTCTCCCGAATGCAAAAAACGTTGTGTCTTTTCTTTTTTTCAGAACTTTTTCCGCGATCTCAAGATAAAAATCGAACCCTTTGACCTTTTCGAGTCTTCCTACAAACGCGATATTCAGATTTTTTTTATCGGTCTCAAGCGGTTTTTCGGGCCTTTTCGGTTGAGGAAGAGCGGAATAAGTCGGCAGGATTTCTATATTGAGTCCCGGTATTTTTTTTGCGACCGTTTCCGAAAGCCTGTTGCTGTTGGAATAAATTTTTTCAGCGTTTTTCAGTGTTATTGACAGAACAAAAGGAAAGTTTATAAATTTATTCACGTCTGTTCCCAAAAGCCAGACATCGTAATTTATTTTGCAGGATTTTTTTAGAAAATATGCGGAAAATCCGGCAGGAACGGCCCAGCAGGCGAATATTTTTTCAAAATCGTACTCTTTCAGCAGTTTTTTTGCATTCGAAACAAAACCTGAAAGCAGCTGCACTGTAACGAAGAGAGTCGAGGGCTGATAAATCCTTCTTCCCGCCAGATAGTTGTGATCCCAGTTGAAATAATGGACGGAAGCGCCGTCGATATTCGTTTCGAAACTTCTGCCGCGAAAAGGTGCGACGACATGAAATTCGCTCTCCGGATGAGATTTTACATATTCGAGAATGAACCTTCCCCGGAAATCTTTTTCGTTTTGAGGGAAAGAGTGGGCGAGGATGAGGATTCTGTTTTTCATAAATGCCCGACCCTTTTTAATGAAGCCCTGCTCAAATGTCTGAACGCCAGAAGCGGCCCTCCCTGCATTGTGAGCCAGCCGAATTTGGAGAAAACATAGCGGACTTTGTAGAAGTTTTTCGCGAAAGAGCCGAATTTTGAAAAACTATATTTTTCATCAAGCATTTTCTGCTCGTTCACAGCTCTTCTGTCGATGCGTTCGCGTTTCGTTTTCTGGTTTGCGTGCCGTCTGAACGCACCGAGAAAAAAATCAGTTTTTACAAAAATATCGGTTCCTTGATTCAATATAACGCTGAAAAGAAAGTCGCTGTCCATGAGCTGGTGAAGGTTTTCGTCAAAGTGTCCGAATTTTTCCATGACATCTCTTTTCCAGAACATCGACTGGAGGTTCGAGTCGAATCCTTCGTAGGAAAAATGCGGCACTCTCGGCTTTGGCGCGGAATAGGTTTTGTCGATAACCTTGTCATTCTCGTCGATCTCGTACCAGTTGCCGTAGACGATTTTTTTGTCGGGAAATTTCTCAAAAACTTCCTGAACCTTTTTGAATGCGCCGGGCATGTAGACGTCATCGCTGTTCTGCCAGCCGAAAATATCGCCGGTGGCTTTCGCAAAGCCTTTGTTGAGTGCGTGGCTTTGTCCGCGGTCCTTCTCGGAAACCCAGTATGCGATCCTGTCTTCGTATTTTTTTATGATCTCAACGGAATTGTCGGTCGAACCGCCGTCGATCACGATGATTTCGGTGTCAACACTCTGGTTTATGACCGAAAGGAGAGTCCGTTCCAGAAACTCACCCTGATTGTAACTCGGGATAACTATTGAAAATTTCATAAAATCTCCTGCAACCTGATCATGCGAGAGCACGTCATGTTGAGCGAAAGCGAAACATCTCTCAGATTCTTCGCTATGCTCAGAATGACGACCATACGGCGCATATTATTTTAAATTCTTGCAAAAGAAAAGAGCTTATGATAAAAAAACGCGCTCTTTTGTTGAGAGGTTCAGTGCATGATTTCTATAGAAGAAGCAGTCAGAAAGAATGATGCGGTAATGAAAATCTTAAATTCTCTTTCAAAAGGAGCATCCTTCGGAGTCTCGGTAGAATGCGGCGGAAAGATAATTGTTTCACGTGAAAAGTGCGGGATTTCGTTCAGTGAACTCGGTACCGAAAAACCCGATTTTGTCATCTCTATGCCGGAAGAAGTTTTCAAAAAATTGTTTTCTGAATACTCTTCAACTTTAAGCGTTGAAGATTTTCTGGTTTTTGCGGCGAAACTGCTTGCAGACGAAAAAGAAAAAATAAATTTGGTTATTTATGCCAACTTTTTGAAACTCACTCTTCACGGGTATCTCAAGATCCTTCCGCTTGGCGGAACAGCTTTTTTGAAAATTTTGAAAGAGAACGGTGTCGGTTCGATTTTTGCGATAGAAAAAAAACTTGCAGCTTTTAGAAACAAATAATCAGGGGATTTATCATGAGCAAAAGCCTTCTTATTTACGAATCCGATTCAGCAAATGCCGGAAATCTTTCGGCTCTTTTTGAACAATTCGGTTTTTCCGTTTTTGTTGCGGATTCCGAAGAAAAAGTTCAGGAAATTCTCGACAAAACAAAAATCAACGCATTTATAGTCCGTGCGGAAAACACGGGGCTGACAGGTTTTATGCTCTGCAAAAAAATCAGGGCGCTTAGTCTTTATGCGTCGAGACCGATACTGCTTGTTTCGAGTGACGCTGACGAGGCGACTTTCGACAGACACAGAGAATTCGACTACCACGCTGATTATTATCTCAAAATTCCGACCGACGACGAAACGATCCTCGCCTCGATGAATGCGATCTATCCCTTCCTTGACGCTTTGGCAGCCGAAGAAAGTGCGGCGGAACTTAACGCTTTGAAGGGGAAACTCGCTGAAGACGCTGAAAAAATAGATTCGATGAACAAACAGGTTTCGGAAAGCGAAGAGAAGATACGTGCTCAGGCTGAAAAGATCGCGACTCTCGAAAAAAATCTTTCCGATGCTTCAAAAATAGAGGATGAAACAGGAGAACTCAAGGATGCCATCGTGCAGAAAGGTCTCCGTATCAAAAGCCTTGAAGAAAAAATCGCAGAACTTGAAGAAAAGGTCGTTGCTGCCGGAAACACTGCAAAAGAGCGTGACGAGATCAAAAAACAGCTTGATGCCGTTTCTGCCGATAAGGAGAAACTTGCAGCCGATATGAAAAAAGTTGAAGAGGAGAAAGCCGGTATCGCTTCCAAACTTGAAGAAGCTGAAAAGAAAAACGGCACTCTTGAAAATTCGGTCAAAGAGCTTGAAGCAACACTCAAAAATTCTCACTCAGAAAGATATCGATGATCTTAAGAAGAAACTCAACGAGGTCAAAGATCAGAACGATGTTCTTTCGGTTTACAACAAAGAGATGAAAGAGAGGGTTAAAAAGGCTGAGAACGAAACGAAAGAAGCTACTGTTGAAAAAGATAAGCTTTCAAAATCATTGGAAGAATCAAAAAAATCGGCGGCGGCTGAAAAAGAGAAGCTGATCGAATCCCACAAGAAAGAAACCGAAGAACTCAAGAAGATTCTGGAAGCAGAAAAAGCCAAATCTGAAAAAATCGCTTCCGAAAAAGCAGAGCTTAAAAAGACGGCTGATGCTGTCGAAGCAGAAAAGAAAAATCTTGAAGAATCGCTGAAAAAAGCGGCTGACGAAGCGGCTGAAAAGGCAAAAATCATTGAAGAAAAAGAGGCTGCTTTCCAAAAATCGTCGGAAGAATCTGCGGAATTGCTCAAAAAGTCGGAAGCTGAAGCGGCGGAATTGAAGGATACTATCTCGAATCTTACGATAATTGCTGATGAATTTGAAAAAACACGAGCCGACAAAGAGGAACTTGAAAAAGCACTTTTGATTCAGAAAAATGAAATCGAAGACCTCAAAGATGTTGTGGCAAGAGCGGCTGAAATCACAGACCAGAACGACGAACTCGTCAAAGAAAATGAGTCTTTAAAGAGCAAAAATGCAGAAAAAATAGAGCGGATCAAAGATCTCAATGCTCAGATCGACAAACTCATGGAAACGAAAGAGGCTCTTGAAACTGCACATGCCGAAATAGAAACTCTCAAAAAGAGTGCGGAGGAGTCGGCTGAAGAGTTAGACGCGGCGGAGAAAAAAGCAGCCGAAAAAGAGAGCGAATTCAACGATGTTTCCGAAAAACTGAAGACTTGCGAAAAGGAAAAGACAGATGCTGTTGCAAAAGTTGCCGAGCTTTCAGCTGAAGTTGATAAAATGAAAAAAGAAGCCGAAAAGTTCAATGCTCTCAAGGAGCAGCTCAAGCATCTTGCAGGCGATTAACCGAAAATTCTTGACTATAATCAGTTTTGAGTATAATTACCGCGCTTTTGTGTGCCGGGATGGTGGAATTGGCAGACACGCTAGATTCAGGTTCTAGTGGGGGCAACTCCGTGCAGGTTCAAGTCCTGTTCTCGGCACCACTTCTTAAATAAAATCCGGATAGTTTTAGATTGAGACTTGATTTGACGGATTGATTTTTTGTGTTTTTGCCGCTTATTTCGGCAGATTTTTGAACATTTCCTGGATCGAGCCTACTGAACCTAGGATTCCGCTTGCTTCGTAAGGCATGTAAACGACTTTATTGTCCTTGCCGGATGTGATCGCAGCCAGGGTTTCGATATATTTGAGGGCGATGAGGTACTGCGCCGGATCCATTTTGGTGTCTTTGATCGCGTCTGCAATAAGTTTGATCGACTCAGCTTCTGCTGTTGCGACTTTGATTTTTGCCGCAGCCTGACCCTCAGCTTCGAGGATGTTCGATTCCTTCATGCCGGCAGCGTAGTTGATGTTCTTCTGCTTTTCACCCTCGGACTCAAGGATCTTCGACTGTTTGTCAGCCTCAGCCGTGAGTATTGCTGCACGTTTGTCACGCTCTGCACGCATCTGCTTTTCCATCGCGTTTTTGATGTCCTGCGGCGGGTTGATGTCCTGAATTTCGACGCGGTTGACTTTTACGCCCCATTTGTCGGTCGCTTCGTCAAGGATCTCGGTCATTTTCGAGTTTATATCGTCTCTGCTGGAGAGAGTGTGGTCGAGATCCATGTTTCCGATGATGTTTCTGAGAGTCGTTTTAGCAAGTTTTTCGATAGCATCTGGAAGGTTCGAAATTTCGTACATCGCCTTGAAAGGATCGGTGATCTGGTAGTAAAGGATCGCGTCGATCTCGATTACGACGTTATCTTTCGTAATAACGTTCTGCTTCGGGAAGTCGTGGACTGTTTCACGCAGATCGATGAAGGTCTGCTCCGTCGTGACCATGATCTTTCTGCCGTCGTAGAGCTGTTTCATAACTCTTGTTTCCATTCTGCGCGGTTTGTCGATGATCGGAACGATGATGTTGAAACCGCTCTGAAGCGTGCAGTGGTACTTTCCGAGCCTTTCAACGATGATTACTTTTGCCTGAGGAACGATTTTCGCTCCTTTTGCGATGATGATTACTGCAAAAACGCAGAGAACAGCGATTACCCAAACCATGTTTTCCCTCCTACTGATGTGATTTTACTATAATTTTTGCGCCGTCAACGGCGGTTATCTCAACTGTTTCGCCTTCTTCGAAACTTGCCTCCTCGTTTTCGGGAAGGGCTGTCCAGACTTCGCTTCCGATTTTGACTTTGCCGGGAGTGTCAGCGGTTATTTTTGCGAGAACTTTTGCCTTTTTCCCGATCATTGCGTTGGTGTTCGCCTCGCGTTTTTCCGACGATTTGAAGAAGTATTTGAGTGCAAGAGGTCTGAAAAATATTCCTGCGATGACTGAAACGACTGCAAAAACGAGTATCTGCCATGTCGTTCCCGCTCCGAGAGCAGCCAGGGGAGCCGCAGCAAGCGCACCGATGCCGAGTATTGCGACCCAGAAACCGGGAATGAATATCTCCAGAATGAACGAAGCTACGGCTATGACAAGCCAGATTATCCAAGGAGCAACGGTAAGAGATTCCATTTTTTCCTCCTAATCTAAATTTACAATGATTGCATGAACGACCGGCTTTTTGTCGGTGAGTTCGGTGAGATAGTGGCGCACCATTATGCGGATATCCTCTTCGACATCCTTCCAGATGGGCTCTTCGGCAAGTTCGTCTTTGAAGTAGTCTTCGATCATATCCTTGATCTCGCGCTCTATCTGCTTCATTTTAGCCGCGTTCGCGATACCTGCTGAAATTATTCTCGGAACGGACAAAAGTTCGTTCGAAAAGAAGTCGACAGTCATCATGACTGTCATGAAACCCGCTTTGGCAATACGTTTGCGCTCTTTTATGTTCTCAAAATCAATGAGATCCGATTCTCCGTTGGAAACAACTTTTGTCGAAAGTTCGAAAGTGTGCGAAATAAAAGGCCTGCGACCCTTTTTGAAGCAGAGCATATCGCCGTCGCTGATTACTACCGAACTGAAACCGTTCTTTTCTGCAAGTCTAGCACTGAGATCGAGAAACCTTCTGTGACCGTGAACCGGCACGACGTAGCGCGGATGGACATCTTTGAAAGCCTGAACGATGTCGTCCTGGAAAGCATGACCCGAAACGTGGATCTTGTCTGTGTTTTCGTAATAGACGTCAGCCCCTTTTTCAATGAGCTTGTCGATCATTCTGCCGATAGAAAGTTCGTTTCCGGGAATATTTTTCGAGCTGAAAAAGATCGTATCTCCGTAACGGATCGAAACTGACTTCATCATGTCGAGACTCATCCGCTTCATGACACTGCGCGGTTCAGCCTGAGAACCCGTAACGATAAGGGTTATCTTGTTTTCGGGAACGCGGTTTATCTTTGTCTGGTCGGTGAGGACAGATGCCGGCAGCTTGATGTGACCGAGCTCAGAAGCTATCTGCATGTATGTGTTCACGCTGCGTCCCAAAAGTCCGACTGTGCGCCCTTTTAGCAGCGAAATATTGATGATGTTGCCGATTCGCGTCGTATTTGACGAAAAACCAGTTGCGATCACGCGCCCCGTTGCGTTTTCAATGATGTCGGCGATGTTTCCGAGGATCGATTCTTCGCTTTCGGAGTGCCCCTGACGCTCGATATTCGTGCTGTCTGAAAGTAGGATATCGATATTTTCAGGGATCTTTCCGGTAAAAGGAGAACCTTTGCCGGGTTCGTACTTGAAATCGCCGGTGTGGAGTATCGTAAAGTCGCCGATCCTGATGACAAGCGCCTTCGCCTCGGGAATAGAGTGGGGAACATCGATCATATCGATCGTGAAATCGCCGAGTTTTATTGTCTCAGGATGTTTGTAGTTCAAAGTCCTGATATTTTTTTTGTAGACTGCGAAACGGTCGATCCTTTCGGCGAGAACGAGTGCCGGGAAGTTCGTCATATAGACTGGAACATCGAACTGTTGCAGAAGATAGGGCACGCCGCCGATGTGGTCTTCATGCCCGTGGGTTATCACACAGCCGAGCAGATTTATCCCCAGTTCTTCAATAATATCGAAATCGGGAATGAAAAAATCATCTTCCATAAAGTCGTCGTTGCCCGGAAAACCCATGCCGCAGTCGATCATTACCGCGTCATCGCCCGCTTTTATGAGCATGCAGTTCTTTCCGATTTCTTTCAGTCCGCCGAGCGGCAGGATCTCGATTTGTTCGAACATTTCTTTCTCCGAAATTAAAAAAACTGCCCGTTTATAGCACAAAAAACGGATAAACAGAATATTTTCTCATAAATTCTTACCGTTTATTTGAGCTCAGCCCAGTTGTCGCCAATGGAATAGTTGACATCGAGCGGGACCTCAAAATCTTTGCCGGCAGCCCGCATTTTTTCGGCGCACAGCTCTGCGATATCCGTCCTGTTTTCCGGAAATTCGATGATGAGTGCGTCGTGGATCTGAAGCAGGATCCGCGCTTCGGGGCAGACACTTTTAAGCATGTTGTAGACTGCGACCGTTCCCTGCTTGATCACGTCTGCCGCGGTTCCCTGGATCACGGTGTTCACAGCCATTCTCTCGCCCGATTTCGCGATATTTTTGTTTGGATTTGCGATCTCCGGGATGTAGCGGCGGCGTCCGAAGTAAGTCTCGACATAGCCTTCTTCTCTGGCATTCCTGATGGTGTCGTCGATGAACTGCTTGATCTTCGGGTAACATGCGAAATAGTTGTCGATGTATTTTTTCGCAAAAGCGATGTCTACTCCCGTATCGACCGAGAGTTTGTAGGCCTGCATCCCGTAGATTATGCCGAAGTTGACAGCCTTTGCGTTGCGGCGCATCTCTTTGTCAACGAACTCGGGAAGAGTGCCGAAGATCGCGGCTGCGGTGCGTCTGTGGATGTCTTCACCGTTTTTGAAAGCCTCAATAAATTCAGGCTCTTTGCTGAGTGCAGCCAGAATCCTGAGTTCGATCTGGCTGTAATCGAGAGAGAGGAGTTTGAACCCTTTTTCGGCAACGAAAAGGCCTCGTATCTTCTGCCCGTCCTCAGTGCGTGTCGGGATATTCTGCAGGTTGGGTTCCCTGCTCGCAAGCCTTCCTGTTGCGGCGTAAGTCACGATGTAGGAAGTGTGCAGCCTGCCGTCGGAAGCGGTCTTCGCTGCGATCGGCTCAAGGTAAGTCGAGACGAGTTTGGAATATTTTCTGTTTTCGATGATGAGTTTTGGAAGCGGATGATCGTTTTCCTCGGCAACTTTTTCA
>CAJOMF010000043.1 GCA_905235605.1 uncultured bacterium
AAACGAGAACTACTATTCTTCGCTGATTTATGTTCTTCTGCGGACTCTTGGCTATATGGTTGCAAGCGAACTTTCCTCGTATCACGGCAGAGCCGATGCGGTCATCAAAACGAAAGATCATATCTATATTTTTGAGTACAAGATGGCGCCTATTGCTGCGGCAGAAGGAATAAATCAAATAAAAACAAAAGGTTATGCCGATGAATTCATGTCGGATCCTCGCAAAAAAATTGCTGTTTCGTTAGTGCTGGACAGGGATCAGCGCAAAATTACAGAATGTATCAGAGAGGATTTGTAATCATGGGAATTTTTGGTCGGTGTCAACTACGACAAAACCACGAAAGTCCACGAATGCGTGATCGAAAAATATCCGAAATAGGGGTTTATAGCCCGGAATGGAAAATCTGCTTGTTTCAGTCATAATTCCTACTTTCAACCGCGCAGAAGTTGTGAGTCGCGCCGTAAATTCGGTGTTGAACCAGACTTTCAAGGATTTCGAGTGTATCGTGGTCGATGACGGCTCGACTGATGAAACAGGTTCGGTTTTATGCGGATTTGCCGATAAAATCAAAGTAGTAAAAACTGAAAACAGAGGCGTTTCGGCTGCCAGAAATACCGGTGCGAAACTTGCGGAAGGAAAGTATATTGCCTTTTTGGACAGCGACGACGAGTGGAAAAAAGAGAAACTGAAGAAACAGCTTGATTTCATGGAGAAAAGCGGATTCCGCATCTCGCAAACTGACGAAACTTGGGTGAGGAACGGAAAATTCGTAAACAAATCAGCCAAATATATCCGTCCTAGCGGAGATATTTTTTACAACTGTCTTGAAGTCTGCGCCGTCACTCCGAGCAGCGTGATGATGGAAAAAACGCTTTTTTTCGAATACGGCGGTTTTGACGAAACAATTCCAGTCTGCGAAGATTACGACCTCTGGCTTAAGATGTCTCTCAAGGAAAAATTCGGTCTCATTGACGAGCCTCTCATCATAAAATACGGCGGAGAAAGCGACCAGCTTTCAAATTCAGCATGTCTCGACAAATACAGGATCGTTAGTCTTTTCAATATGTTACATGAAAACGCCGCATTGAGTGACGAAAAGAAAAAAGCTCTTCGCGGAGTTCTCGCTAAAAAAGTAAAAATCTATTCAGCGGGTGCAAGAAAAAGAGAAAAATTCGACGAAGCTCAGTGGGTTGAAGGGCTTTTGGATTAGTCGATTTCGACTTTTACCGGTTCGATGTTCCAAATCTCTTCGGCGTATTCGCGGATGGTGCGGTCTGACGAGAATTTGCCGCTTCTTGCAGTGTTCATGATCGACATTTTCGTCCATGCGGTCTTGTCGAGGTAAAATTTTTCGACTTTGTCCTGCATATCGACATAAGAGCGGTAGTCGGCAAGCAGCATATAGTTGTCACCATAGTTGACTAAATCGTCGTAAAGCCTTGAAAATATTCCCTGTTCCGAGTTGAAGTGGTCGTTTTTGATCATATCGAGAACTTGTCTGAGTTCCGGATCTGATTCGTAGTAAGTTCTCGGATTGTAACCGGTTATCTTCATTTCGCTTACTTCGTTAGCCTTCAAACCGAAAATGAAAATGTTGTTTGCGCCGACTTCTTCGAGCATTTCGACATTTGCGCCGTCGAGAGTTCCGATAGTCATTGCTCCGTTGAGCATGAACTTCATGTTGCCGGTGCCGCTTGCCTCAAATCCGGCGGTCGAAATCTGCTCCGAAAGGTCGCTTGCCGGAATGATTTTTTCAGCCATCGAAACGGAATAGTTCGGGAAGAAGAAAACGTTGAGATATTTGTTGACTTCCGGATCACTGTTGACGACTGAAGCTACTGAATTTATTAGCTTTATTATCATTTTTGAAATGTAGTAGCCCGGAGCAGCCTTGCCACCGAAAATCTTAGTTCTCGGGACAAAGTTTCCGTTCGGATCTGCCTTTATCCTGTTGTAAAGCGTGATCGTGTGAAGGACGTTGAGGAGCTGGCGCTTGTATTCGTGCATTCTTTTTACCTGAACGTCGAACATCATGTTCGTGTTGAGGTCGAATCCGAGCTTGTCATGCGCATAGACTTTGAGCCTCTCTTTTGCCTGAGCCTTTGCATCAGCCCATGCAGCCTGGAACTCTTTATCGTCTGCAAAAGCTTCAAGTTTTTTAAGTTCGCCGAGGTTTGCGACCCAGTTTCTGCCGATTTTTGAAGAAATCAGATCAGACAGAGGAATATTCGATTTTTCGAGCCATCTTCTCGGAGTTATGCCGTTGGTTTTATTGACGATTTTGCCTGGATAAAGCTCGTCGAAGTCTTTGAACATGCTCTCTTTCAGAATTTTCGTGTGAAGTGCGCTGACGCCGTTTACCTTGTGGCTTCCGATGATCGCGAGGTTTGCCATTCGGACGAATTTGCAGCCCGATTCCTCGAAAATCGAGACATCTTTTATCTTCTTGAGGTCAAAATTGCGGAAGTCGCGGGCTTCGTTTATGAACCTGCGGTTGATTTCGTAGATTATCTGGAGCTGTCTCGGAAGGAGCGGGCCCATGATCTCGACATCCCACTTTTCGACAGCTTCCGGCAGGACTGTGTGGTTCGTGTAGGCGAAAGTGTTGCGCGTTATTTCCCATGCCTCGTTCCAGCCGAGTTTTTCTTCGTCGATGAGGATACGCATAAGTTCCGGAATTGCGATGCTCGGGTGCGTGTCGTTGAGCTGGATCGCGACTTTTGAGGGGAAATCGTCGAATTTTTCAGTTCCGTAGTTCTTTTTGTAGTGCCTGATGATGTCCTGAAGCGTCGCCGAAACGAAGAAATACTGCTGTTTGAGACGAAGGACTTTGCCCTGATGCATATTGTCATTGGGGTAGAGGACTTTCGAAATGTTTTCGCTGCGGTTCTTGTCGTTTACGGCAGCGAGATAGTCGCCGCTGTTGAAATAGTGGAAGTCGAATTCGTTCGTGCTTTTTGCCTGCCACAGACGGAGATTGTTTACTGTCGCGGTTTTGTATCCCGGCACCGGAACATCGTAAGCCTGTGCAAAAACATCTTCGGTATCAACGAGTTTGTATCTCTCTTCGCCGTTGTCATCGCGGTAGGAGACGACTTTGCCGCCGAAACGGACGCGGTATTCAAGGTCAGGCCGGCAGATTTCCCACGGGCAGCTGTATTTAAGCCAGTTGTCGGGAACTTCGACCTGGTATCCGTTTTCTATGCCCTGTCTGAAAATTCCGTATTCGTATCTGATTCCGTAGCCGTAAGCGGGAAGTCCGAGTGTTGCCATTGAATCAAGGAAGCACGCTGCAAGTCTGCCGAGACCGCCGTTTCCGAGCCCCATGTCGGGTTCCATGTCGCGCAGTTCCTCCATGTTGTAGCCCAGTTTTTCGGCGAGATGCGAAACTTCATCGTGGCAGTCAAGGTTGATGAGAGTGTTTCCCATGAGGCGTCCCATGAGGAATTCCATCGAAAGGTAGTAAACTCTTTTTGCCTTGTTCCTGCGGTATTCGTGCTGCGTCCTCAGCCAGTTGCGGATGAGTTTGTGTCTGATCGTCGTTGCTAACGCGATGTAAACGTCTCTCGCCTTGACCGTCGTTTTGTCCTTTACCTGATTGTATTCAAGCGTTTCCAGAAGGTCGCGCTCGAAAAGTGACGAATTTTCGTCCAATGTATCGGTGAAAAATATCGAATCCTTGAGTTCGTCTCTTGTTTTTGCCATAAAATCCTCCAAAAAATCAAAAAAGCAGGAAAAACAAGCCGCCTTTATATTGTTTTAGAGGGAAATTTCAAATTTTATGACAAATTCAATGAGCGAATCGACCGCTGAGCCGTCTTTCAGTCTGCCTGCACTGAATTTGTAGTTTTTTACAGTTTTCAGAGCCGATTCCGAAAAAAGTTCATGGTCGCTTTTTATGACCCTGGCTTTCATGACTTTTCCTTCTTTTGAGATCATGAGTTCGAGCGTGACGCTCCCTTCGATCCCTTCTTCTTCAAGACTTTCGGGGTAGGGCGGAGTTTTTGGATTTTTGGCTTTCGGGATGACGGCGAGCGCGCTTCCACGAACCGGATCCCGGGATTCCGAGATCCCGTTATCCCGGGGCGCGCTGTCATTTTCGGGATCACGAGATTCCGTGATCCCGTTATCCCGGGGCGCGCCGTTGTTTTCGTGATCCCGTGATTCCGAGATCCCGTTATCCCGGGGCGCGCTGTCATTTTCGGGATCCCGTGATTCCGAGATCCCGTTATCCCGGGGCGCGCTGTCATTTTCGGGATTCCGGGATTCCGAGATTTCGTGATCTCGGGGCGCGCGCTTTCTGACGGGATTCCGTGATTCAGAGATCCCGTTATCCCGAGGGGTGCTTTCCTGTTCCGGCGCGCTTTTTGGTTCCTGAAAAATCGAAATTTTTGTGATTTTTTTCATATAATCATTTGAATTTATTTCACTTTTCAATTTAGGCGAAAAAATAAACGCCAGAAGATGAAGTAGAATCGAAATTATAATTGCAATGAGAAGAAGACGGTGTTTTTTCAAATGAAGCCTTTTGCCAAAAATCTAAAAACCGCGTGATTATACGCAACTGCAGAGATAAATTAATTTTATTTTTTCACCTTCCGTTAATTTTTGATTTGACTAAATTCTGCGTATCGATAAAATCCGAAGTTCTTTGTTTGGAGGTCATTCGTTATGGTAAAAACAGGTGTCATATCAGCCGGAAGCTGGGGAACGGCTTTGGCCGGAATGCTTGCGGAAAAGCAGTATGAAACGGTGATCTGGGCGCGAGAACCCGAGATCGTCGAATCGATAAATTCAGAACACGAAAACAAACTTTTTATGCCGGGGATAAAGCTGCCGGAGTCTTTGAAAGCTGTTTCTGACATCAAAGATGCGGTCGTGGGAAAAGATCTTGTCGTCGTTGCGACTCCGGCACAGTTCATGAGAAAGTCGATCGAACAGATTTCTTCAATGATTTCAGAGAAAACTTTTGTGGTTTTAGCTTCAAAAGGGATCGAAAATTCGACTCTCAAAATGATGTATCAGATCGCCGAGGAGATCCTGCCTCCGGCGCTTTACAAGAATATTTTTGTCATTTCCGGGCCCACTTTTGCACGCGAACTTGCGATGAAAATGCCGACATGCGCAGTCGTTGCAGGTAAAAATTCGGAAGACATCGGCAGGATACAGAATTTTTTCAATTCGCCTTACATGAGGATCTACACTTCGCGCGACGTCGTCGGAGTCGAGCTCGGCGGTTCGCTGAAAAACGTTTTTGCAGTTGCGATCGGGGTTCTGGAAGGGCTGAAGATGGGAAAAAACACTCAGGCAGCCGTCATTACGCGCTCGATCGCAGAGATGTCGAGGCTTGTCATTGCGATGGGAGGAAACCCCAGAACGCTTTCGGGACTCAGCGGAGTAGGCGATCTCGTCCTCACCTGCACAGGCGATCTCAGCCGTAACAGACAGGTCGGGATCAGGCTCGGTCAGGGTGAAAAGATAAAGGAGATCCTTGATTCTATGCTCATGGTCGCCGAAGGTGTCCCTACAACTGCTTCAGCTCACGATCTTGCGGCGAAAATGAATGTCGAGATGCCGATCACCGAAACACTTTACGATGTTATTTATAACGGTGCAGACATAAAGGAAAGCATACAGAAACTGATGTCGAGAAGTCTCAAGGACGAACTCCTTTCCTACGGGGGCGAAAATGATTAAGATGCTTTTGAGCGGTGCTGCCGGAAGAATGGGGAAGGCTATCGCGGAAGCTGCCGCAAACTATCCTGACATAAAAATCACCCATAAAGTTGATGTTGCACAAGGGTTTGAAAATATTGAAGAAATAACTGGTGGCGATGTTGATGTCGCAGTCGATCTGAGTTCCCGCGAAGGGTTCAAAAAAGCGATACTCTGGGCTTACGAAAACAAAACGCCGCTTGTTGTCGGAACGACGGGGCTTACTGAAGAAGACCATGCGGCTATAGATACTGCGGCAAAGGAAATTCCGGTCCTTCAGGCTTCGAATCTCAGCAGAGGGGTCAATATCATGTTCGAAATTTTGAGAGCGGCTGCCGAATTCATGCACGATGCCGACATCGAAATAGTGGAAATGCACCACAACAAAAAGAAGGATGCTCCCAGCGGAACGGCTCTCGAAATGGGAAAGATAATTTCTGAAATTCAGTCGGAACGCGGTTTGTCCGGACGCGACGGCAGAAGCGGCATGGTCGGAGCGAGAAAATCCAATGAAATCGGCTACCACGCGATCCGCTGCGGAGACGTTGTCGGCGAACACACGGCTATTTTCGGTTTTGCAGGCGAAAGGATAGAGATTTCGCACAAATCGGGAAGCCGTTCTGTTCTGGCGGAAGGGGCTTTGAGTGCTGCCCGGTTCATCGTCGGAAAAACGCCGGGAAGATACTCGATGCGCGATGTCGTGACAGCTGGAAAAGAGTGAAAATGGAAAACGATACTGTGAAAATAGAGTACAAAAAGTTTTCGAGCTTTCTCAAAGACTACATAAAAAGTCTGAGCCGCGGATATTTGTTCCTGATTTCTGATGAAGAACATTCCGTAGGAGAGAAATTTGCATTTTCAATAGAAGTTTCGGCGCTCGGAAAGTCTCTGTCAGCCGAGGGAACCGTGATTTTTGCCGGTGAAAACGAAGTCGGTGAAAAAGGGATCGGGCTGGAGTTCTCTTTTGATGAGAAAAGTAAATGTTTCGTTAGTGAAAAAATGAAAGAAACAGTTTTTTATAAATATGGAAATGTCTGGGGAACGAGACTTTCCGCGTTATTTGGAGATAAATGATGAAAGGAACTTACTGTGTTCTTGACGATGAAAAGGATTTTCTTGCTGTTGCCGAAGGGGTGCTCAATAAATTTCTGCCCGATATGAAAGGTGTTTTTACGACCGATCCGGAAGAAGCGATAAATCTGGCCAGAAAAGGCGAGCCTGTTATTTTTATAATCGATATCGTGCTCGGCGGAAAGACCGGAATGGAAATTTACCAGAGAATATCGGCAGTTTCCAAAAAAGTCAGAGTCATTTTCATTACGGGGGATGAAAATTTCGTAAACGACGAGAACATCAAAAACCAGATCCTGCTGGAAGGTTCGATCGACCTCATGGAGAAACCTGTAAAATGGCACGAACTTGCGATAAAAGTTAAGAACAATATGCAGCTTCTTCTTTATCAGTGCAATCTCGAAGACATCATTGCGGAGCGTACCCAGCAGCTTATCCACGCCGACAGACTTGCTACGGTGGGAACGATGGTGAGCGCTATCATACACGAGATCAGTTCGCCGCTCACATTTATCAAAGCAAATCAGGAAATGTGCAGGTATGCTTTCGACAGGATACAAAATGTTACGGAAGACAAAGAGGTCCTTTCAATATTCGAACGTCTGATAAATCCGAGTGTCGACGAGTCGTTGAAGGGAATCATGCGTATCGAAGAGCTGCTTCGTTCGTTCAGGCGTTTCTACAAACGTGACGACATGGCAAGCAAAGTCGATTTTTCGGAACTTATTGAGGAAATTAAGAACCTCACTTATTACAACATAAAAAAGAACAACATAAATTTTACTTTTGAAATCACCAAAAATGCACCGAAAAACATAATCTGTAAAAAACAGGAACTGATTCAGGTCATCACGAATATAGTGAACAATGCCGTAGACGCTTTTGAGGAAAACGGCAAGGCTGTCGGAGATGGAAAGGAGTTGAAAATAGTCGTTTCAGGAGACGGTTTTATGGCGAATATAGCCGTTTCGAACAACGGACCTGAGATCCCGAAGCATGTGATCGACAGGATATTCGAGCCGTTTTTTACTACTAAAAATGCTGACAAAGGTACAGGTCTCGGGCTTGCGATATCCCGTCAGATAATCAAATTCATGGGTGGCACGATCTATGTCGAGAACAAGAGCAAAAAACATCCGACCGTCGATTTTATCATAACGATTCCAATAACTTACAATGCTTAGAGAGGCAGCATGAACATCGAAGCCATCATCCTTGCGGCAGGCAGGGGAACAAGAATGAAATCCGATCTTCCGAAAGTTATGCACAATGTTGCTGGAAAGCCTATGATCGCATGGATCATCGAGGCGCTCAAACCGGTGTGCAGCGTGCTGAATGTTGTTACTGGTCACGGCAGGGGCATAGTCGAAGAGTATATCGGCAAAAATTTTCCTGAAGTGAAATTCTCATTTCAGGCAGTGCAAAACGGCACCGGCGGCGCGGTCAGAGCGGCGATTCCCAATGTTTCGGGAAACATCGATACGGTTCTCATCTGTGCAGGTGATACTCCGCTCATCAAAACCGAAACTTTTGAAAGAGCTGAGAAATTCTTTGTTGAAAGCGGCTCCGATCTCGTGATCGTAAGCACTGTCCTTGACGATGCCGGAAGTTACGGAAGGATCATCCGCACTGCGAACGGCGATGTCGCAGGAATAGTCGAATTTCTCGATGCCGATGAAAGGCAGCGTGAAATCAGGGAGATAAACAGCGGGATCTATCTCGTTGACAAACGTTTTCTCATCGAGGCGATATACAAACTCAAGGACAACAACGCGAAACGCGAATACTACCTCACCGACATCGTGAAGATCGCGGTTAACATGCACAAAAAAGTCACAGCTTTTGTCGAGAATGATTCCTTCTCCCTTTCAGGCATAAACGATCAGGAGCAACTTAAAGAAGTTGAAAAAGTTCTTCTGAAACGCTGATTTTTAAGCCATGTATCTTTCCGACACCATTCAAGTTGTTGATTTTCTTAATAAATTTGCATCAAACTCTTTGGTGACCGCCGTATCCAGATCGCGCGGCGGGACTTTGGTAAAACTTTATGGATCTTCCGAAATTTCAGGTTTTTTCTTTCATTTAAAGGATAAAATCATAATTCCGGTAAAAAACCTTGGCGCTTTTCTGAAAGAGCCTGTTACAAGGCTTGAAGAAGGCTTAAGAAGCAACTTTTCCGGCAAAATAACCTCTTTTTCGGTGATGAAGGAATTCGGCAAAGTCGTGAAGATCGAAACTGAAAGCCTTGATCTGATAATCCCTCTTTTTGCCGGAAAATCGGTCGTTATTCAGGATAAGTCGGGTAAAGAAATCTGGCGCGATAAAAAGGATAACGGATTGAATTTACTCGAAAAACCGATGAAGGATTTTCCGCTCACATTTATTGATCCGCTTTTCTGGGAATCGTGGTTCGTCGAAAAATCGGACAAAGAGCGTGACGAGGAAAAAAGAAGGAAACTTGAGGAAAAACGAAATAAGCTGCTTTCATCGATAAACATCGTGAAGGAAGATATAAAAAAGCACGAAGAGAATCTTGCAAAATTTTCGGAATTTGCCTCTCTTCTAAAGGCAAATCTGTGGCAATTTGATTCATCAGAGCATAAAACTTCAGTAATTCTCAGTGATTACGAAAACAAGGAAAAAGAGATTAACCTCGATCCCGCAAAAACTATTCTGCAGAATATGGAGCGCTTTTTTGCAAACATAAAAAAGGCGAAAAACGGTATCGAAAACTCAGAAAAAAGGCTTGAAACCTTGTCGGAAGAACTTGAAAAACTGAACAGTGTCAGCGAACTTCCGGAAGAGGCTCAAAGCGTTTTCAAGCAGAAGAAAAAGCAGAACGGGCATATCCCATACCACGAATTCCACGCTGCAGACGGGCGTGTTTTCCTTGTCGGAAAAGAAGAAAAGGATAACGACGAGCTCACTTTCAAAGTCGCGCTGCCGCATGACATCTGGTTCCACGCGAAAGACTACCACGGAAGCCACGTCATCATGCGGATGAAAAAAGGCGAAGAACCGAAACAGAAGGATATCCTCACCGCATGCGCACTTGCCATTCTTTACAGCAAAGCAAAGAAGGGTAGAAGCGGGGAAGTGTGGTTCACTGCAAGAAGAAACGTCACCAAACGCAAAGGAATGGCGGCCGGACTCGTCAACTTCAAAAACGCGAAAGTCATCTACATCACCGATGCGAAACTGCCCGAAGATCTGGTGAAAGTGTAAATTTGCCCCTCTAAGTTAGAGGGGCTGGCTGCGAACGCAGACTGAGGCGTGTGTCGTATTTAAAAAAATGCATTGTTTTTAATAATACCTATGATAGCCCGGTTTTTTTAGGTGATCCGGGTTTGTTGAATGTGGCACGGTAAACAAATAAACAAACAAACCTCTTCCATTATAATACTACTCGCAAATCCTGATTTTCAAGAAAATTCTTAATAAAATTCAATATTTTTGTCATGCTGAGTGTAAGCGGGATATCTAGATTCTTCGCTTTGCTCAGAATGACGTTTTACGTCATCTTGAACGAATGTGAAAGATCTCATAACGACATTCTGTCAACTTTTATAGGAGGAAAAAATGAAGAAAATTTTGGTTGTTTTTATTGTTTTGGCGGTGATGGTTTCATGCGGATGAGGAGACAACAATCCAAAAACAAATGAAGACGGCGGCAATTCTGAAACTTCATCTGGGTTTCTGTGCTCTCAAAGATCCGAATTGTCTGTCATACAATTCATGCTGGAGCGATGATTGCTATTGTGAGGAAACCGGAGGCGGTTTTTTCAGCAAACTTGGCGATGAAGACCGCTTTTGGTCTTCCTCTGTTCCTTCAGGTTATTCCGGTTACGCTTGGCTTGTGTATTTCCACAATGGGGCAGTGAACGAGTATAGGACGACAGACTACAAGGCCATTGTTCGTTGTGTGAGGTAGAGCCTATTAGCACTTTAAATCTGTGATCTAAACGCTCGCCATATTTCGGGATTTGATTGTTATAATGTAATTTTTACTAAATTTTCACAAAAATATTGACATAATCCGCGATTTAAGTATCTTTCGACCTCGGAGGTGGGAAAATGATCATTCAATTCAGTATGAAAAATATCCGTTCTTTTAAGGATGAAGCCATTCTTGATATGAGCTCGATTCCTGCTTACAAAGAACATGTTTATAATTTAATGGAAGTTCCGTCGGGAGATAAACTGCTGCGAGTCGCTGCCATTTATGGTGCCAATGCCAGCGGTAAATCAAATTTGTATCTTGGAATGCGGATATTTCAGGATATTGTCGTACAGTCAATGAATGCTGTCGGCAATGCAGAAAACAAGATTTTGGAGCAATGTTATCAGCCGTTTGCATTCGAATCTGACTCTAGTAATTCCGAGTTTCAGATCGTCCTTTCGGATGATGAAGCTGAATACACCTACGGCTTTGAGTTTAACAGCAGACAGATCGTAAGTGAATGGCTCTATAAAAAGGATTACAGCGTCAACAGGGTTTCTACAATTTTAGAGAGAGATCATCAGTCAATTATGATAGGAGCTTCTATTCGTCGAGAATGCGACAAATACAAAGAACAGATTCCAGAAGAGTCTCTGGCACTGACATTTTTCAGCAGACTGGCTCTTAAAACGCCTGTTTTCAGAAAGGTCTTTGAAATGATTTTTAAAATGATGGTCTCTGATACCAGCTTTTATGAACATAAGGATGTTATGGAAAAATATCTGCCGAAAGCTATTGTCGAAAATAAAGAGGGAGTGCTGAATTTTCTGGCCGCCATAGATACAGGAATCAAGGATATTTTCTATGAAACCATTGATAAAAGAAAGGTGTTTTATACATCCCATGTGGGCAAGGACGGAAAAAAATATTCCATCAATTTATACAATGAGTCCAGCGGTACTCTGAAAAGTATCATTGTTTATATTATTGCGCAGTTTGTCATTGATGAAAACGGAGTAATGGTTGTTGATGAACTCAGCGCCAAACTTCATCCGCTTTTGCTGAAATTCATTGTGGATCTTTTTTACAACGAAAAATCAAAAGCACAGCTGATCTATACGACTCACGATACTACATTGATGGATAAGAAATTTTCCAGACGGGATCAGATTCTGTTCGTTCAGAAGGATGATTACGGTTATTCCACGTTGTCAACACTTTCTGATTTTAAAGTGCGTTCTGATGCTTCGTTTGAAAAGGATTACCTTGCCGGAGTATACGGCGGAATCCCCATGCTGAAAGATTTTTCAATGAAGACAGGCGAATGATTTTATGAAAGAAGATCTGTTTAAAAAGCGTCGCGGACCCCGCGAAATCAGAAAGCATGACTTTAAAACACCAAAGGCAAATTCTTACCTGATCGTCACGGAAGGTAAATGCACAGAACCGAATTATTTCAAAGGCCTGAAAGATAAGATCCTTGCTAAAGTCGGCGGAAATGTAGAGGTTATAGATATTTGCGGAGAAGGTGCATCGACCCAAAAACTGATAGAGATTACCGAACGGTATGTAAACAAAGCCAGGATCCATATCAGAATATCTGGGTAGTGTTCGACAAAGATGATTTTCGGAATTTTGATCAGGCAATCAAAGACGGCAAAGACAAGGAATATCATGTTGCGTGGAGCAATCAGAGTTTTGAATATTGGATCTATCTGCACTTTGCTTACAGCGATGTGAATCTGCACAGAGACCAATGGAATGCCAAACTTGATGAGTTGTTTAAAACTCATAAGCTTTCAAGATACGGATATAAGAAAAATATTAAGAACCTTTACGGGCTGCTGGATTCATTCGGCGGCGTTGAAACTGCAATAAACAATGCAGAACGCCGGATGTCAGATTTTGATCCAAAGAAGGATAAGCCGTCTAAATATGCTCCTGGAACAACAGTTCATACTCTTGTGGAAGAACTGGGGAAATATTTAGAGGATTAACTGCGGGAAGTCAGGTAGCGGAGCTCCCAAAATCATTGAGACTTACGGCAGAAATGCTTTTGAGTTCAGGCTGAATTCGATCGTTGTAACAATACCGTTCAATAAGCTGAACTTGGGTAGTGATACCCAAGTCGCTACCCAAGTCGACAGAACGGTCTGCAGCGCCGATCAGGCACGATTCCACGAAATAAGAAATTAAGGTTCTCGCAATTTGCGATAACCTCATCGATTATTTGACAACAAGCTAATTAATTGTAAGAATATGCGGCTATTTTTTTCGGATAGCGGGCTATTACGAACTGTTTACGGAGGTCGAGTTGGACGCGTTCCCTACATTTCAAGTAGTGGGAGTTATTATCTGCATTATCATGAGTGCCTATTTCAGCGGCACGGAGACAGCACTTACAGCACTTTCGGAAGTCAAATCGGAGATAATGAAAGATAAGTATCCTTTTGTTGCACCTGTTCTTAAAAAATGGAAAGAGAATCCGAGTCTTATCCTTTCGGCGCTGCTTGTCGGCAACAACATCGTGAACATTTTCGGTGCTCTTCTTGCAGGAAAGGTCGCGTCATTTGCCCTTGCAAGCCGCGGTCAGGCGGTCGCTGATGCAGCTGCGGTCGCAGGGATGACTCTTTTCGTCCTCATTTTCGGCGAGGTCACTCCGAAGACTTTTGCGAAACTCATGCCTGAGCGCTGGCTTTTTCCGGCGTTGCTGATTTTCAGGATCTTCAGCTGGATCCTTCTTCCGTTTGCGTTCGTTCTTTCGAAATTTGCAAGCTGGGTAGTCAAATTCATGGGAGGAGATACGGAATACTCAGAAATGACGCAGAACGAGATCGAATACATGATCCAGAAAGGAAGCGACGAAGGCGTTTTTGAGCAGGAAGAGCAGGGGGAACTTCTTACGAGCGTAATCGAATTCAAAGACACTCTCGTCAAAGAGATCATGACTCCGCGAACCGATTCAAACTTCCTCGAAGTCGATACGACGATATCCGAGGCTATGGAAAAAATAGAAGAGTGGGGGCACAGCAGGATCCCGGTCTATGAAGATTCAGTCGATAACATCAAGGGGATCCTCTATGTCAAAGACCTTGCGATGCTCATCACTAAAGATAAATCCGTACTCAACGATAATATCCTTTCAGTAGCGAGAACCGGCGTTTTCTATGTTCCCGAAACGCAGAAAATAAATGAAACTCTGAAGAAAATGAGAGCGGAAGGAAACCACCTCGGCATCGTTGTTGACGAATTCGGCGGAACTTCGGGCATAATCACTCTTGAAGATGTTCTGGAAGAGCTTGTCGGCGAGATCCGCGACGAAAACGACAAAGACGAGAAACAGTTTGAAAAAATTGAAGAAAACGTCATTTTAGTTGATGCCCATATTTCGATAAGCGACCTCGAAGAAGAGCTTGACATCAAGCTGCCCGACGACGGTGAATACAACAGCCTCGGCGGTTTTATCGTCAGTGAAAACGGGGAAGTTCCTCCTACGGGATTTGTGCTCAACTATGAAAACTACGAATTCAAAGTCGTTGAAAGCAACGAAAAAAATATCCTGAAAGTCGAAATCAGAATACTTGACTCAGAAAAAGAATCCGAAGAACCAGAGAAATCCTGAAATTTATGACGTCATTCTGAGCGTGGGCGAAGAATCTCAGAGATGTTTCGGAAATATGACGAGAGATCTTTCGCGCTGCTCAAGAGACGACAGAGATGTTTCGGAAAGCCTCAATATGACGTGAGATGTTTTTAATCAATCAACGAAAAGAAGCGAACAGCCTGAGTCGCCGCTTTCTTCTTCATCTGTTTTTTCTTCCGGTTTGAGCTGGCAGTCAGGGTCGTCCTCTTTGCAGGAATATTTGAAGGTTTCGGTTTTTACCGGTGTTCCGGCTATTTTCTGCCTGCTTTTCAGTGTTACAGCGGAATCGTTGATATAAAATGTTGTGTTCTGGTCTTTGTAGAAATCCAAATCGGCTTTTACAACAAGAAATGTTTCATCCCCCTCGCTGAGCGATATTCTGCCTGAAGGAATTTGGAACATAACCGATTGCTGCGGTTCTGCGAAATCGGAAAGCTCGGAAAGGGTTTCGTTGCATTTTCCGTCATTGTCGGGATCAGAGCAGAGCGAGATTTTCTTGACACCGTTGCCGAATGAAACGGTCTGACTGGACAAATCTATTTTAAGTGCCAGGAGTTCGTTTGCGCCGTCAAGGGCTTTCAGACGCAGATGCATGATTTCCTGTTCTTTGTTCATTTCTTTCCAGCTCGGAGCTTTCGGAAAATGTTGTCCTGCGGAAAGAAGAAAGTAACCCTTTTCCGGTTCGAAAGCAAATGACGGAAAAACTATCGGTGAAGTTGCGGCAATATCACCTTCGCCTTTATATGTTTTGGTTACAATGTAATTGTTTTTTACGGTAGCATTGAATTTCGCGATATCTGAGACTTCTTTTTCACTTGAAAACGAACCGACGATAAGAAGATTTTCGGTCTGATTCATTTTGAAAGCCTGATCTTTCTGGTGAAGTTCAAATTTTATGCCGAAACCTTCCGCAACACCTTCCGCAACAGTTTTTTCTGAAGAATCAGCAATTCCGTTGCCGTTGGTATCGTAAATCAGCTTGAAATTCTCGAATTTTATTGAGCTGGGATATACTGCGATATCGGTTGTGAGCTCTTTTATAAAGTAGAGCTGACCTTCACCGCCGCCTGCATAAGAGTTTACGGCAAGTTGTCCCAAAACCAGATCGTTTGCAGGATTTTTAACGAAAATCCTGTCTGATCCTCTTGAATTCGGACTGTTTTCACCCAAAGAAAGGGTTATTGCAGCATAATCCGAGACTTTTCCCTTAGTCATAATACAGGTGTTCGAGTTCGAATTGCAGGTCGTCCCGTCGGGACAGTCTGTATCAGCTGAACAATCCCAGGAATCAGCCGATAAAAGTGAAACGAAAGATGCTAAAAACAATGAAATCAAAATCAGTTTTTTCATAATTGTCTCCTGTTAAATAAACAAAACGGCGGATACTACACGGCGCTTTGGAGTTTGTCAAAAAAAGATAGGATAGTTTTGCGGCAAAACTTGAAAAAAATATGATGCTGACTAATCTTTTGTGACTTTTTTACGGAGGAGCCGATGTCATACAAAAGAATTTTGCTCAAAGTGAGCGGCGAAGCGATGCTTGCGCGTGACGGAAAACCTATCGATTCCGAATTTCTTTCATACCTTTCAAACGAGATAAAACCTTTGATCAATGCGGGTATTCAGGTCGCAATCGTTGTCGGCGGAGGCAACATTTTCAGAGGGCTTTCGGCAAATGCAGAGAGCGGGCTTGACCGCGTTACCGGCGACAACATGGGAATGCTCGCCACGATGATAAACTCGCTTGCGCTCAAAGCGGCTTTCGAGGCTCACGGAATGCCGACGACCGTCATGTCGGCGATAGAAATCAACAAAGTCGCCGAATATTTTGTCCGCGAAAATGCTGTGAAACACCTTGAAGCGGGGAGGATAGTCGTTTTCGGCGCAGGAACCGGCAATCCGTTTTTCACGACCGACACGGCTTCGGCTCTGAGAGCAGTCGAGATCGGTGCAGATCTTTTGGTAAAAGCGACAAAAGTTGACGGTCTTTACGACAAAGATCCGAAGAAATTTGCAGACGCAGTTTTTATAAAACAGACGACTTACCAGGATGCTCTGGCGAGAAAACTCAAAGTCATGGATATGACGGCGATAACCCTCTGCGAAGAGAACAAGTTGCCTGTGAAAATCATTAATATTTTTGAAAAGGGCAATATTTTCAAGGCTTTGACAAGTGACGAAGTTGGTAGTTTGGTTACATATTATTAGTGGAGAAAAAAATGTTTGAACAGAAAGCTTTTTTTGACAATTTGAAGGCAACTTACGACAAATCGATCGATTCCTACAAAAACGAGATCGGACAGTACAGAACGGGAAAGGCTTCCCCGAAACTGCTCGACAGCATTTCCGTTGATTATTACGGAACCAAAACCCCGCTCAACCAGATGGCTTCGGTCACGACTCCCGATGCAAGACTCATCGTCGTCCAGCCCTATGACCGCTCGGTCCTCGGTAAGATCGAAACGGCTATCAGGAATGCGAACATCGGCTTCAACCCGAGCAATGACGGCATTGTCGTAAAAGTTCCGGTTCCAGCTCTCACGCAGGAAAGAAGAAAAGAACTCGTAAAACAGCTGAGCCAGCTTTCCGAAAAGTTCAAAGTCAGCCTGAGAAACATCCGCCGCGACGCACTCGACGAGATCAAACGCGCTCAGAAAGACAAAGAGATCACCGAAGACGACGAAAAGAAATTCACCGATAAGATCCAGAAAGACCTGAACGACTACATCAAAAAACTCGAAGACATCACGAAAGCTAAAGAAAAAGAGATCCTCGAAGGTTAATTTGGTTGTTTTTGCGCTTTTTGCAGCTTTGATTCAGGTTCAAATTTGTTTTGCGAAAGTTTCAGTTTTTGACATTCCAAATATTGAAAATCACATGAAATGATGAAAATGAACGGACTATTTATTGATTAAATTTATTTGAGGTAACACAATGAAATCATTTGCAAAAATTTTAACGGTCACACTTTGTGCGCTTCTTCTTTTCTCATGCGCTTCTGCTCCGAAAAATGAAGGAAAAGAGAAAGCTGACGACGGTTCGATGACTACCGAAGAACTCAGCTACATCAATGACACTGCGGCAAGGCATCTTCTGCAAAACGATGTCGAAAAGGATAACGAGATCTTGAGAAAAGTCTCGATCCCGGCAAAATTAGGTGCTGAGGGCTACGATGTTCTTGAAAAGTTCATGCTTGCATCTTTGGGGACCGGAGTAGGGATCGCGGCTCCGCAGGTCGGTATAAACAGGCGTGTCATTATGGTTCAGAGATTCGACAAGAAAGAAAAACCGTTTGAATTTTATTACAACATAGAGATCAAAAAAACTTATGGAGAAAAGGTTGTCGGCTGGGAAGGATGCCTCTCTATTCCGGCAGGTTTCGGACAGGTCGAAAGGTGGCAGGATATAGACATTGAATACGATACCGAAGTCGACGGAAAGATAGTCCGCAAAAGTGAAAACATTAAAGGTTTTACGGCTGTTATTTTTCAACACGAAACGGATCATTTAAACGGAATCCTTTTCATTGATATAAAAACTGCTGATCCTCTGATGACAAGAGAAGAATACCGCGAAATGCGTTTGAAGGAAAAAGCTGAAAAAGAAGCAAAAGAAGAGAATAAGGAATAATTTGCATTTTTGGAAGTTCTATGAATTTGCTAATGCTTGATCGAAGTGATCTTGTCGCCGAAAATAAGGCTGAAATTTCCGGCGAAAAAGTTCGTCACCTGAACGAAATTCTGAAGGCTGAACCGGGAAATGAAGTGAGAGTCGGACTTCTGGGTGGAAAAAAAGGAAAAGCTGTAATTGAAAAAATTGAAACGGAAAAAGCTCTTCTTTCTTTTAACTTAAATGAAGATCCGCTGCCGAAAATCCCGCTTTCAGTGATAGTTGCGCTGGTGAGACCGAAGGTTCTTTCGCGCCTCATTTCCGACCTCGTTTCCTACGGAGTTTCAGGAATTGAAATCATTCATACTTATTTCGGAGATAAAGGTTATTGGGAAAACGAACTGTTTACTGAAAACGGACTCAAAGAAGCCGTCGTCAAAGGTCTTGAACAGAGCATGGACACGATCATGCCGAAAATAAACTTAGTCAAGCGTTTCGGCCCTTATTCAAACGATATCCTTCCGACATATCCGGCAAATTCAAGCTGTTACATCGCTTTACCCGGAGATTTCCCCAAAATCGGCGAAATCGAAAAGGGAAAATCGAACATTATCGCAATCGGCCCCGAAAGAGGCTGGACAAAATACGAAGCCAATCAATTCATCAAGGCAGGATTTCAGCCCGTAACACTCGGAAACAGAGTCGTCAGAACTGAAGCTGCAGTCCATGCTTGCGTTGCACATTTTATTTAAGGTTTTTATTCACCGGACATACGCGGACGCAGTCGCCGCATTTGATACATTCGATCGAATTGACTTCTTTTACAGGGTCGATCCCCATCGGGCAGTGTTTTTTGCAGGCTGAGCATGAGATGCATTTATTTTGATTCAATTTGATTTGCAAAATTGAAACACGGTTGAAAAATCCGAGAATAAGTCCGAGAGGGCAGATGTAGCGGCAGAAGGCTCTTTTTTCGCGCATGAAATAAATTACGAAAATGATCGTGAGAGCAACTTTCCACCAGAAAGTGAGTCCGATCGTCGCCCTCAAACCCGAATTTGCGGCGATTATCGGGATGCCTGCGACGATAAGTCCTGACGGACAGACATAAGCGCAGAAGCCCTGAGCGAGCCCGAAAGCCGGGATAAGCAGAACAAAGAAAAAAAGATTGAACCATTTTATATAGCGGAATTTCTGCGGTAATTTTGCTTCTATATTTTTCCAAGGCGAGATCGAATATAAAAGTTCCTGAAAAAATCCGAACGGACAGACATAAGCACAGGTCGCTCTTCCGAGAATCGCACCGGCTGCAGAGAGTGTTCCGAGTGCGAAAAACGGGATCATCGAGGCATATTTTATGACATACTGCAAAGTTCCGAGCGGACAGCCGAACGCCATCGAGGGGCAGCTGTAACAGTGAAGTCCGGGAGCGCAGAAAGTCTTGGTCGGGCCGTTGTAAGGTTTGCCTGTGAGGAAATTCGATATGAAAGGGTTCTGTATTATTAAGAAGAGTAGTTGTATGAAACTTCTTTTTGAGCCTATGTTTTTGATTTTGCTTAAAAAAGAAAACGGATTTTTTGTCATTTTGATTCTTCCTGCTTCTTGCCGCTGAACTTTTCCTTTATTTTTGCGAAGATGTCTTCATCGTAAAGACCGATGCAGCTCATGCAGATATTTTTCCCCGCCGCTTTGACGAGATCGGTCTCTTTCGTGCCGTATTCGTCGATTTCGGCAGTGAACGTTCTGGCGATAAAAAACGCCGAAACAGCGAGGATGATGATCGTTGTTATTATTCTTTTTTTCATTTTTTCTCCGTTTCCTTCATTGCAAAGAGCGCTGCTCCGAGCGCACCCATAAGCTGCGAATTTTCATCGGTTTTTATTTCAGCTCCGAAAAGTTTTTCAAGCTGTATTCTGATGGGTTTGAGTTTCGAGACGCCGCCCGACATGAAAAACGGCGCTTCAGGGTGTGTTTTCCGGGCCATGAAAAATGTGTTCGCCGCGACCATTCTGGCAAGTGAAGAGGCTATGACATTCTGAGGAACGTCACGCGAAACCATTGAAATCACTTCACTTTCAGCAAAAACCGTGCATGTTGAATTGATCTTTACAGGTTCGACTTCCGAAATGTCTAAAGCAGCGAAATCCTCTATTGAAAAACCGATGCGCTCCATCATAACTTCGAGAAACCTTCCGGTTCCGGCAGCGCAGCGGTCGTTCATCACAAAATCTTTGATTTTTGAATTATTATCGATAGTTATAACTTTGCTATCCTGTCCGCCGATATCGATTATCGTTTTCGTTCCGGGATGTTTGCAGAGGACTCCGAGATAGT
>CAJOMF010000044.1 GCA_905235605.1 uncultured bacterium
AAACAGGAGGAAAAATGAAAAGAATTTTTGTTGTTTTCATGCTTTTCAGCGCGATTTTCATGGTTTCGTGCGGCGGAAGTTCCACAAGTGATGTCAAAGGCAGGGAATCGGTGGCAGACAAGGGCAAACTCGGCGAAGAATGCTACCCGAATGAAACCTGCGACGAAGGGCTTAAATGCGATATTGAAAACAATATCTGCGTTGAAGAAGAAGTAAACCATAGTGACGATCCTGACACATCGTCAGAACAAAATAATGATGATGCAGATACAGTGCCGGAACAGACTGATGACGATACCGACACAGCACCTACGCTGCCGGAAGGCATCCATCTCGGGATAATCGGCTTCAACGAACTGCTTTTTCAGCAGGAGAGATATTTCAAAGAGATCGGCCTTTTGAACAAGGAAACTGTTGATAATTACACAGACTTTATCGACAGCCTCAACTCCCCGGATGACGGAACAGTTCTCTATTTCGCCGACTACACCGCACTGGAGATGATGCACGCATACCCGATCCCGCCTGATATGCAGCTGAAAAAAGTGGCTCTTGTCACATTTACCGACGGACTTGACAATATTTCGACTTCGCCAGCCGTTCCTGAATACAACCCGGGAAACTATCAGGACAAGAAAGCCTATCGTGATGCCCTTCACGAAATGATCGTCAACGATCCGCATCCAATAAACGGAGTTCCGATGGATGCCTACACGATCGGTCTCAAAGGAAAGGATGTCAAAGACGACACAGAGTTCGAGGACACGCTGAACAAGCTGGCAAGCAGCGAAAGCAATGTCTACCATGTCGAAAACATGGATGAGGCTATGGAGTCTTTCGACTTTATAGCACGAAGTCTGTATTCAGTCTCAAAAACGGTGAACCTTGATGTCAAAGTGCCCGGCGGAGAAGACAACGGCCAGCTTTTCCGCTTCACATTCGACATTTACTGCGACCGCAATTCAGGCTACTGCGACAAGGATGCAGCAGAATCGGAACTTTACATCGATGCAAGCTACAACAAGTCCGATCTGACTCTCGAAAAGATCAAATATCAGGGTTTTGCAAAGGGTAAAAGCAAAATTCCAGCCGGAGATTCCGAAGGTGCCTACTACCATTTTGTTTTCGAAGACGTCAAATACGATGACGGCAAAACCCCGCTCTCGGATGGTGACTACCTGAAAATAAACCTCTGGAAAATGACAGATAACGACATCTGGAATCATGAGTCCGAATTCAAACCCGGAACTTCAAGCGAACTCATCGAGATCAGAAGCAGTGCGCTGATAATGCTCGTTCTTGACTGCACAACATCCCTTGGCAGCGACTTCGAAAGAATGAAGCAGGCAAGCAAGGATTTTGTCCGCACACTTGCCAACGGCGGAGCATCCACCCGTGTTTCCGACTGCACAGGACTTCCCGCCAACGCGCACTGGAACACCGCTTCCCAGATAACCCAGACATGGGACATGGAGCGATTACGCAGGATGGCAACCGACGACAACAGGAAGCTACTGCGAAACCTCCAGTACAAGCGAATGCTGCTTCAAATGTGATTCCGGCTACTGGAACGGTTCTTACTGCTCCGGCGGCGAGTAATTGCAGAGAGGAAAAGAATATTTTCGGATTAACAATTACCCGTGTCCGCAACGCTGAATAGCGCACGTTTTCACAAAATAAATTTTTAATTTTTCAATAGATTTAACACCTCTCACAAACTCGCAAATACAGTCCGATATTTCATAATATCAAAACAAACTTGCAATTTTATTTTATTGTGATATAAAAATTTTAGTTCTTTCAATTCATACAATAACTTTTTAGCTTTATAGTATGATATGTTTGAGGTGGTTGCGGTGCCAGAAAATACGATCAATAAAATAGCAAAAGCTCAAAACGGTTATTTTTTCTTGAAAAATGCGGTAGACGCAGGGATTTCGCGCTGGCAGCTTCAGGAACTTCTGAAAGCGCGGAAAATCCAGAAAGTCCGCTACGGTCTGTATGCTTTGAGCGGTGTTGTTCCCGATGAACTTTTTATAACGCAGCTCCTTTGTCCGAAAGCCGTCTTTTCGCACGAAACGGCATTGTTTCTGAACAGATATTCAGACCAGATCCCGTTTAAATATACGCTCGCCGTTCCGCACGGCTATATTTCAAAAACGCTTTCTGCCGAATACGATGTGCGTCATGTTGCCAAGGAATACGCGACTGAAGGGATCGTTTCGGTCAAATCTGATTTAGGCAATGATTTGCGTCTTTACTGCATTGAACGGACATTGTGCGAGCTTCTGCACAAACCGTCGGAACTGGATAAAGAACGCTTTATTCCGGCTATTCGGAAGTATGCGGCATCGCCGGAGAAAGATTTTCTGCTTCTTATGAAATTCGGCAAAATTTTTCATGTGGAAAAGAAACTTCTCTCCTATCTGGAGGCGATTAATTCATCATACTTTGACTTTGGATATAACTGCCGGAGACAGTATTTACCCGAAACCCAGAAAACATAAATTCGCAAAAATCTTTGAAAGCGGCTCGTTTTCGCTGCTCACATATCCTTTGGAGAATGTTCTTGCAGAAAAACTGGAAACGATTCTTGTCCGGAACATCACGACGACCCGTCCGCGTGATTTTTACGATGTATATGTTTTAAGTGCTGATTTAACGCGGATAAACATAGAAGATTTAAAAACTGCTTTGGAACGAACCTGCCGGCATCGAGGCAGTGAAAAAATTCTCCTGCAGATTCCGGATTTGATTGCAGCCATAAAAAATTCAGAAAATTTAAAAGAATTGTGGCAGAAATACACAAAGAAAATGCCGTATGCGGCAAATGTCTCATTCGAGCATGCGGTTGAAAAGGTTGAAGAATTGCTAAATTCGATGATGCATTAAGATGCAACGCACGGTTTCAGAAAATAAAGGCTAGATCTTGTTGCGGGCGAGCCGCCCGCACTCCCGGATGGCTTCACAAAACAACTTCTTGATTTTTCAAAAGGTTTTCAATCAGTGGCTTGTAAATTTCATTATCAGCAGTAGTTGTGATTGAACAAACTCTGCTTCCGGCATCTTTTGAGGATGCTCCGCAATGGTAAATGATTTCGTTTTCAGTGCCGAAATCAATAATAATGTATCTGTCGTGAAAAATACCGTTCGTACGCTTGAAAGAAATTGTAACATTTGGATATTCTTTGCAGAAATCGTCATACTCCTTTTTATGCAGTCCCTTTTTCAAGTTGTCGGTAAATATCGTGATTTTTACATTTTCAGGCACAGATTTAAGCAGAACGAGCGTTTTCAAGCCGATATAATTGTCAATCACAAAAATCGTCTCTTTTGCCTGGGAATAAATTTCCTGATATGCAAGATCGGCTTTGACTGACCTGCCGTTTAAGAAGAGAAAATCTTTTTTTATTTCTGTATTGCTAAAGTCCTCTATGATCTGAGTAATGTCAGCTTTTGTCGCCATTTTTTCTTTAATTTCCGTTCTGATCTCCGCGATTTCTTTTGTGTTTTGCGAAGTCTGGAGCGCAAGTTTTGCGACCTCATCATATCCTACTAAATGTTCGCGTTCAACGATGAAATCCTTCATTCCTTTGAAAAGCCGAACCAGTATTTTACTCTGTCTGATTGCCAAATCACCGCGAAGAACGGTCATCAACATATAAATTCCCTGCTCGGTAAAGGCGTAAGGCTTATATTTTATGTTACTTCCACGCCCTGTGTTCAAGGTGAAAATTTTGCACCTTGAAAAATATTCTACTTCGTCATCAGAAAGCTGAAACATGAAGTCGTTGTCAAATTTTTCAATATTATTCTTTACTTGCCTGTTAAAATTTTTGGTTTCATAACCATAAATTTCAGCCAAATCAAAGTCGAGCATAACCTGCACTCCACGAATCGTGTAAATTTTCGACCTCAAATCTGTTTCGCTGTGGATAACTATTTCATTTCCCATTTCTAACCTCAAAGAAAGATTTTCTGAGAAAAAAATAAAAATTTAGATAAAAAATCAAGTTTTATTTTTATAATTTACAAAATTTTTAGAAACAAATTTAAAAAACACTGAATCTTTAAATAAAAACCGTATGTCTCCGCAACGCCGATCAGCGTACAGTTTCACAAAACAAATACTTGATTTTTGCAGGCGAGCAGACCTAAGCTCCCACTATGTCGAATTTTCAATTTAAGCGAGTTTCTTATAGATTTCCACGAACTTGTCGCTTCTTTTGACGACTGAAATTTTGTCGAGCGAGCATTCGATTAGCCCTTCAAGACCGCAGCCGCCCTCTTTCGTTCTGATCTGGTCGAGGTATTCTCCGCTTGAAACCGTGAGTGCGTCGCTGTAAACGATGCCGCCTTTGAGAAAGTTGATGTCTCCGTAGAATTCGAGTTTTTCGGGAACAAAAACTTCGCGTCCGAGGTTCAGAAGTCCGAAGTCATAAGACCAGAATTTGCCCTGAAAACGGATGTCGTGAAGCGAAAAAACGCTTTTTGTATTCTTCAAAGATTCCTCTTTTCCGTAGATCTCACGCAGATAAACCGGAACAAGCGCCGTGTGCCAGTCATTGCAGTGGATAACGTCCGGACGGAAGATTTTAGCGTACTCGAGAACCGCTCTCGAAAAGAATATGAAACGCTCCGAATTGTCGGGATAGTCGCCGGTTTCGTTACCGTAAAGCCCGTCTCTTTCGAAGTATGGATTCGATACAAAAACGACTTTTGCGCCGCTTTCTTCGTGGAACGCTTCGAAAATTTCGGCTTTTTCATATTTTTCACCGACCTTGACTTCAAACGAAACGCCGGTCGGAGTTATGTCGAATTTTTTTCTGTTGATCGCACTGAAAAACGGAACCATACACTCCGTCTCACACTTTTTCGAGACCGATTTCAGCATTTTAAGAACGGAAGCGGCCATATTTCCGCTTGATACGAAAGGTTTCAGTTCTGATGCAGCAAACAAAATTTTCATGATTACCTACAGTCTTATAAATTCTTCGTTGTTCATGTATTTTCTGAGGACTTCCGGCACTTTGACCGATCCGTCAGCCTGCTGATAGTTTTCGATTATCGCAACAAGCGTTCTGTCGATCGCAAGTCCCGAACCGTTGAGAAGATGAACAAGTTCCGGCTTCGAAGAAGCGTCTCTTCTGAATTTGATGTTCGCCCTTCTTGCCTGAAAATCACCGGTGCTCGAGCAGCTCGAGATCTCGCGGTAAGTCCCCTGACCCGGCAGCCATACTTCGATATCGAAAGTTTTGACTGCGTTGAAACCGAGGTCGCCGCTGCAGAGGCATACTACGCGGTAGTGGATCCCGAGTCCGCGAAGAATCTCTTCGGCGTTGAAAAGGAGCTGGTCGAGTTCCTTGAGCGACTCTTCAGGGCGGCAGAATTTGACAAGTTCGACTTTGTTGAACTGGTGAAGGCGGATGATCCCCTTCATGTCCTTGCCGTAACTTCCCGCTTCGCGTCTGAAACACGGCGTGTATGCCGCATATTTGAGCGGAAGGACTGCATCGTCGAGGATCTCGTCTCGGTGCATGTTGACAAGGCTGACTTCTGCCGTCGGGATCATGAACATGTCGTCAGTCGTCTTGTATGCGTCGTCTTCGAATTTCGGAAGCTGGCCTGATCCGGTCATCGTCTCTCTGCTTACCATAACCGGCGGAACGATTTCGGTGTAGCCGTTTTTCGCAGCGTTTTCAAGCATATAGTTCATAACTGCGCGCTCCAGACGTGCCATTTCCTTCTTGTAGATGATGAAACGCGAACCGCTGAGTTTTACGCCGCGCTCGAAGTCGATCGTATTTGTGGCAATATCGAAATGCTCTTTCGGCTGAAAATCGAAAACGGGCTTTTCACCCCACATCGAAACGACCGGGTTGGCAGTGTCGTCCTTGCCGAGCGGCGTGTCGTCAGCCATCATGTTGGGGATCGAAAGAAGGATCGTGTCGATTTTTTCTTCAACTTCCTTGACCAGCGGACCGAACGCCTTGACTTTGTCGCTGAGTTCCTTGAGTTCCTCTTTGATCGCAGCCTTTTCTTCAGGAGTGCCGTTTTTCATGACGAGCGGCATCTCTTTCGAGCGCGTCATCTGTTTAGCTCTTGTCTGCTCGGACTCGGTGATGAGAGCTTTTCTCTTCTCGCTGAGTTCGATGACCTGGTCAACGACCGAAAGATCTTTGAAATTCCTGTGTGTAAGGTTGAATTTGACCTTTTCAGGATCTTTGAGTATCAATTTGATGTCAAACATTTTCCACCTCTAAATAAAAAAACCGCGCTATGATAGGCAGAAAGGCTTTATTTGCAAGTTTTTACTATATCGGCAATAAAATCAGTGCCTTCCCTCGAAGTTATCCTGCATTTGAGGATGCTTCCCTCTTTTTCACCTTCAAGGTTCGTGATTATCGTGATCCCGTCGATTTCAGGCGCCTGATTCCAGCATCTTCCGACCGGAACTTTGAGCTCAGGATCGATCCCTTCGTAAAGCACTTCGACTTCCTTCCCGACAAATCTTTCAAGGCGTTTTTCCATGCACTCGTGAGTCGCCTTTTCGATTTCGGCAAACCTTGCATCGGCAGTTTTTGCAGCTACGGCGCGCATTTTGAACGATACGGAAGACTCTTCTTTTGAGTATTTGAATGCCCCGATATAGTCGAAAAATCCTTTTTCGATGAATGTTTTCAGCTGCTCGTGATCCTCTTTTTTCTCAGCCGGAAATGATGAGATCACGGTCGTTCTGAGAAGATAGTTTTCGCCGAAAACGTCTTTGATCATCTCTATCAAATTATAGATATCCTGCCCGCTGTAACGCCTGTTCATCGCCTTGAGCACAGTGCTTGAAATATGCTGTACCGGCACCTCAAGATAGTTGCGCATTTTTTCAGAATCTCTAATAGTTTCAAGCAGTTCTCTGTCTATACCAGACGGATAGAGATACATCACGCGGAATCTGAAATTTCCTTTAAGCGCATTTATCGCACGGATCAGTTGTTTAAGCGACGAATTGGTTTTCGAACCGTACTGCG
The DNA here is from genome assembly GCA_905235605.1 of uncultured bacterium. Lineage (GTDB taxonomy): Bacteria > UBP6 > UBA1177 > UBA1177 > UBA1177 > UBA1177. The sequence goes on from CAJOMF010000044.1 coordinate 7,026, forward strand.
TCGTATCCTGCGCGATCACGACTATCTCCTTAACTCCTGTTTTTATCAGGTTTTCAGCCTCAGCAACGATGTCTTTCAGCGGACGCTCGCGGTATCTGCCGCGGATATGCGGGATCGAGCAGTAAGCGCAGAAGTTGTCGCAGCCGTCGGCAATTTTGAGATAAGCCGTCCACGGAGAATAAGTAAGGACCCGTCCCATCGAAGAAGTGTAAAGAAAATCAGACTTTTCCCCTTTTCCTCTGTAGCCTTCGTTCCAGTGTGCAGAGACGATTTTTTCGATGTTCGGAATATCGTTCACGCTGAAAATGAAATCAGCTTCCGGAAGCATCTCGCCTAAATTCGGATAAAGCTGCGGCAGGCATCCCATAACAGCGATTTTTGCCCCTTTCTTCAAGCCTCCGTGAAGCTCGAAAAAGGAGTTGACCGATTCTTCGCGGGCATCGTTTATAAAACTGCACGTATTGAGGATCACGAGATCGGCCTTGCCGGAACTTTCGGCGATATCCCAACCTTTATCGAGAAACTGAGCTATGACGACTTCGGAATCGACCCTGTTTTTCGGGCATCCGAGTGAGCAGCAGAACAATGTTTTTTTCATAAATCTCTCCAAAGAAAAAACAAAAACTTCGGATTTATAACACGATAACAGGTTTTTCCAAAAAATATTTAACATAGACATAAAACCGTTCTAAAACTTCGCGCGCGCTTTATTTGCTTTTAATTTTGTTTTAAGGATAATAGGCGGTTTTTTGGCGGGGGATCAATGAGTAAGCCTGTTTTTCTGTTTTTATCACTCTTTTTTTCATTTTCTGTTTTTGCGGAGACAAATATCTACAGAATCTCGATGATGGGAGCCGAAATAGGCAGAAGCACCGAGACTTGGGAAGAGAAAAAGGATCCTGACGGAAGCTGCGAAATCACGCTGCGTTCTGTTTCCGAGATGAGTCTCGCCCGCGGTCTCGATTCGATGACGATAAAATCGGACACAACTCTTTCAGCAGACTGCATAACATTCGAACCGAAGCAGATAAAAGGCGAAATATCGGAAGGCGGTTCTAAAATTTTTGTCGAAGGAATAAATCAAAACGGTATTTTTCAGACAAATATAACAAAAAACGGAAGCAGGGAGACTTCAAGTTTTCAGGTGAAAAAAAACTCCTCATTTTTCGGAATGATCTTCAAAAAACTTGGGGCTGAAGAACTTCTCAAAGGTGGAAAAACTTCAATAATTTCCGAAGAAAGTCTCACTGAAAGCGAAATTTCATACTCTGCTTTGAAAAACGCCGGCGGAACTGTTTCGGCAACCGTAGTATTTCAGGGGATCCCGATAAAATATACCGTTTCCGGCAAAAAAGTGCTCCGTTCCGAAATACAGGGCGGACTCATTGTCTACACTCTCGAATCCCTGCCCGAAACAAAAGCGGCTCCCGCTGCAGGAAGCCCCGACATTCTGCAGACCACGAAACTTTTCAACAGAGGGATCACTATAAAATATCCGAGAAAGGCAGCGAGCGTCACCTTCCAGATCGAAAACGCAGACTTTGCGTCGATCCCGGAAACGTGCTTTCAGAAAAAAGGAAACGGCACGCTGACGGTGAGCGCTGACGCGGCAAACTGCAGAAATCTGCCCGAAGCATCTGACACTCAGCCGAATATAATCGAAGACAGCAGCAATCCTGAAATCGTCCGTGCAGCCCGTAAAATCGTTCTCGGTGCGCCGAATCAGCTGGAAATGGTGAAGCGTATTGCGAAATTCGTCTACAAGCATGTAAGCAACAAAAACTACAACCACGGAAATATGTCGGCAAGCGAAGTCCTGCGTACTAAAAGCGGCGACTGCACAGAACATTCCGCTCTTTTTGCAGCACTTTCGCGTGCAGCCGGGATCCCGGCGAAGATGGTTTACGGCGTCGTTCTGAACTCAAACGGTGAATTTTTCTTCCACAACTGGAACGAAGTTTTTGCCGACGGAAAATGGATATCTATTGATTCGACTTTCAATCTGATTCCGGCTGATTCTTCAAGAATAACGCTTATTTACGGCGGTTCAGACAGCAGATCGCGCGAGCAGGTTTCCCTTTCTGTTTTAAAGTTTCTGAACAACACAAAAATTTTTGCAAGAGGCTTTTCAAATGAAAAGTGAGAATTTTGTCTGCAGCGATTTTCTGATAAAGGCGGGGCACGAAATCGTCAACATAATGACGCCGCTCGAACATATCGAATACCTGGAAGAAGAGATGATTGCGGCAAGAGTTACACGCGGCGAAAGGCTCGGGCGTCAGCTCGGAAGGATCGGAAGGCTGATTTCAGGCGGAAACGGAAACGAGCCTTACGAATTCCGCGAATTTATCTACGACATCAAGGAAAAATGCCGCAGTTTGGGAATAAAAGTTTCGGCGGAAAACAAAAACTACAACTCGATCGAGACGATAAAAGGAAAGAACCTGATGTCGAACGTGATCGACGAAATACTTATGAACTGGAAAATGCACGGCAAAGGCGGATTTTCGATAAACATCGCCGACGAAAAGACGATCGTTTTCAAAAATGACTACGATCCGGCATCTTTGAAAAATACAGGCAGCACAAAAGAAGAACTTGCAGAACCGTTTGTCAAGGGAGCTTTTTCCAAAGGTTCGGGGCTCGGTTTGTATATGATTGAACTCGCTTCAAAAGAAGGAGGTTTCACTTGGAATTTATCGGCAGACGAAAAATATTTTTCATTATCGCTTGTCTTCTGATCACGACCGCTCTTTTTGCGGATGAAGACAGAGTTTACATGGAAGATCCCCTATCACCGGTTTCTGACACTTCGTTCGGGAACCGTTCCAGAGAGTTGAGACATGCGATAGACACGCAGAACTGCGGTAAAGGATGCGGCGCTCTGCTCAGCCACAACGCGCACTTCGTCATGAATCCTGCGGCAATAATGCTCAACAACATGTTCAGCGTCACGGCACTCTACCAGTTCGTCAAGGCAATGTCTGTATCGGTCAGTGACTCGAAGACCACAGTCGTAGGCGGCGGAATAATGTATTCATACGACTACGGGCTTCACCACATCAAAACGAACTTCGGCTTCCCGATCTGGCCCGGACATATTTTCGGCGGAATCAACCTCAACAACTACATCGGAGACTTCGCCGTAACGCAGAACAGAGACACCAACTCTCATTCTTTCGACATCGGCATAGTTGCGCAGATAACTCCGTTTGTGAACCTGGGTTTTGCAGCTCTTGATGTCTGGACTTTCTACGGTCGCGACATTCCGAGGAAACTCAGCTGGAATTTTGAAACCAACATAAGAGATATGTTTTTCATAAACACAGGCTGGCAGTACCACCTTCAGCAGGGCAAAGAGAAGTTCAAGAACAAACGCACCACACTGAAAGGTTTCGATTTTTACACAGGTTTCGAGTTCAGATATTCGATGTTCAGGGCAGGATTGGGCTTCAACAACATCTCATTCAGCAAAAAACTGACATGGTACACGACGACAAAAACCATATCGCTCGCCTTTTACAAACCGGGCGCAGGCGGGATCTACGGAAATTTCATGTACAATGAATCAAAATATATCACATTTTCAATAAACCTCGTTTGGGAACCAACAATCGAAGGCTGAAAAAGGAGGAAAAATGAGAGCTTTATCAGGCATAAAACCGACAGGCACGTTGCACTTGGGCAACTATTTCGGTGCGGCGCAGCAGTTTTCGGCAATGCAGCAGAAAAATTACGAAGGTTACTATTTCATAGCTGACTATCACACGCTGAACACTCAGCCGGACCCGGCAAAACTCACTGAAAACACTTGGAATATAGTTCTTGACTACTTGGCTTTCGGGCTCGACCCTGAAAAAAGCGTGATTTTTCTGCAGTCACTTGTTCCCGAAGTCGCCGAACTCGCGTTCATCCTCGGCAACTACACGCCGATGGGGCTCCTTCAGCGCGCCCACAGCTACAAGGAGAAAACAGCGAAGGGAGAGCTCATAAACATCGGGCTTTTCTACTATCCGCTTCTCATGACTGCAGACATCCTGCTTTACAAATCGAACATCGTTCCGGTCGGAAAAGACCAGAAGCAGCACGTTGAGATCGCCCGCGACATCGCAGAGAAGTTCAATCTTTTCTATCAGAAAGATCTTTTCGTCATCCCTGAGCCCTTCATTCCGGAAAGCGTCGCGATCGTTCCGGGAACAGACGGGCAGAAAATGTCGAAAAGCTACGGCAATACGATCGAAATGTTCGCTGCCGATCCGGTTCTCAAAAAGCAGATCATGGGTATAGTCACCGATTCGACTCCGCTTGAAGAGCCGAAAGATCCCGAAAAATGCAGCGTCTACAACATTTACAAGCTCATAGTTCCGGCAGAAAAGGCGAAAGAAATGGCGGGCAGACTCTCAGCCGGCGGATACGGCTACGGACACGCCAAAAAGGAGCTTCTCGCGGCGGTACACGAATTTTTCGATCCGATGAGGGCAAAACGCGCCGAGCTTGAAAAAAACATGGATTATGTCAGAAAAGTCATCGCGGAAGGAAGTGCAAAAGCGCGTGAAACCGCGGTCGAAACGATAAAAGAAGTCAAAAAAACAGTCGGCCTGGTCGGCAATATTTACTAGGAGGTTGAGATGAAACTGAATAAAATTCTCCTGTTTTCGGTGCTTTTCCTTTTTGTCGCAAGGCTTTCAGCCGATTTTGCGATCGACGGTAACCGTTTCAAAACTTCGCCTTTCGCAGACGGATTTTTAACGGTCTACGGCTCGGAAGGACTCGAAGAAGGACTTTTAGGCGTTGATTTCATTATGAATTTCCAGCATGACCCGATCATAGTTTCCGGCGGGAACAAAGTTATTGCAAACCAGCTTGCCTCCGACATTTCGATTTTTTACAGCGTCGTAAAGTGGTTTGACCTCGGCGTTTCGCTTCCGGTCATCATTTTTGAAAACGGTGACGGATGGAACAAGGGTGACTCTCTTGCAAAAGCCGGTGTCGGCGACCTCAGACTTGTCCCGAGATTCCAGCTTTTCAGCCTTTTCGACAAGCTGATTTCGATGTCGGTGATCACCGAAGTCACAGCTCCGACCGGCAAACAGATCCACTCGGCACTTGGAAGCAATCAGTTCACTTTCCGCCCGGCGATCGCGCTCGGAACACAGTCGAAATGGATCGATGCGGCGCTCAACCTTTACTATCACGTTCTTCCGAAGCAGACTTTCGCGACATCGGAATTCGATGATGAATTCGGTCTCAAACTCGGACTCAACGTTCATGCAGTCGAAAAACTGCTCGATATAAACGCTGAATTTCATTCAGCAACTTCAATAATATCACCCTTTAAAAACGATGCTCAGGATAACATCGAAGTGGGCGGCGGTGTCCGCTTCAAAACTCCGGCGAATATCGATGTTGTTGCCGGTGCATTCGGCGGCTTCGGAAAGGCTGCTGCTGTTCCCAAATACAGAATCTACGCCGGGATTTCGTGGAATATGAACGTTCTTCCGCCTGAAGACGAACGCAGCAAAGAAGACTTCAAAATCAAAAAGAGAGAGGCTAAACAGGAAGAACAGCCGAAAGAGGAAGAGAAAAAACCTGAAGAAAAGAAGGTCAAGAAGGCTCCGAAGAAAACCGCTCCGAAACAGGAGGGATCCATGCCGCAGCAGCCTGTAAAAACCGGTGAAAAACTGCCCAACGAAGTACACTTCATGCACGAATCCGACTACATCGCAGATACTGTTGAAATCGAAAAAGTTGCACTCATTCTGACGAGAAACTTCACACTCAAAATCAGGATCGAAGCCCACACCGACAGACACGAGAACGCATCTTTCGCTCAAAAACGTGCGAATGCCGTCAAAGCAGTACTCATCAAAAACGGCGTTGAGGCAAACAGAATAAAAATCAAAATCATCGGCGCGGCTGAACCGGTTTCAAACGGCGACACCGAACCCGACATGGTCAAGAACAGAAGAGTCGAATTCTTCATCGTTTCAGACTGATTTTTTGCGAGGGAGCATGGAAAAAATCATTTCTACAGAAGAGATCGCCCCGAGGATCCACAAGATAGTCATTACGGCTCCGCAGATAGCGAAAATGTGGCAGCCAGGGCAGTTTCTCATCATCCGTCTCAACGAAGACAGCGAAAGGATTCCGCTCACGATATGCAAACGCGATACTGAAAAAGGAGAACTCACGCTCATCGTTCAGGCGATCGGCGAAAGCACGCGGGAAATCTGCTCCATGCCGGCTGGATCTGATGTACGCGATCTGCTCGGACCTCTGGGAATGCCGAGCGACATAAACCCCGATTTCAAAAGCGTCCTCTTTATTTCGGGCGGGATCGGAATCACCCCGCTATATCCGCTGATCCGGAGATACCATGAACTTGGAGTACAAACGACCGTCCTCATGGGTTTCAGAACAGCAAAAAATCTCATTCTGGATTCAGAGGTAAAAGAAGTTGCAGACAACATAATGATCGCATCGGACGACGGGACGATCGGCGAACAGGGACTTGCTCTCGACCTCATAGCACCGGCGATCGAAAAATGGGGAAAATTCGACCACGTCTACATCGCTGGCCCTGTCAGGATGATGCAGTATACCGTTTCCGAAGCGGCAAAATTCGGCATAAAGTCGACTGTCAGCCTGAATCCGCTGATGATAGACGGCACCGGAATGTGCGGCGGCTGCAGAGTGAATATCGGGGGCAAAACGAAATTTGCCTGCGTCGACGGGCCGGAATTTGACGGAGAATTGGTCGATTTTGAAAAATTATCAAAAAAATTAGGTACTTACAAAGACCATCAGTGTAGGATAAGATAGAGGCAGCTATGGATATTTTCACCATTTTCACAAAAGGCGGGATCGTCATGTACCCGATCCTGCTCTGCTCGGTCGTGAGTGTTGCGATCCTGCTGGAACGCCTTTTTGCACTCAGAAAAAGCAGGATTATCGCAAACAGAGACCTTCTGATGCACCTTGCCGAAAAGCATTCCTGGGACGAGCTCCGAGAGACGGCCAAAAGAGGCAGCGACTTATTTTCACGCGTGATCTACATGACTTTGAGCGACCCGTCGTCGGAATCAGAACCGGAAAAAATAACCGAAATCTATGCAAAGAAAGTGACCGAAGAAATCTACAGCCACACTTCGATCCCGGGCGTCATGGCGACACTTTCGCCCCTGCTCGGTCTTTTGGGAACAGTCCTCGGCATGATAAGGATATTCAACAAATTCACCGAAGCGGGCGGCAATCCGATGATCCTCGCAGGCGGCATCTGGGAGGCTCTCATCACGACGGCGGCAGGACTTACAGTTGCGATACCGAGCCTCATAATTTACAGATACCTAACCTACATAGCCGAAAAAAGCGTCGGGGAACTTGAATTCTCTCTGGAAAAATTCGTTATTTTCAGAGGTGTGAAAGAGAATGGAAATAAATAAATTTAATTTTTTATTAAAAAAAGTTGATTTTGCGGTAGTTTTGATATAATTTCAGATGTAATATTTGTCAATGGAGAGAAAAATGGCTGAAAACAGAAGAGAAATGATCGAAAACGTCATCAAAAATGTGGAGAAACAGTACGGCAAGGGCTCGATTATGATCCTCGGAGACGAGACAAATATCGATATCCCCGTCATTCCGTCAGGTTCGATGAGCCTGGACATCGCAATGGGTATCGGCGGCTATCCGAGAGGAAGGATCATCGAGATCTACGGACCTGAATCTTCGGGTAAAACGACTCTCGCCCTGCACGCTATCGCTGAAGCACAGAAAAAAGGCGGTGCCGCGGCATTTATCGACGCCGAGCACGCATTTGACCTCAACTATGCAAAAAGACTGGGTATTCAAGTTGACTCGCTTGTAGTTTCCCAGCCCGATTACGCGGAACAGGCTCTTGAAATAGCTGAAACTCTCGTCCGCAGCAACGCAATAGACGTTCTTGTTATAGACTCCGTCGCAGCACTCGTTCCGAGAAGCGAGATCGAAGGCGAAATGGGTGACAGCCAGATGGGCGTTCAGGCAAGACTTATGTCACAGGCCCTGAGAAAACTCACGGCAGCTGTCAGCAAATCGAAAACATGCCTCATCTTCATCAACCAGCTCAGAAGCAAGATCGGCGTGATGTTCGGAAACCCCGAAACGACGACAGGAGGAAATGCCCTTAAATTCTACGCTTCGATAAGGATCGACATCAGAAGGATCGCAAGCATCAAGGAAAAGGAAACCGTTATCGGCAATCAGGTAAAAGTCAAGATCCAGAAAAACAAGATGTTCCCGCCTTTCAGAGAAGCGATCTTCGACATAATTTACGGCAAGGGGATCGACAGACTCACCGATATGATAAATGTTGCGGAAGCTGACGGGATCATCATAAAAAGCGGAAGCTGGTATGCCTACAACGACGAAAAACTCGGTCAGGGCATCTCGAACGCAGCCAAGACTTTGAAGGAAAACCCTGAACTTATGAAAGAGATCGTCAACAAGATCAAAGAAAAGCACAATCTGCTCAAAGATACCGACGAACAGCCGAAGAATGATCCGAAACCCGAGGAAACAGAAGAAGATAAAAAACAGAAAAAGAGTGCAGGGAGCAAATAATGAGTGACAACTTTCAGGAATATATCCAGTTCCTAAATGAACTTCTTCACGATGCTGCAACTCTCGGAGCATCGGATGTCCATCTGAAAACATACAGTGCGCCTGTCTTCAGGATCAACGGCACACTTAACAAAATGGACAAATATGGAGTCCTGCGTCCCGAAAAACTCAATCCGATGATCGCAGGGATCCTCAACGACGAACAGAGACACGCACTCAAGGAAAATGCTGAGATCGATCTTTCGCACAGTGTTTCGGGCGTAGGCAGATTCAGGGTCAACGTTTTCAAACAGAGAAGTTCGCTCGGCGCAGTTTTCAGAACGATCCCCTTCTCGGTAAAATCGATCGACGAACTTATTCTGCCTCCGGCAATCAAAAAAATCGCCGACAACAGACGCGGACTCATCCTTGTCACCGGAACTACAGGAAGCGGTAAGTCGACAACAATGGCCTCGATCGTCGATTACATCAATTCGACGAGAGGCTGCAACATCATAACGATCGAAGACCCGATAGAATTCCTCATCCGTGACAAAAAAAGTATCGTCAGTCAGCGTGAGATCGGAATCGACACAAAGTCTTTCTCGACCGCTCTCAGAGCCTCCCTGCGTGAAGACCCCGATGTCATAATGGTGGGCGAAATGCGTGACCTCGAGACGATAGAGATCGCTCTCACCGCAGCCGAAACGGGTCACCTTGTAATCAGTACCCTTCACACTTTGAACGCAGCCGAAACGATCAACAGGATCATCGCAGTCTTCCCGCCGAACAACCAGGGGCAGATCCGTCAGCAGCTGGGCAGCGTCCTCACCGCGGCAATAAGCCAGCGTCTCATCAGGAAAAAAGACGGAAAGGCACGCGTACCGGCGGTAGAGATCCTCGTCGCATCACAGCTCGTAAAAGAGATAATCCTCGACGGAACAAGGTTCAAGGAACTTCACGACGTCATCGAAAAAGGGCACCAGAACTACGGGATGCAGACTTTCGACCAGTCGATCTTCCAGCTTTATCAGGACGGGCACATCTCCGAAAAAGAAGCACTCGAAAACGCAACAAGTCCGGACGACCTCGTTCTCAGAATGAAAGGCGTCAGCATGTCCGGTGACGGCGACTGGGACGCTTTCGACAGCGGTTCCGAAGGCATGACACCGCAGTACGAACCTACTGACTTCGAGTTCGACAAATAGTTTTTTTCAACCATTTCCGAAGGAGTTTTTATGAAAATCGCAGTAGTCCAAAACGACCCTGTTTTCGGTGAAAAGGATAAAAATATCAGTGATTTGCTTAAAATGATGGGATCTACGGAAGCAGAGCTTTACATCCTCCCTGAAATGGCTTATTCGGGTTATCAGGTCGTGTCTCAGGAAGAAGCGCGTTCGCTCGCAGACAAAGCCGGTTCCGAGAACGTCATGCGTTTCGTTGAATGGTCAAAATCGCACGGAAGCGCGGTGATATTCGGATTTCCCGAGGCAGCTGAAGACGGTCATATCTACAATTCCTCACTGTTCGTAACTCCCGAAGGAGAAAAACACATCTATCGCAAATCGCACCTTTTTTATAAAGAAAAACTTTACTACGGTCCCGGAAATACAGGCTTTTTCGTAAAAGAATGGCACGGCGTGAAGATAGGCCAGGCGATATGCTTCGACTGGTATTTCTCAGAAAGTTTCAGGACTCTCGCACTTTTGGGAGCAGATCTTATCGCACACTGCACCAACATCGTTATGCCCTACTTCCAGCGCGCCGCATTCGCGAGAGCGATCGAAAACAAAGTCTATATTGCAACGTCAAACCGCATCGGAACTGAAGAACGCGACGGCGAAAAACTAGTCTACACCGGCGAAAGCGTCATCGTCGATCCGCTTGGAAACTATTTAGTTGACGCTCCGCACGATACAACCGGCGTTTTTACGGCAGAAATCGACACGAAACTTTCAAGAAACAAAAAGCTCAACGATTTCAACGATGTTTTGGGCGATAGAAGGGATATTCTTTACAAAAAGCACTCTTTTTAACCATGAAGATATATCAGGTAGGCGGCTCAGTCCGCGATGAAATCCTCGGGATCGGGGCATTTGACAAAGATTTTGTCGTAGTCGGGGCAACTGAGGCTGAATTTCTGGAAAAATTTCCGAAAGCTGAAAAAGTAGGAAAATCTTTTCCGGTTTTTTTAGTCAACGGTGACGAATACGCATTTGCGAGACGCGAGCGCAAAACCGGGCACGGCTACCGCGGTTTTGCCGTCGAGTTTTCTCCTGACATTACACTCGAAGAAGACTTGCGTCGGCGCGACATCACTATAAACGCGATCGCCAAAGATCCCGATTTTCCGAATAAATACATTGATCCTTACTGCGGGATAGAAGACATAAAAAACAAGAGGATAGTTCATGTTTCTGAGGCCTTTTCGGAAGATCCGCTGCGTGTTTACAGAGTCGCGCGCTTTGCGGCGAAATTCCCCGATTTTTCGGTTGACGAAAGCACGATAAAGCTCATGAATTCTATCGGAGACGAGCTTCTGAGCCTTTCAACCGAAAGAGTCTGGAAAGAACTGGAAAAAGCCCTTGTCTACCCCCGCCCTAGCCGTTTTTTCGAAATTTTGAAAGAGGCAGACCTTCTGAAATATCACTTTCCGGAAGTTCATGCGCTGATCGGCGTTCCGGCCGGACCAATACAATATCACCCTGAAGGAGACGCATTCATCCACACGATAGAAACAATGGACAGGCTCAAACTTTCAGGAAACAATGACCCTGTTGCAATGTTCGCAGCACTCTGCCACGACTGGGGAAAGGCTGCATCCTCGCCTGACAACTACCCGCATCATTACGGTCACGACAAAGCAGGAGTTCCGATAATCGAAAAATTCTGCCGCAGAATGAAAAATGTTCCTGATCGTTACAAATTTGCGGCAAAAACAGTCGCCAAATACCACATGATCGTCCGCGAAATCGATAAAATAACACCGAAAAAAGCGATAAACATAATAAAAGACATCACTTTGACATCGTGCGGGCTCGACGGCTTCATGGATGCAGTCAAAGCCGACAATGCACGCCAGAATGATGAGGCAAGAGCCTTCATCAGAAAAATGCTGCCTGTTCTGGACGTAAAACTTCCCGAAAAATACTGGAACGCAGGGAAAAAAAGCGCAGAGATCCTGATGCAGCTTAAAATTTTGAAATATAAAGAACTGGCGAAATAGTCGCAACTGTTACCGCCGCCAATGCTCCGCCTATACTTTTGCCTATGATTCCGCCGAATGCCATCGGAGCATCCATAGCCTTTAAATCCGACGCTGCTTCGTATCTCCCGATCTCAAAAGCGTATCTATAAATAACGACCTTGATTTTTTTGATGATGGATTTACCACCAAATAAGGTGGTAAGCGTACCACTAAAAACGACAAAATTTGGCGTGAAAGAATTTTTCGGGGGTTTTAAAGATCAATGATTGGGAATCAAAGCATTTCCTGTTTTAACGTCATCTGCGGTGTCGTCGTCACGCCGCTTATGAATCGAACCTGATACGGTGTATATTTGTGGACAATAGAACCTATCATCTCCTTGAATTCGTATGCGGCCTGAGCGGAATATACGGCCATTTCAGATTTTACGAACTCTTCTTTCCGCTTATTGACAACACGCATAGTGTCATCCGGTTTGATATTGTTCCACCATCCGTTTTCCTCGTGCAGGATCCTTATGTTTTTAGGATCGACCTCATGGCTTATTACCCTGGCTCTCGGAATAAATACATCTATGCGTTCGTTGGCATCGTCAACTTCTACCCTTATTTCATCCGTATCGAATCCAAACTTTATCTCACCCTGGTATGCAAGGACCAGCCGCTTTGTGGAAAGCCACGAAGTGTCTTCGAACGACACTTCCGGCACCGTGTACTTGCGGCTCACCAGAGCTATTTCACCTATATTTTTTATCTGATCTTCCAGAAACGTGCTGTCGACACGGCTTTCCGATTCACTGTCGCCCAGTTTCATAAAAATAACAGCGGTAAGAAGTATGACAGCAATTAAAATCACGAACTGTTTCGTCTGCATAGAGGCCTCCTAATTAAAAACCTTCGAAATCATGCCTGGATTTTCCTGAACGAATTCTATCCTATAGTCTCCGCTACTCTTCCGGTTTGTCCTCAGGAGCGCTGAAAGGTGTCTTGAAACTATCCTTTCAAATTGAGCTGCAGCTTTACTGTCGAAATCTCTGAGGTGTGTTTTAACATAAATCTCATTCTGTTCGGAGACCTTTTCCATGAAGATTTTCTGATCGAGCTTGTTCCACAGCCCGTTATCCCACTCAAGCACCCTGACATCGTTGACCTCATGACTAAGGATCTTAGAACGCGGATATCTGACGATGATACTCTTTCCCTTATTCTCGATTTTGACATTGTCGAGATCGTAGCCGATCTTCACCGTAGCTGAATACGATAATCTGAAACTTTTTTCTGAAGAGACGAGTCTGGTGCCGAATACAGGCATTTTCACCCAATCTTTGCTTTGATATTCGACTGTGTCCGTGTAATCCTGCCTTAAAGTGGAAAGTTCCCTGATCGACCTGACCTCGTTGATAAGCAGTGAAGAAGAAACCTCATCTTCGATTTTCTCGCTTCGCTGGAAAAAACCGTATAACGACCAAGCCAGAAAAAGAACCGCGGCACCAAGCGCGAACATTTTAAGCATGACAAGTCCCCTTTTGATCAAAAGTTTTATAAAAGCAACTTTCATCAGTTCCGACATCAGTTACGACCTCCTGAAATTATTTTCCTGTTCTCATCTTTTCAGCATTTTTTTCGCAAAATTTATGCAGCCTTCACGCGCTTCCGCAATGTCGATCACAGCCGCAGCCAAAAGCAGGATCCCGCATATCACGTTATCGAAAAGGATAAAGAGGGCGGCAGCATTCACAACAAGCAGTGTCGGAAATGTTTTCGCTATCAATTCGCGCGGCTCTCCGGCTTCGTCATAGAACATATCAGGCATTATGAAGCGGAAATACCTGAGATTTCTCGACATAAGCAGAAGTGCCGTAAACACAAGTGCAGCGAAAAAACCCCATGTTACCGTCAAAACAACAAAAGCCGTGATCTCACTGATTCTGATCTTGGGCATTTTACTGAGCATCTTTTTCCTCCATCCATATCTCGGCAACATTGATAACCGCTTCAGCCGCAACTATGGCAAGAGCGACCTTGGGAAAACGCTTGAGAAAAATCGGAGCAACTACAATAACGGTTTTTGCTCCTTTAATAATAGACTTCTGCCAGGTACCGTTCCCTTTTGACAACGACGATGAATCCGCCGTATTTCCCTCTGTTCTTCCCGTTTTTGTCATCAACGAACTTTCCATATTAACGCCTCCTGTATGAATTATTGTCTTCGTCATCACGGCTGTCATAAGTCAGTCTCCCTGCAACGGAACCGTAACGGCTGTCAAACTCCAGTCTTTTCAGTCCTGAATCGGAATACATCAGTCTTTCAGAGATCTCCTGAAAAATGCCGTCAACTACGACCGTTTCTTTTTCCGCATAATTTTTGGTAACCGGGATCGCCTTGTCGATCACATCAAACGAATACGGCACCGACCTGTCGGATGAACGGGACGGAATTGCACCAATGTTGCTGATGATCCTGCTGATCACACTGCGGACGCGCTCCATGGACCTGTCACCGGTAAGTTCCCTGTAAACTTTCTCTTCGTACATGCGCTTTCCCTTTTCTTCAAGGTAGTTGCGGTCTTCTTCCGTAAAGCAGCTGTCGCACTGCAGTGTGTATCTTTTGAAAATCTCGTGGCTGAAGATTTCGGGGTCAGGCAGTATTATTGGTTCAGTCACATTTTGTGTGGGATAAAAGATTTTGTTCATGTCCGTGTCTGCTCATATCAATAAGTTTTAAGAAAAAGTATTCGTCGTCATTAT
>CAJOMF010000045.1 GCA_905235605.1 uncultured bacterium
GCTCGAGAGAAACGGTAACTTTCCAGATTTTCCGCGAAATCAAGAAATACGTAAAACTTTACGGCAGCAGAGTGCTCACCGTCCAAGCTCACCCGGAAACCATCTTCGCGCTTGAGCAGAAATACTCCGGCGAATTTGAAAAACTCAAAAAGGAACTCAGGATATCGGTAAAAACCGAATCGGACAATTCACTTCACAGAGAATCGTTCAGCGTTGAAGGGAAATAACAGGGGAAAAATTATCCTTCTTCCTCTTCCTCGTCGTCCCTTTCTTCCATGCTGCTGTTGTAGACGGAAACCTGATCCCGGCCGTGTTCTTTCGAGTAGTAAAGGGCTGTATCGGCGTGTTTGACAAGAACTTCCGCGCTCATCGAAGGTATCGGATAAGAGGAAACTCCAAGCGAAATCGTTATGTTCAGAGGAGATCCGTCGGCATTGACCGTTGAATCGCGGACAATATTCCTGATTTTGTCGGCAATATTGGAAGCAGCGTCAATAGATGTGTTGTAAAGCAGGATCACGAATTCCTCACCGCCGTAACGTGCGGCAAAATCTACTTTGCGGATCGATTTCTTTATCGTCGCTGAAATAAAACGGATAACATCGTCGCCCGCTTTGTGACCGTAAGTATCGTTTACTTTCTTAAAGAAATCGATATCAAGCATGATCATCGAAAGGTGAACTTTCGCCCGGCTCGCCTCGCTGATCTTCTGCTCCAGCATATTGTTGAAGCAGCGCCTGTTGTACAGACCTGTCAAGCCGTCGACATTTGAAAGCTCCTCCATCTTCCGGAACATTTCGATATTGTTGAGAGCCGAAGTAACGACCTTTGAAATCATTCTGACTGACGCGGAGTGCTTTTTGAGTTCTTCAAAATCACCTGTAGTATCTGTAAGGACCGAAATCGTTCCTTTGATATCGTTTTTAAAGGTCATGCAGCGGATCATTATGCAGCTTTTTTTGTTCAGATCTTCAAATTCAGGCGGGAATATCGGATTTGACTTCCGTTTGTTCACATCTGCGGCTTCATAGTAATCGTCCATTTTCCCGTTCACCATCATTGCGTGAATCGACTGTGAATCCTTCATTTCAGCTGTAACAGGATCATTGATATCTGATATTTCAAATTTCGACTTCCCTTTTGAAAGCTCTCTGACCGTGAAAGAGTAACCGGAGAAAGTGTTGTCTTCCCCTTTTTTTGCAACAAAAACACCGCTCGCTTCAGGAGCAAGATTGAATATGGCAAGCGCCGCAGCTTTGAGAAGCTCGTCGTGGTCGAAAGCATCGACTATATTGGAGGTCTCCTGATAAAGTGTGGCATTTCTCTGTTTTTCAACAGAAATATGGCTGAAAGTCTCGGACTGTCTGAGCTGTTCGAGAACATCATCCTTTATCTCCGAAAACTTCTGAACAAGTTCTTCTTTGTCGATTTTTCCTTTAATATTGGTATCGACAACAACGACATATTCGGGCTCAAAAAGCGCCACGTCATCAGAATCGACCAGCGAAACAGGATAATAGATTCTGAAGTTGTACTCAGGCATCATCGGGATGTTTTCCCTGTCATCATCCAGAAGAACATTGGTCGCAACTTCGGTTTTATCGTGAACAGCCCTGAACAGAAGACCTTTCAGCGCAAACTCGGTATCGGATTCGTATATTTTCGCAGTCCCGCCGGGCAAAAGTACGACCAGGCGCAGGTACACTGGTCTGTTGTTAAAATTCCTGGTGCGGACAAGATACTTTTTCAGCGGTCTGAAAGGATCCTTGACAAGCGGAATGCTTAATTTCGGTCTCATTGCATCGATGGAAGCGGCAGGCGGTTGAGCCAGCAGAAACGAAAACCCCTTTCGCATGAAAAACCAGACACCTGCCGAGGACAAAACAAACAAAAAATAGGTGATAAAATCGGAATAGTCGGAAATATTACCGCTGCACAGCATCAGAATGAACGAAGTCACCGCAAATCCTATATAGGAAGCATCATCGTTTTTCTGCAAAGTCAGCGGCAAAGCAAGAAAAATAAGCGGAAGCACAGGACTGCTCCCGACTCCGCCTGAAACAACGAACACCGGAAGAAGAAAAAGCTGCACAGGGATCCTCTTCTTTTCTACAATGCGGAGATAAATGACCAGAAAAACGAAAATACTCCAAAGTATGATGAGGATAGGAATACTTTCTTTGAAATAAATCGAAAGGATCGAAAACAAAAGGGTCACAATGTGACCGAAAAAACGGAATTCCAATAAAGCTGTCATTTTTCTGGTGTATATCTATATTTGTATTGATCGGTGCGGATCATCTTGTATTTCTGCCGGAGGATTTCCTCGGCTGCCTTCGGATTTTTGGAAAAACGCTCTATTTTCCAGTTCAAAATATCCTTTTCCCGGTTTATGACATACTGTTTTTCTTCTATCGACTTGATTTTGTCTCTGTTACGGTTGAATTCGCCGTAAGAAGAAAGGATGTCGTAGATGCAGACAGCTGAAAATACCAAAAATAAAAAACCTGCAATGAAAAATTTTTGGTTTTTTTTCATTCTTTTGACCTCGTCGCCACAGCTATATTCTCAAATTTCAAAGATTTCAATATATCAAGAACTTCCGTTACTTTGCCGTGCGGTGTAGTAACATCGGCTTTGATGACCATAACATATTTTAAACGCATATCCGTGTCAAATTTTGAAAGGAACTCTTTTACATCCCCGGTTGACGAGACCTCTGTTCCGCCCAAAGCGATCCTGCCGTCGGCGCTTATAGCGATTTCAAACTTTTCAGCTGAAACGAGCGGCGTATCCGAACTCGCTTTCGGAAGATCGACTTTAAGCCCCGATTCCTTGACAAAAGTACTTGTGAGAGAAAAGAAAATGAGAAGCGTAAAAAGAACATCGACAAGCGAACTTATATCGATCGAAAAATCCTTACCGACGCGTTTTTTAAGTTCCATCATCCCCTCTTCTCATTGGAAAAAGGCAGAAATATAAAGTAAGCAAACGGAATGAACCCGACGAACCACTCAGGCAGGATCACCATGCAAACGGCATAAACGATCCAGAAAAGAGAAGGCGAAAGATACGTTCCGGCCACGCTGTCGGAAATCTGCGGCAGTTCGAGACGACGCAAAAAACTGCCGAGTTTAAGAGCTTCAGCAAGAGAGACGGCAAACATCACGACAACAAGCGGCAGACCTACAAAAAGCGTGCCGCAAGTCTCCAGAACAGCCGGAAGAGTCGCAAGTATGAAGTTGAATCTCCACGAAAAAATGAAATTCTCGTTCTTCAAAGGGATCGTTCTTACGTTGTTCCTGATCCTGCCGAGATAAAAAATGAAAACCGCAAGCAGAAGCGGAAGCGCAGAAAGCTGCGGAACACCTGCAAAAAGAGCTACTGCCGTAAACAGAAGATTGACTATAAAAACAACGGTAGCGAGCAGATTCCAGTCGAAATGCTCATGCTCAAAACAGCGAAGGAGAGCCTCTTTTGCGATTCTGGCAAAAAGCTTATTCGAAAAAAAGCCGAAAGATCCATCGTTGCCGATAAAATTGTCCACCAGGCGTTCCTCGGCCTCGTTCTTCATTGAAGGAGTGTCGACGTCCTGCCATAGATGCCCGGTCATTTCGGCACAGGCGAACTTTCCATCATGCGCTTCGATTCCCATAACATCTGAAATGGAAACATCGCCTTTTGCATCGTAAATTCCCTGCAATTTAGGAAATACCGCCGGTTTGCAGAGGAAAAGTCCTGTATCGACTGCATCGTATGAAGGAAGATCCTTGCCGATCGTCGTTATTCCGCCGTTTTCGGTAACGACTTTCGTCGCATCGTCAAGATCGAAAACGCCTTCGATATTCCTGTCGACCGAAAGAACGACATCGTATTTTTCAAGTTTAGGTTCCGCTTTTTCCAAAAAATCTGCAAAAAAATCGTTTGAAAAAATATGGTCGGACATCGAAAGCATGAACGGGGCATCATCCAGAAACTCCCGGGAACGGAGCAGCGAAATACCGTTTTTCTTGTTGTATTCGGTATTTTCGGCAAAAACGACGCCCTGAATATTGTTTTTTGCTATATATTCTCTGATCTGATCACCGCGGTAACCGACGACAACGACGATTTTTTCAATACCGACAGACTGCATGAGTGTTATAACGCGCTCGATCAAAGCTATTCCGCCGACAGGCATAAGCGGTTTGGGTTCGTTACGACCTTCACTGTTGAGCCTGCTGCCAAGCCCGCTTGCAAGGATAACGCCTTGTCTTATCATATTCTCCCCTAAAGTTTTGGTTTCATATCTTCAGCAATTTCAGCCTTTTTAGCGGCGACATACTCTTTATATCCGTCAAGATCGCCTTTATCGTAGCAAACCGGGGACAAAAACGTGTATACAAGCATGTGGAAAAGGAGGCAGTCAAGCAGCCAAGGTTCACCTGTCACAGCTGTTGCCACTCCGCTTGCGACAAGCATCAGGACAGCAACACTCATAAAAAATTTAAATCTTTTGTTGAAAATGCGTCCGTGATGGCTTACGAACGGTCTGAATGAAAGATTGTTCCAGGCGATCCATATAAAGAGAGGGATCATGAAATATTTGCAGTAAGGGACATATTCAGCCGGAAGATACTTGCTGATATGCATTCCGGCTCCGATGAGGCTCAGCAGATAGAATGCCGAGACAGGACGCGGAGTTCCGAGGAAAAAGCGCGGGAAATCAATGTCGTAGACTTCGTTTCTCGCATGTCTGACGCAGCCGAAAACAAGCGGGACCATACCCATGCAGTAAGCAATAAAAGCATTCAAAAATCCGCCGTCTTCAACTCTGTAAAAAGCATATACTACGAAAGCAGGACACACGGCATAAGTCACATGGTCGGCGATAAGATCGAGTTCTTTTCCGAATTCGTTACTCATTTTCGTAAGTCTCGCAACGATACCGTCGCAAAAATCAAGAACGTATGCAGCCATAACCAAATAGCAGGCCTGCTGGATATCGCCTTCTATTGCGAGAATAGCAGAAAGAAAACCGATAGCGACATTTCCCAAAGTTACGACATCTTTCAGATGGACGAGTCTCATTTTTCCTCCAACAAAATAAAAAACGAAACAAAAAAACGGTAGATAATAAGGAAAAATATTCAAAAATCACTTTTTAAAGAGAATTTTTAGAAAAAAATCAGAAAACAGAAATAAATTCCGGAAAAAGAAGCGGTTGAAAGAGAACTATTCTCCGCTTCCCGACCCACTGGCTGCGTCAGCAGCATCATCCTCTTCTTCAGGTTCTGCTGGTGCTTCTCCCGGACAACACGCATAATAACCGTTGTCACCTGCAGGTTTTTTGTAGTTATTGTAAATCATCTCAACTACGCCAGCTGCCGCATATCCCGGAATGTAAGTTCCGCCGTTTGACTCAACAATGTAGCGTTCCCAATCAGTATCACCTGCATAGCAGTTGACCATCGCATCATCCTGACCGTAGAGGCATCCGCCAAGAATAGGATCGCTGAAAGCACACATAGCCATTATCGTATCATACTCGACTTTTTCAGCCGACTTTGTCTCTTTGCCGTTTTCATCAGTCTCAGCCTGGAAACCGCCTTCAGGAATATAGTATGTCGAGCCCATCTGGATCGATCCGCCGAAACTCGGGATTATGTTCAAATTCATCTTGTTCGTCTTCACAGTCGTGCCGTCTGCAATTTTACCGATAGCTCTGATTTTTACAATAAGCGGGCTTGCGATCCAGTCGATATCGTTGACGTGCTCAATCAAATTCTTTATCTGAGCCTCTTCAAAAATATGAACCCAGCCTGCCGCCTGACCTCCGTCCGGAGTTACAACAATACGATATTCGGTGTTTCTTGTCTTTTTGTTCCAAAGTTTCTGGTCGAGAGTAAGCTTTCTTCCGTCCGCCTGAGGTCTCGGATCCCATTCGTATTCTATTTCGACTTTGTCGCAATAGAAATAGTTAGCTTCCGCGGTAGTCAGCTCGGAATTTCCTCCGTCACTTGACGGGATGTAATTCGTAAGCTGGAAAGCGAGTTTGTAATCGAAGTTGAACGCAAGGTCAATCCTGCCTTCAGTGTAATAAGTGTCGCCGCCGGGCTTGATTTCACAATTCTCCGGAATCGGAATAAATTTGTCAAGGATGACTCTGTTACGCCTTTCGACGCACGAAACCATCATTAAACAAGCAACCATCAGGGTAAGAATGAAAAACTTTCTCATCTTAATTCCTCCAAATCTTTCAATATGTCATTAGAATTCCTGTAAATTATCCCGGGAACCCCCGTTTTTTTCAGGTAAACCATCGAAATTCTGTCCAATTTTCTCTTTTTATCCAACATTATAAATTTTCGCCATTTGTTTTCGTTTCTATATTTCTGCAAATCGTTGTTAACTCCGTGTCTTTGCAGTAATTTTTCAAGTTCTTCAGCCGGAAAGACTTCGTCCGCTCCCGCGATCTCAGCCCATTCCTGCGCAAGAACCATACCGGCGGCAACAGCCAGACCGTGCGGCAGAGCATAGTAAATCTCTATCGCATGACCGAATGTGTGCCCCCAGTTCAAAACAATTCTTTTTTCAAGGGTATCCGTAAAATCGGCACTCACGATCTCATACTTGCCGAGTATCGCAAGCGTTACAGCTTCTTCCGAAAGCAGATCTTCAGCTGCAAAAACCATATCGGCCAACCTCCCGCCTTTTATCAAAGCGAGCTTGATAATCTCGGCCTTTCCCGATGCGATCTGCTGAGAAGAAAGAGTTTTGAAAAAATCCTCTATGATCACGACTTCATTCGCCGGATAGAAAGTTCCGATCGTGTTTTTCGCAACGAAATTCACTGCCGTTTTTCCGCCTATCGAACTGTCCACAGCCGAAAGCAGCGTCGTCGGAAGAAGCACAAGCCTCATTCCGCGGTTGTAAACCGAAGCTGTAAAAGCGGCAAAATCGGTCGTAGCACCGCCGCCCACTGCAACAAGCATCGTTTTACGTCCCGCATTGAGGTCTATCAGCCACTCCAGACAGCTTTCAACGTGATTCAGATCCTTCTCCTTTTCAGCGTTGATATGAAAAACCCGCTCTGCCGGAAGCGTTTTTTCAACACAATCCAGCGAACTGTCGATCACAAAACAGCAGTCGCGTCCTATCGTATCCGCAAATTCCGCAAAAGATTTCGCGAATCCGACTTTCGTCGTGTGTGTTACCGAAAAAGTGAGCTCCATATCTCCTCGATCTCCGACCAGATTTCACTCAAACTGCGTCCGTCGGTATCAACGACAAACGCCGCCGCCTTTTCATAAAGCTCCTGTCTCGCCATGAAAAGTTTTTCATATCCTTCAATGCCGGACATTCTGCAAAGCGGACGATCTTCGAACCTTCCGGCAAGATTTCCGAAAGAACCTCTCAGCCAGACAAGCTTGAGAGAACTTTCATAAATCTCTTTCCAAGCCGGATGAGCATAGTGCACTCCGCCGCCGAAAGCCGCAAAATCGAAATCTGACTTCAGAACACCGCTTATCACCGAAGTTTCAAGCGTTCTGAATTCCTCTTCCATGCCGTTTTCAAGCAGCCTGAACGCTTCCGGACTTTTAACTTTGATCAAAGCGTCGGTATCAACTGCCTTGAAACCGTTCTTTGAAGCAAAATCCGCAAGCGAACTTTTTCCGCTTCCCGAAAACCCGATCAGACCGAGCCGCCTCATCTCATCTTCTCCAGATAAGCCGCGTAAGCCGATTTCATATCACTCAGATTATCAGACCCGAACTTCTCACAGAAAGCGTCGGCAACTATCAAAGCCGCCATGCTTTCGGCGATGACTCCCGCGCGTTCGATGCACCAGAGATCATTCATTCCGGGAAGACACTTTCCAGCTTTGCCGGTAACAGGCGAAACTGAATCAACTTCAAAAGGCTGAGTCGGAACCGGCTTGAAATAGAGTGTCGCGACCAGAGGCATGCCGTTTGAAATGCCGCCTTCGATCCCTCCGCACCTGTTTGTAGCCCTTTCTCCGTTTTTACCACAGAAGGCATCCGCCGCGTTGATCCCTCTCATCCTGTGAAGTTCCGTATCACCGAAATAAACTCCTTTCACCGACGGAATCGAAATAAATGCCGCCGCGAGCCGTGAATCCAAGTGATCCGACCACTGGACATTCGAACCAAGCCCCGCCGGGATTCCTGAAACAACGACTTTCAGAACTCCGCCGCAGGTACCGTTTTCACTATCGGCGAGCACCTTTTCAGCATCAAAAACACTGTAAGGAACTCCGCCGATCTCAAGAACTTCGGAAGTCACGGAAACATTCATTTCGTTAAGGAACATCCTGCAGAAAGCGCCGGCAGCGACTCTTAAAGCCGTCTCCCGCGCACTCGAACGTTCTGCCCCTATCGAAATATTTTCGTACCCGAATTTCCTGAACGTGCTGTAATCCGCATGTCCCGGTCTCGGAAACCCTTTATCAATTACTCCGTTTTCAAAGAGCGTGCCTTCTGCCGAATTTTTCAGCAGAAAAGCTATCGGAGCACCTGTAGTCAAGCGGGCCGCAACACCCGAAACGACCCTGACATCGTCTTTTTCGACATCGAGCCTTGCCGAGCGGCCGAGCCCAGAACGGCGTCTCCTTAAATCTTCCTCAAAAAGAACACTGTCAAACCTGACACCCGCCGGAAATCCGCTGAGAACGGCAACAAGTTCCGAACCGTGGGACTCACCGGCAGAAACGAACTGCATTACTCTTCACTTTGCTGCAAAGGAATCGATGATTTTACCTTATTCATGATTCTCGGAGTAAGGAAAATCAACAGTTCGCTTCTTTCAACTCTGCTTTCTTCCGATTTGAAGAGCCAGCCGAGTACCGGAATTTTTCCAAGAAGCGGAACATACCTTTTCGTTTTAGAGGTAAGGTTGGTGTAAACACCGCCGATAACTACCGTGTCACCGCTCTTTATCAAAATCTCGGTTTTAGCTTCTTTCTTTATGATCGAAGGTTCGCCCAGGTAGTTCGAATTCGACCAGTCGGGTTCGCTCTTGTTGATTTCGATGTTCAAAAGGATCGAACCGTCAGCCGTAATGTGCGGTGTGGTCTTGAGGATAAGGCTGGCATCGACGTATTTTGTCGTAACATCGCCGCCCGTACCTCTCGTTGTGATAGGAATACTGGTACCCTGCTGGATCATGGCTTCCTTGTTGTCAAGTGTTGCAACTTTCGGAGAACTTACGATCTTGATCTTACCGTCTGATTCCATCACGTTCAAAGTAAGGTTGAGGTCGTTGATCATGCCGACGCTTCCGAACATGACACCGAGCGTTCCTGTCGGGTCTGCCGGACCTGGAACTGCAACATTGGCGCCTACACCCAGGTTATAGGGGAATATCGCGTTGGTCGGATGACCGTTTGCATCGGTATAAGTATGATTTGAACCCCACTGAATACCGAGACCCAGAGCAGCCGTCGAAGTAGCCTCGACGATCCTTGCTTCAATAAGGACCTGAGGTGTCTGCGTATCAAGGTAATCGACCAGCTGTTCCGATTTGTCGAGAATTTCCTCGACATCCTTTACGATAAGGACGTTGGTTCTCTGATCGTAGCTTACCGTACCTCTGTCGGTAAGGAGCTCTTTGATCTGCGGAACAAGTTTGTCGGCCATAGCGTAGTTGACCGGAACGAGCCTTACTTTTACAGGTTCCAGTTTTTTCTGCGCATTTTTCTTTGCAAGTTCTTCCTCTTTCTCTCTCTGCATCGTTCTGATCGTAGCAACTCTGATGATGTTGCCGAATCTCTCTTTGCCGAGCGATTTACTTTTAAGGATAACGTCAAGAGCTTCATCCCAGGGAATATCTACAAGTCTTACCGTAA
The DNA here is from genome assembly GCA_905235605.1 of uncultured bacterium. Lineage (GTDB taxonomy): Bacteria > UBP6 > UBA1177 > UBA1177 > UBA1177 > UBA1177. The sequence goes on from CAJOMF010000045.1 coordinate 9,848, forward strand.
CGGTTCCTTTTACGTCGTCGCCGGCGATGATGTTGAGCTTGCTGATATCAGACATAAGACGAAGGATATCAAGGATGTCGACTTCTTTGAAATCAAGGTTGATCTTCTTGCCGGTGTACTGAACCGGTTCGTCTTCCATATTGATCGCGCTGCCTTTTTCATCTGAACCGCCTTCTTCCTGAGCGACTGCTGCCTGCGGAAGTCTTACGATCTGAGCTTCCGAGTAACCTGCGACACCCTGAACTTTTTCAGTTGCGGAATTGAAAACGAAATCGCTTCCGTGAGCCGATTCTTCGATCTTGAGATCGTGTTTAGCCGATTTCATCTTAGCGATGATCTTTACGTTTTCCCTGTCGTTGTAAACTGCAAGCTCGGCAACCGGACCGGTAAGCGAAGTCGCGTCGATGACCTGCTCTTTGTCTTTCGCGATGAAAGCGTTTTTAACGGTGATCTCTATATTCTGTCCGTTTACATTTCTGCTGATTTCAAGCTTTTTGTCAGCCTTTACTTTAAGGATTTCGGGTTCTTCACCGATGAAAGCGAGACCTTTGATCTCGGTTCTGTTGTCAACTGCCGGGATCTCTTCAGTTTTTTCAGGTTCAGCAGCAGCAACAGCCGTTTCAGCGGGCTGATTTTTGAAAGCTGCGAACATCTTTCTGCCTTCAGCACCGAAAGCATAGACTTTCGAGCGGCTGATCGTGAAGTACTGCGGGATCTCTTTTTCTACGACAACACGGTATCCTGCCGGATGGTTGGCGCTGCGGACACCGTTTGAAGACTTCATCGAACCCTTGATTCCGATAAAATCGAAAACGAGCCTGTCCGGCCCTTTCAGCGTGAAGAAACGGACCTTTTCGGGCTGCTCGGTGAAAGCAAAGCTGATATTTCCCGACTTTGAGTTCATCGTGACGCGGCTGTTTTTGAGTTCCCTCTCTTCCGCCATCGAAACAAGACTGTCGAAATCACCGGTTTTTACCGAAGTCATACCGTTTGCAAGCGATTCGAAGAGAACATTTCCTTCGTCCGCATCGATCTTAAGATGAGCCGCTTTTCTGCCGCTCACAGTTCCCTGCTCGGCCGTTCCTTCAGCAGCCTCTCCGAGACCGATGACTTCAACGCTGTCGGAATTAAGTTTAAAGTAAGTTCCGTCAAAATTTTCGGAAACTACGACATTGTTTCCGTTCTGCTCGACGGATAATGAATCGTTCCTGCTCTGTGCAACAGCAAAAACCGTCACAACTGAAAAAACCAAAACAAGAACAAATGACAACCTGAGACTTTTCATTCCAATCTCCGTTCCATTAGTTATTCAAATTTTCTTTTTGCTCTTTTTCGCCGCCGTTGTTGAATTCGGCTGCGTCATCAGGCTCGTCTGACTCTTTAAGAGGCGACTTTACCGGAAGTTCGAGATAAAGTTTGTTTATTATCTTTCTTCCGAGCGGATCTTTGTATGTCTCGACGATTTCAAGCTTATCCGGCAGGATCCTGCTGATCTTTCCCCAGTTTTTGCCGATAAAGCTGCCGTTTTTAACGATATAGCTTTTTCCGTCCGGAGCGATTACGACAGCCTTCGGATCGGTTATACCGTATATTATAGCGGAAAGTCTGACATCAGTAACATCAAAATTCTGCAGCTCGCTGACGATCTTCTTCTCTTTGTTAAGGCTCGCCATGTCACCGAAATAGTTTCTGAAAGGATCCTTTTTGCCGACTGCAGAGTAGCGGTAGTTCGATCTTCTCTGCGCGATATCGGTAATATCGATCTCTTTTTTCGTCTTGTTTTCATTTGATTTGGTCTTGCTGACCCTTTCGTACTCGGCTTTGTAGTCGAAAGGCTCGATCTGGTATTCGTTCGCACAGCCTGTAAGGATCGAGCAAAGGATCAAACAGGAAATCAAAACCATAAAACGCATGTTATTTGTTTGCATTCTGACCTCCACCCATTTCAGCTGACGAAAGGAAACGGTAAGTCGTCGCCCTGAAAGTTATGTCGAGCGCGGTCTTATTCGGCTGGAAACCGCCGAAAGAAGTAGTAACTTTGCTCTTTTTATTGTCTTTTTTAGCTGAACTGTTGTCGCCGATGACCTTCATTTCAAGGTCACTGACGTTGACGATACGCGCAAGTTTGTTCACGCTGTCAAAGAAGCCCAGAACTTCGTGGAAACTTCCTTTGACTTTCATCGAAACCGGAACTTCCGCGTAGAACTCCTTTTTACGCTCGGCAAGAGGCTCGAAGTAGTAAACCTCAAGACCGAACTTTTCAGCTTCGTCGGAGAGTTTCTTCAGCAGCGAAGGAATCTCCTTTTTATCCGGAAGCATACTGATGGCCACTTTCAGGTCTCTGTCAAGAGCTTCGACTTCTTCCATGAACTGCCCTCTGTCACGAACCAGCACGACCATTTTGGAGAACTCTGCTTTCTTGGAATTGAACTCTCTGTAAAGAGATTCCATCGTATCGACATGCGGCATATAGACAGTAACGTAATAAACCGCAATGATTACGACAACAACCAGAAGCAATCCTCCGTACCTGTATGCCGGCTTTAATTTTCCGATATTTACCAGCAAGGATTTCATATTCACTCCTCCCTATTGATTAGCACTCGGTTGAGCCGCCGCATTTTCCGCTGCGGGCTGCTGCCCTTCAGGTTTCGGCTGAGCCGGCTGTTCCTGCCTTCCGGCGAAGTGAACAGTCGTGTTCAAACCGTAGGAAAGCACCGTAACGCCCTGAACCGCCTTGTCTTTCGTAACCTTTTTCAGGTTGATGTTCGAAAAGAAAAGGGAATTTTCAAGCTGTTTCATGAAGTTTGCAACTTCCTGATTTTCAAGCGTTTTTCCGTCAAGATCGAGCTTGTTGCCCTTGATCGTGAGTTTGTCTGCCCAGATCTTGTTCGACGGGATCTTGAGCGACAGTTCGTCAAGGACACGTACAGGACCGATATTCTGTTCCTGCAGCTTGATGATCATATCCATTTTTTCCTGAAGTTTTGCCTTTTTGTCCTTCAGATTTTTGATCTCGCCCATAATCGATTTGAGTTTTGCGATCTCAGCATCAGCCTCTGCAATGCGTTCCCTGCTCTCCTGTTCTCTTGCAGTCAGAAGCGAGCTGTTGGAAACGATAAGAACAATGACGACTACTATCGAGATCACACAGATCGCAAGGAACCCTTTCGCCTCGGCTATGAGTTTGTCTTCCTTTACGGGTAACAGATTGATTTTTATCATTGTTCGTCCATCCTCCGTAATGCCAATCCAAGACTTAACGCCGCAACATGGCTGTAATCCTCAACTTCCTCTCTCGAAAGGACCTGTCCGGGAACGATAATCTCTTTGAACGGGTTCATTCTTTCGACCGGGATCGTCAAAGTCGACTGCAGAGCCTGCATAAAGGTGAAACTTTTCGTTGTTCCGCCTGTTACGAAGACCTTGGCAACGCTGTCTTCCGGATTTGTGTTTGTATAGTAGTCAAAAACCCTCATTATGTCGGAAACCATGTTTTTCGCAACGTCAGCGATGATCTCTTCGACCTGGTTCGGAAGGATCGAATCACCCGTCGCATGAGTTCCCGATTTAAGGCTCTCAGCCTGCTGGAAACTGACTTTAAGCCTTCTCGTGATCTCTTCGGTGATGAAGTTGCCGCCGGTCAGAACGTCTCTGAAGAACCTGACGTTGCCGTTCGACATGACGACGATATTGGTTTTCGAAGCGCCGATATTGAGAACTGCGACTGTTTTATCCCTTTCTTCGGGGTAGTTGAGCTCGAAAATGTTTGCAAGAGCTGTTGCGTCGATTTCTACCGACATCGGTTTTACGCCGGCATCGCTTACGACCTGAATGAAGTCACCGATAAGGTCTTTTCTTGCAGCGATAAGGATGACTCTGTCGCGTCCGTCCTCTACGATATCGGTTTTGATACCGTCGAAGTAGATCTCTTTGATGTCGTGCGGGATATGCGTTTCAGCTTCGACTTTCAGCGCATTGTAGAATTCCTGCTGGGAAACCTTCGGAACATTGATGACCCTGTTTATGATACCGTGTCCCGCAACGGCGATCGAGCAGTATTTGTCTCTGAACCTCTCCTTTGCAAGAAGCGTTTTCACGGCATCGTTCATCTCGTAAGTATTCATGATGCTGCCGTCGACCATCGTGTTTACCGGAATCGGAATAAACCCGAATTTCTTCAGCTGATACTTCCCTTTTCCCTTTTTCTGGAGCTGGGCAGCTTTGATCAGATAAGACCCGAGGTCAAGTCCCATCAGTTGCTTGTTGTAAAACATCTGCGCCTCCTCTGGCTATTCTTCATCATCCGAAAAAACTTTATGTTTTTCATCAAGCGAAAGCCCCAGAGCAAGAAGGATCTTTCTCTTTGTTTCCATACGGCACTTTCCGTTCTTTTCGATCCTGTCGATAGTCAGAACTGACACTCCGGCCTTTCTTGCAAGCTCAGATTTGCTCATAAGGAGTCTTTCTCTCATTTTTTTAAGGTTGTTTTCCGCCATTGCTTACTCCATCGCAATAAAAATAACTAATCCGGAGGCAACAATAGTAAGAAAAACGTAAAAAGCAAGAAATTTTGCAAAAAAATATATCATATTCATATAATTATGCAAAATATTATTAAAAAAACCCTGCATTTTTAACCATTTTTACGTTCTATTGATATTCCTATTTTTATCAGTTTACTCTCAATCGACTCATATCCGCGGTCGATCTGGCGGACATTGTATATTTTACTTCTACCTTTCGCAGCGGCAGCAGCCATAAGCATCGACATTCCGGCACGGATATCGGGAGAATCGAGATTTGCGCCGTGAAGCCGGGACGCGCCCGAAACGACGACGCGGTGAGGATCGCACAGGATTATCTGAGCCCCCATCGCGACAAGCCTGTCAACGAAAAAGAGCCTGCTTTCGAACATTTTCTCGAAGAAAAGCACCGTTCCTTCAGCCTGGGTCGCCGCAACTATCGCGATAGACATCAAGTCCGACGGGAATGAAGGCCATATCCCGTCGTCGATTTTCGCGATCGCGTTGTTCATCTCTTTGACTACGACCATTTTCTGAGACGGAACAAAAATATCGTTTCCCCGCTTTTCGGTTTTTATCCCGAGTTTTCCGAAAGTATGGAGCACCATTCTTAAGGTATTGTAGCGCGCGGAATCCTTAATAAGAAGTTCACCGCCGGTCATTGCAGCAAGGGCGATGTAGCTTCCGGCCTCGATGTAGTCAAAACCGATCGTGTGACTGCAGCCCGAAAGCGATGAAACACCTTCTATCGTAAGCGTACTCGAACCGACGCCGCTGATTTTAGCCCCCATTTTGTTGAGGAAATTGCACAGCCCCTGGACATGAGGTTCGGTCGCGGCATTCATTATCACTGTCGTTCCCTCTGCAAGAACGGCTGCCATAACTACGTTTTCGGTTCCGGTAACGCTCGCTTCGTCAAGGAAAATATCTGCTCCGACCAGTTTTTCGGCGTGGATTTCGTAGCCTTCACCTTCGACAGTGTAATCGGCACCGAGCTGTTTGAAACCGAGGAAATGCGTGTCGAGCCTTCTTCTTCCGATGACGTCTCCGCCCGGCGGCGGCAGAATGACTTCTCCGTTTCTCGCCAGAAGCGGCCCTGCAAAAAGGACCGAAGTCCTCACCTTTCCGCACAGATCGCGGTCAAGCGGTTTTCTTTGAAGGTTCGACGCATTTATCTCAATTTTATTTTTGGTGATTTTTGTGACTGAAACGCCTAAACTGCTTGCGATTTCAAGCATATTCCTGACATCCAGAATATCCGGCACATTGTCGAGAACGACCGTTCCGGACGAAAGAAGAGCCGCCGCAATGACCGGAAGCGCCTCGTTTTTATTGCCGGAGGTAACGATCTCGCCGCTTACGACTCCGCCGCCCTGTATGTCGAAATATTCCACGAAAAGTCTCTCAAACAAAAAAGCCGGTGCATATTACACAAAAAAGTCTTTTTTTCCACTTTTTTCTGACTAATTTACAACTGCAACCTGAAGGCACTCTGTGCCGTTCCAGGTATAGTCTTCACCGCATTCGCATACATATCCGGTTTCGATTTCAGGATCAGTGGTCGTAAAGCATATTCCTGTCGCATTTTCAACAGATGCGCAAGGATTTCCGGCACACGCGCTCTCTCCGCCTGAAACACAGCGGACCTCCGCAACATAATAATCCGTCTGCTGCGTGTAAATCGAGCCGCTGCTAAAATCGACTGCATTGACTTCCCCGTCATTGAGATCCGAAGTCCAGAAATACGATATGTCGCCGAGAACAGAATATCTGCCGTCCATAGTCATTCTGCACGGAGCTTCTTCACAGTTCCTGAGAAGTGTCCGGATTTCAGCCGTTGTCGGAAGTCTCCAGAAGTTTTCAGGATCATCTTCATTGAGAGCGGCGCAGAATTCATTGGCTTCAGACCACAGCAATTCGTCAGGTGCAGGTTCAGACCACGTAAGCCCTCTTTCAGGATCGGTGTAAGGAGCAGTCTCGTAATCATCAAGAGTTTCGTCAAGAACGCATCTCTGGACAAGTTCCGAAACCGGAAGCAAATAATCGTGTTCAATCTTGTCTGCATAATACCACAGTTCAGGGCTTTGTTCCTGTTCCGCCTCCCAATATTCAATGTTGAAGGTGCCTGACATTATGATTCCGTAATCATTCAAGGTCGTTTTCGAAGCTGCATCACCGATGCAAGCCTCTTCATCAAAGTATGAATCTGTGAAATGTTCATCTGTTATACCGCAGCTTCCGCCGAATTTAAGTTTTTCGGTCGTTACGGTTTTGCGGATCTCGTCTATTGTCGGGAGTCTCCACTTTTTCGAGCCGTTTTCATTCAAATTCCGGCACATTCTGGCAAGACCGTAAAAATAGACTTTTCCGGTAGTGCTGCTTCTAGCATAGCTGATATAATTGATATAATACTTGTTGAAATCTGCAAAAATTTCGGGGTACAGCCTCGATGACCAGATCGTGCCGCCTGCATCTCTGCATGGTCCTGTGCCGGTTACGTCACAAGCCGGGAATTCCTCTTTTTCATCAAGATCGCTTCTGACGCAGAGGACAGAGTAAACTTCTTCTTCCTCCGCGGTTTCGTCTCTTTTTATGCTCCTGACTGATCGCGGCTGCTGAGGTCCTACTACCGGTTCGCCCGATACTTCTCCATACGGAAAAAGTTCTCCTGACTGCATCTGAAGAACCCATACATAATAATTGACAGGCGCCGGAGTCGAAGTCCAGAAGATGTCTGCTGTCATGCCGGGGAATGAAGAGACTGCCTCAACTTCATCTTCTTCCTCAGATTCTTCCTCTTCTTCAGTTTCAGCCGCTGCCGCTATTTTCGAATAGTCGACAAGGGAAAGAAGTTCGTTTTTGTTGGGAAGTCTCCAGTCGTAATGTCCCGCATATTCAAGGTTTTCGCAGTAGTCAAGCGCCTCTTTCCAAGTCGCCTTTTTGACCGGATTTTTCTGCCAGAAAAGGTTCGTACCTGAATCCGAGATCATTTCATCGCCGTTTTCAGTAACGGTCGAATATGTTTCAGCACTTACTTCCCCGTATTTTTCTCCGCTTACGCACATAAGGTATCCTGATTCTGAAGCACTTTTGTCGAGAGCCGACATTTCGGCAAGCACACCTTCGGACAGCAGATAGAAATAGTTTTCGACCGAAGTCAGGATCAAATCGTAGCCATAAGATTCTGAAACAGCACGATCTAAAACTGCTTCTTCAGCTTCTCCTGAATAGAGTCCCGAAAAATAAACCGGATCGATCTTATTGCCGTAAAGCATTCCGAGATCGGAAAGAGTTGCAGCTTCCTGCGGAGTCGGAAGTCTCCAGTCTTCGATCCCGCCGTATGAAACTGCACATTCGTCTTTCATCTCTTCGTAACTTCCGCCTCTTCCGGTAAGCCACCAGGTGAGACCCGTTACATTATCTTTGATGAAAGGAGAAGCCTGAACCGTTGCCCTTAACTCAGGCTCTTCTGCCTCCGGATTTTCGATTTCGGTGTAGCTGTGCGGGACACAGCCTTTTCTTGCGGCATACTGCGCATCCTGACCGTAAAGTTCTTCGTTTTCTTTCGGGCAGAGTATCTGATTTCCTTCACCGTCCGTGCATATCGCCATGCCCGTGCAGAGCACTTTGGAATAAACTTTCGGCGGTTCCGGAATGACGATGTCTTCGTCTTCATCCGTGATTTCATCAGGAATTTCGTCTTCGTCGACAACTATGATTTCATCTTCGTCCGATATTTCTTCGATATCCGATGTATCAATATCGTCTTCTTCATCGGGAATCTCGTTGTCGTCAGGTTCTTCTGTCGGTTCTTCGACAGGTGCTTCCTCTTCTTCAAACTCAACAAAGAAAAATGCGTAAGCAGTGAAGTGACCTGTCGTCATCATTATCGGGTCACCTGCTGCACTCTGCATAATCGGATCTCCGGCAGCAGTTACCATGATAGGGTCACCCGCTGCGCTCAGCATGATGGGATCGCCTGCTGCACTCATCATGATCGGATCACCCGCTGCATTCAGCATGATCGGATCACCTGCCGCACTCTGCATGATCGGATCTCCGGCTGCATCTTTGCCGACTTTTACCGCAGCTCCGGTTTTGCTGTAACTCCACTGGCCTTTATCCTCTTTATAAACCGCAGCGGTAACTACCTTTTTCTTAGCGGCTCTGAGTTCTTCGCCGGTTCCCCCGCTTATCATCGAAATAAAAACAGGTTTTTTGAAAATCGTGCCTGAAGGTTCGAACTCGACAACCTTGCTGAGCACGGTTTTGCCTTCAGTTCCCGGATAATCCTTGGCATCGTAGATCCTCATCGTAATTGTCGTGTTGCTGTCGAGAGCGTCAGCAGGAATTTCAATCGAAGTCTGTCCGTCGGAACTTTCGATTTTTCCGCCTTCCTCTGCCGAAATTTCTTTCGTCACTTCTTCTTCGACAAGCGATTTTTCCTCTTTTTTCTTTTTGGCGCTGCATGATGCCAACGCAAAAATCGAGACAAAAATCAAAACCAAGCAAAACACACGTTTCATGAAAACCTCCATTCTTAACGACCTTAAAGTCCCCGAATTATCGGAATTTTGAATAAAAAAACAAGAAAAATCCGGCTTTTCATCTGCCTTTCGCAGGAATTCAGAAAAAATTTGACCATTCCTTTTTTTAAATGTTAAAGTGCCCCGCGTTTTTTTTAAGTTGATTCAGGTTTTGGCTTATTTTTTGATATTCTGGAGGTTATCGTGACTAAGAAGAAAATGATGATTTTAGGCGACGAAGCTATCGCCCAGGCGGCACTTGATGCCGGTATTTCCGGATTTTACGCTTATCCCGGAACACCTTCCACAGAAATTATGGAGTACGCCCAGGCTTCCAAAGTAGCGGCGGAAAGAAACGTTCACAGAACGTGGTCGGCAAATGAAAAGACCGCTGTCGAAGGCGCACTCGGAATGAGCTACGCAGGCAAAAGAAGCATGGCTATGATGAAGCACGTCGGTCTCAACGTCGCAATGGACCCGTTTGTAAACTCGGGCGTAACCGGCGCAAACGGCGGCTGCATCGTAACGGTCGCTGACGATCCGAGCATGCACTCTTCCCAGGACGAGCAGGATTCGAGGATCCTCGCGAAATTCGCCCTTCTTCCGATATTCGAACCTTCGAACCAGCAGGAAGCTTACGACATGGTCTTCGACGGCTACGAACTTTCCGAAAAATACAAAACTCCGGTCCTTATGCGTGTCACGACACGTCTTTCGCACTCACGTTCCGGCGTTGAACTCAGAGATCCGATCGCTCCGAAAGAACTCAAGCTTCCGGAAGACAAACGCCAGTTCGTCCTTCTTCCGGCACTTGCAAAGAAGAGCTACAGAAGAACTCTCGAAAACCAGAAAAAATTCATGGAAGAGTCCGAAAATTCCAAATGGAACGCATACATCGACGGCGCAGACAAGTCGCTCGGCATCATCGCATGCGGTCTTGCGTTCAACTACCTCATGGAAAATTTCGACGGTGTATGTCCTTATCCGGTAGTCAAAGTCTGCCAGTATCCGGCTCCGAAAAAACTCAT
>CAJOMF010000046.1 GCA_905235605.1 uncultured bacterium
TTTGCCTACAAAAGGCGGCCGAGAGAAAAATGCATTGTGGTTTTCGTTATCATAAACAAATTCGTAGAAATATTCATCTCCTTTTTTCAAAACAGAAATAACATAAGATTTGTGATTAGTATTTTCAAGCGGGTATGAGTCAAAAACTCCTATGATAAACCTGTTTTTATTAAATCCCATTCCGCCAATCGACTGAGCAACAGCAAGATATTCATCTTTGTCAGGGTTATAAACCAAAGTTCTTGCACTGTGATTAAGATCCATAACCGCAACCCCATCATTCATTCCATGAGTCCAAACAGTTCCCATGCTTGCTGTATACCTGTTAACTGTAACATTTCTGTCACAAACACTTCTTAAGCCAGAATCGGTGTCTGATGTCATATCCGGCAATTTGCATGGCCACGGATAGCATTCGCGCTCAGGATATTGCCCGGGATTCTCCTTTTCTGCTTTCAGATAAACCTGATACTCGCTCCAGTTGTCCCATTCCCAAATGTTGTGGACACACTGAGGATCGTTTTCAGTCGGCGTGTCGCAGCCGGGACGGCAGAAAGTCGGTTTACCGTTCGCATCTTTGAAAGGGAACGGGGTTTTGATAGTGTTTTCATTGTAGCGCAGATCGAGACATTCAACGTTTTCAGGGGTGTCGGAATCGAAGTCCTGATCTGCATCCTGATCCGGCTTCACATCTGAATCGTCTACGATTTCAGAGCCTTGCGAATCTGAATCATCATCAATGGTTTCAGAATCCTGAGTGTCTGCATCGGCATCAGGCAAGGCATCAGCGTTATTTCCAGACTTTGACGAAGAACAGGAAACCAAGAAAAACAGCCCTAAAACCACTAAAAGCCATTTAAAAAAGGTTAGCATTTGCACCTCCGAAGAATAATTATGTAAAATCCTGCTGAGCAGTTTACTTTTTATTCAGTTTGTGTCAAGTGAATAAATGGGGAGTTATGAGAAAATCAGAGGTTTGATGATCCTTGTTTCGAACCTCACAAAAGTTAATGAGGAGTATAGTTTTTATTCAGAAGATTGCAAATAAGACACACCACCCACTCCACAGCCGCTGCGCGTCAGCTCCCTTAACTTAGGAGAGCAGTTTAAGATGTGTCAGGTCACGGCTCTACGAGGTGATGGGAATTTGGTTCATTCTGAGAACATGAAGGTCACGCAGTTTTTCGAAACCACTTTGAATTTTCGACCGCAGTTCATCAAAGTCTTTTCGCTGCGTTTTCCGCCGCATTCGGCGCATTGTTTGAAGCCGTTCGAGCGCTCGAAACACCCTGCGCTGATAAAAAGAGGCGGATTGAAGCCGGAAATCGGGATGATCTCAGGCAAAAGTTCAGGGATTTCCTCTTTTTCTTCGATCCAGGAATAGCCGAAAAGGAGTTTTTCGCCCAGAAGATCTTTGAAAAATGAGTATGAGAAGCTGTTTGCGATATAAAGCGAAAAATCAATAAAAAAGAAAATATTCTCATCTTTCAAGTGTTCCAGAGCAAAATTGAGATGCCCGAAATTGGAAAGTCCGACAAGGATCTTTTTATCGCTGTTTTTTGAAATTATATCATTGATTTTGCTAAGATATTTTTTACTTTCCTTCATCAGGGGAAGAAGCGGAACCGTCAGGAATCCGCCGACTGATTTAAGCGAAGCTTCGGGATCATCCGGCATGAAAAAGGGAATATCCTTGTCAGGGTTCATCAAGGCGCGCTCACGGAAAATACCGGGAACTTCCGCACTTTCAGGAAGAACAAAAGATTCAAGTACTTTTTCCTTTTTTTCTTCAAAAGCGGCATCACAAAATGCGGCATATTTTTCATAGAAATCAGTTCTTATTTTTTTAAGGACGCTCGGAACGACAAACACGTTTTCGCAGTTTTTCTCAAACGAAACTTTGTCCGAAAAATAGAATGAATCTGCTGAATTTTTAAGTATTTCCGCAAACTTATCCTTAAATCCGTTCTGATTTTCCGATCTCTCAGCGGCTATCTCCTCTGACTCGTAGGAAAAATCTCCGCACTTTATTTTTATCCTGTTTCCGACAAGCGAAACTTCAGGCTCTACAGCCTTTTTCCACTGCGGAAAACTCCCCGGATTCACTTTTTTTCTTTCAAGAGTCCGCGAACTGACGAGATAAATTTCGTCCCCTACTTCGGGAAGTTCCGACGTTTTCACGTAAACTCTCGAACTGTCGCCGACTATTTTGAGATTTTTGCCGGACGCGGAAGAAATTTCCTCGACCGAGCAGTTGAAAGGTTTCGATTCATCGTTGTTTTTGAAGAAAAGAAGTCCGTCCCTTATCCCGAGCGAATACTTGGTCTTGATGAAAAAACGGTCTTTGAGTTTTTTCTCGCAGACTCCGATCTTGACTCCGCGATGCCCCGGATAGCCGCCGCAAAGAAGATTCACACCCGAAAAATTCTTGAGATAGCCTGTAGTAGCCTTTCTCGCAAAACATATCCTGCTGTTTTTCAATGCGTCGAAATAGTCGCTCCTGTCAAGCACGGCGCGGTATAGAGCTGATGTATGGAAAACATATTCCGGTGACTTCATCCGTCCTTCGATCTTGAATGAATCGACTCCGGCGAATTTGAGCTGCTGCACGAAATCCTTGTATTCAAGGTCGTTGCACGAAAAGAAATATCCCTTTTTTCCTTCTTCGGTCTCGTAGTAGCTCCGGCAGAGCTGGGCGCACATCCCGCGGTTGCCGGAACGACCCAGAACCATGCCGCTTGCAAGGCAAAGCCCTGAAAAAGAGTAGCAGAGAGCACCGTGGACAAAAACTTCAAGCTCCATATCGGGAACTTCCTTTTTTATTTTTGCAATCAGTTCAAGCGGAACTTCGCGGCTTAAAACAACTCTTGAAAAACCCTGTGTTTTCAAGAATTTGACGCCTTCGACCGTGTGAACAGACATCTGGGTCGAAGCGTGAAGCGGAAGTTCCGGGAAAAGTTTTTTCAAAACCGAGGCAAAACCGATATCCTGCAGAATGACAGCGTCAACTGAAATATCGCTTAAAAACCTTGCAGCATCAAGCGCACTGTTTATTTCAGAACTTTTCAACACAGTATTGAGAGCCGCGAAGATCTTCTTTCCGTCAGGCGCTGCCAGCGTTTTAAGTGATCTGAGCTCCTCTTTTGAGAAATTTTTTGCAGCTTTTCTCGCCGAAAAATCGCTTAAACCGAGATAGACGGCATCGGCACCGCCTTCAAACGCGGCAACAGCAGCCTCAAAACTTCCTGCCGGAGCGAGAATTTCAACATTTTTACTCATAAAAACACCTAAAATTCGAGCGGCAGATACTTGCCTTCGTCAAGAACTTTGCGCGAATAGTCTTCAAGAACGGCTATCGAGCTTGCAACAACTTCAGGAACCGGTTTTCCGGTCTTTTCATAAAGTCCGGCTGCATATTTGTAGTATTTTACCGCTTCCGGAATATCAGAAATAAAGTCGACAGCAGCAAGATCGGAAACAAGCTCTATCAGCTTTTCCCCGTCAAATGCGCCGCTTTCGATAAGTTTTTTGAGACTGGGCTTTCTTTCGACATTCATTTCAAGATCTTTCATAAGTTTCTGCTTCTCATAAACATCGTAAATATTACCGTCGTCAAACTTATCAAAACCGTATTCCCTGCATCTTTTCAGGCGGTTGCTGCGTTTGAGTTCACTAGCGTCCGGAACGACGCTGTCCGTCAGTTTCAGGGCAGTATCGCAGTCTCCGCGGATCATATAGATGGCTGCAATATTCAAAACACCGTTGGAAGTTATGTATTCACCTTTTTTGACCATTTCATCATAAAACGCGAGCGCTTCGTCATGCTGCCCTTTAACAATGCGGTAACCGATGATGTTGCTTAAAAGATTGGGATCCCAGTAGCCCGTATCAATCGACTGTTTGTAATATTCCCATGCCTTGTCAGGGAACTTCATGTTGAGATATTCGGCGCCTATCGTGAAAAGACCTCGGAAAGAGAGCGGCTGTTTTTCGGCATCAGCGTGAAGGACTGTCCAGATGTTTTTCATCTCGAAATTGCGCGATATCGTCCGCAGAGAGAAAAGTGAGAAAATAAGCGTGATGCAAAGCGCAGCTACTGCCCTTTTCCTGTTTTCAGAGAAGTTGAACATCTGCTGGAAACCGGCATCACCTTCACCTGCGAAGTAGTCGAAAAGAATACCTGAGATCGCACAGAATCCGACGATCGGAACATAGAGATAATGCACCGCGACGATCTCGTGAAGCGGGATTATCTGAAGGACCGGAGCGAGCGAAACGATGAAAAATACTATCCAGAAGGCTATCCCGTGCCTCGTTTCAAGACGTTCCGCAGTTGAATTTGTTTTGTTCTTCCGTGAAGTCGTAAGAAGAGACCAGACGAGAAAAACGAGGACGAAGATTGAAAGTATCGAGAAAAAAACCTCAAAATTCCAGTCGAGAACGAGCGGATATCCTGCATTGTCGAGAATAAGTTTCCACGGAAAAACCGTAAGTTTCAGATAATGCAGAAAAATCGTCGCCGCCGTCAGATAGTGAACTTCGGGCGAATTTCCGTGAAAACGGATCCCTTCAAGCGAAACCAGCGCGCTGCCTCCGCCTGAGATAGTGAGAAACGCAAAAAACGAAAAGAGGAGAAGAAAAACCATGGCAACAAAATAGAACCACGGTTTTTTGAGAAGCGCGGCACCGTCCTTGTAAGCGGCATACATTATGAAAACAAGCGGGATCGTGGCTCCCATTTCTTTAGACATGATCGATACGACCATGAAAACAAGCGAGAGAACGAGCATCCACCACTGTTTTTTAACGCTGCCGGAAACAGCCCTTTCCGCGGGAGAGACCGTTCTGTAGAATCTGAAGAAACAGCCGATACTCAAAATGTAAAAAAGCCCCATCAGCACGTCACGCCGGCCTGAAATATAGGCGACAGCATCGGTATTGACGGGATGTACCGCAAAAATCAGCGCCGCAGTAAACGCTGCACGCTTCGTAAGACCGAACATCTTCAGCGCCCAGAAAAGAGCAAGCACCGAAACCGTGTGATAGATTATGTTCATCAGCCTGAAACCTGCCTGATTCATGCCGAAAATGCGATAGTCTATCGCATAAGAAACATAGCGCAGAGGACGGTAGGAGCGCAGAATGTCAATAAAATTCGCCGAAGTTATCCAAAGCGAATTCTGAACAAGAGGAATATCGTCAAAAATAAAATCGTTCGGAAGCGAATTGAAATAGACGAAAAATACCGCCAGAACGAGAAAAAATATCTGTTTTTTACTGCTCTTCTCTGTCATTATCCGCTCCGGAATCAAAAAGTGCGTCAAGTTCCCTGTCGATATCCTCCTGACTCGTTTCGCGCTTCATCGGTTTTATGAAGAAAACGATATTCAGGATCATAAGGACAGTGAAAAAAACAAACATGAAAAGTCCTGTATAATCGGTGCGGGGCTTCACGCCGTCCTCAATGAAAAAACCGTCATCTTTCATGTCGAGGAAAAGCGAGTTTGCAAAAAACTGCTGCATTTTTTGAGCTTTCGAATTCGTTTTGAACGCGAAAGCACGCCCCTTTACCGTTCTGTAGTGCGGACCGGCAAAAGAATCTTCATCGGTAACAGCCGAATCGATTATGAACTTCGATGAGCCGTTGAGATAGTAGACGACATGACGCTCTCCCATGATTCCTTTTTTGATGTTTCCGCCCTGGACCGAAGTTATCCCTTTGATCTGGACGTAGTCGCCGTCTTTCACTTTCGCGAAGTTTCCGGTGTTCAGTTCTAGCGCGTCGCCAAGATCGATCGGCGTATCGTCTGAAAAGAAGTAGATAACGTTGTCGGAAAATGAATAGATCGCATAAAGCAGGATCAGCGAAGCGACTGCAAACGTTATAAAATTCTTTTTTCCCACATAAAAACTGATTTTTTTCATGATTTTTTCTCCAAAAGTGCTGTGGACATAGCCGCTATCCCCTCTTTCCTGCCGGTAAAACCGAGTTTTTCGGTGGTTTTTCCCTTGACCATCACGCAGTCAGACGGGATCTGCATTATTTCAGCTAAATTTTCCCTTATTTGAAGTTTGTATTTACTGATTTTCGGCGTTTCGCAGATAACGGTCGAATCGACATTTACGATCTGCCAGCCGCGCGAATGAAGCTCGGAAACGACTTTTTCAAGCAGGATCGTGCTCCTTATATTTTTGAAAGCATCGTCGGTATCAGGGAAAAGTTCTCCGATATCGCCGACCGCCGCTGCCCCGAGAAGAGCGTCGATCACAGCGTGGATCAGAACATCGGCATCACTGTGCCCTGCAAGCCCGATGTGGTTTTCAATAAAAACTCCGCCTAAAAACAGCTCTCTTCCCTCTTCAAATCTGTGGACATCGAATCCGCTGCCTACCCTTAAATTCATAACATCCCCAATCCGATAAAAAGAATCTGCATAAAAATATAAAAAACGAGATAGATCCTCGCCTTTCTTTCCGAAAATCCGTTCAGGATCTTTCCCCCTTTGTAAACAAGAACGGCGCGCCATACAAAAGATGCAAAATTTCCGAAAACCGGAATAATATTAAGCAGTCCTGTTGCCATTATAAAGCTCGACATTCTGTAGAAGTGGACAAGACGCGTGTTCGAGCCTAAAAGCGTGCTTCCCGTGTGGAGAATGAAAGCTGTAAAAACTATCGCCATGAAAGGAGAAAGAAGAAGTTGAACGGCAAGCATCGCTGCGTCGGGATTCATCATGTCGAAAACAGCATGAAGGGCCGCATCATCCTTTATCAAAGGGAGCGCAGCGCCTCCGAATGAAGAAACTGCTTCCTTGAAAGAATTAAAATCGGGAAAAGCAGTATGAAAAAATTTCAAAGCCCAGAAAATCTGGAAAAGAGAAGCCGCAAAAGCCGCAATAATGCCGTAAAGAGGGAGAAACGAGGGCTTTTTGCATGTTTTCATTTTATAGAAAAAAGCTTCCGGAGTAAGCAGAAGCTCTTTTGTCGTAAGGAAAAACGCATCGGCGAAACCGAGCTGTGAAACTGAATCCCAGGGAGTTCCCGATTCTGTCGCAATCCTTATCTTTTTAAGAACAATTTTGATTTTTCTGATATTTTCATTTATCTCGGCTTCCATTAAGTCAGTATCTTTGTGCTCTTCCGGTACAGAATCAACGATACTGTCTTTTTCGTCTTTCAGCGGATCACCTATAAAAACAAGGGCTCCGCATTTAGGGCATCGTGTCATTCCGTATTTCGCGACCGATATCGCCTTATTGCAGTTCGGACATTCGGTGATCATTCACAACTCCATCAAAAAACGTCTGCTTATAGCACAAAAAACAGACGAAAACTACAAAAAAGCGGATAAAAAAAATGCCTGAGCTAAAAAACTCAGGCATTGAAAATGTGCGTGATCTATTTGTGAATGCTTAAAGAATTACTTTCTGAAACCGCCTCTCGGTCTCTCTTCACGCGGACGAGCTTCGTTGACAGTAACTGTTCTGCCTGCAAGCTCGGTGCCGTTAAGACCTTCGATCGCAGCCATAGCTTCTTCTTTTACCGGCATTTCAACAAAACCGAATCCTTTTGAACGGCCGGTTTCGCGATCGATTACGAATCTTGCGGAATCAACTGTTCCGTAAGCTTCGAAAGCGGATCTAAGTTCTTCTTCACTCATTTTGTACGCAAGGTTTCCAACATAAATGTTCATGTCTCTTCTCTCAAAAAACAATTGTAAAACACACCCTGAGAACTATTTCTCAAGGTGACGCGATACTAATTGGCAAAAAATAAAAGTCAACAATAAAAAATGTTTTAAAATTTTTTTTCTTTTTCCGGCATATTTGACAAAAGAGAGCCTTCACATAAATATAAGCGGGTTTTTTATTGGTCAGTGAAAGGAAAAATGAATGTTCACAGGAATAATCGAAGCTGTTTCCGCAGTAACAAAAATTGAAAAAAGCGGCACGGAATGCCGCATAAGCCTGAAAAATCCGTTCGGGAAAGAAATAAAAGCCGGTGATTCGATAGCTGTTGACGGAGTATGTCTCACCGTAGAAACCTTTAATGACAGCACTATTTCCTTTTTCGTCTCAAAATCGACTCTCGAAAAGACGATCGCGGCAAAATATGTCCCAGGTTCTATCGTAAATTTAGAGCGCGCCATGCCGGCAGACGGCAGATTCGACGGACACATCGTGCAGGGGCATGTCGATTCGTGCGGAAAAACCGCAGGAATCAGAAAAATCGGAGAAGGAACCGAAGTAAAAATCTCTTTCGACCGAAAATTTTCTGATTTTACCGTTCCGAGAGGCTCGATCACTGTAAACGGCGTCAGTCTGACGATCGCCGAACTTGACGGAAACACATTTACAATCTCACTCATTCCCGAAACTCTGAAACGGACATCGTTTGCAGAAACACTTAAAACGGGCGCGGAAGTCAACCTTGAATTCGATATTTTAGGAAAATACGTCTCAAAAATCATACACCGCAGCGGAAATGACGGTGATCTTGAAAATTTAATCGAAAAACTTTGAGCCGCGCCGCGGCGATTTTCTTTAAAAAAAATTCTTTTAGGTTATATTTCCGAGTCTTTTTGTGTGTGGAGGATTTTTATGAAAAAACTGCTCGGAATCTTATTCCTTGTTTTTATTGCAACTTCAGGACTTTTTGCAGAAACTCTCGTAGTTATGGACATTTCCGACAATACAGGCAAGATCCATCCGGATGTCGTCAAAGGTTCGAAAGAATACATAACAAAACTTTTAGGGAGCATCGGCAAATACACCATCATTGCCGACAGCACCGTAAAAGATGTCAGAAAACGCTCGCCCGAATGGTCAAACTGCAGCCAGATGGAGTGTCAGGTCGAAATAGGAAAAGCTCTGAAAGCCGACATCGTTGTACTTCCCTCCATCGAATACTTTGCGGGTATTTTCACGCTGACGGTGAATTACATCTATGTTGACGGCAAAAGAAAGACCGAAGCGGGTGCAACAGACTTCAACGGAACTGCTGCCGGAATGAAAAAAGCCCTTGAAGCGGTAGTTTCGATGATCCACGGCAGAAAGACCGAAACTCCTGTTTTTGTAGAAGAGAACAAGGAACTTGAAAAATACAAAGCGGAAAACTTTAAAGAAACTGCTCAAAAAGAGTACGTCGTTCCCGAAGAACCGGTCGTCGCAGCTCCGGAACCTGTTGTAATCCTTCCGGGTTCCGCAGCGTTTTCATCTGAAAAACAGGGTGTAAAAGTCACTCTCGACGTTTCCGGCAGCTCCCCGAAAAGCTGCACGGCGCCCTGCACAATAAACGACATCGAGCCGGGAACACACACAGTAAGATTCGAGCTTGAAGGTCATACGACAAAAGACGAGGCAATCGAAATCCAGTCCGGCAAAAAGACTGAGAAAAAAATCACGATCATCCCGATAATCAAAAGCCTGGAAGAGGTCAACAATGAACTTGTCGCAGCGGCAAAATCGGGGGATCTTGACCTTGCAAAAGATCTTCTGTCGAAAGGTGCAAGCATAAACTATCACGACCAATCGGGGCTTTCACCGCTTCTTGCAGCAGTCCTGGGCGGTCAGAAGATCATGGCGGGATATTTTACCGGCAGAGGCGCACTGCTTTCATCGACGGAATGTTCAGCCCTTATGCGCGTTTCAGTCGAAAAGAACGATCCGTGGCTCGCATCGGTCGTCACGAAACAGAAAAGCATGCTCAACCTCACTTTTGAAAACGGCAGGACTGTTCTCTGGCTTGCAGCAGAAAAAAATGCGTGGAACGCTTTTGACGAATACCTCAAAGGCGGTGTCAACGTAAACATCAAGGATTCCGCCGGTCAGACACTTCTGGTCTGGGCGATAGACACCGGAAACATCGAAGTCATCAGCAGGCTCACGAAATCGGGCGTACGCTTCGCTTCGGCAGACGCTGATGCAATGCTCAAGCAGGCTGTAATAAACGAAGATGTCGACAGAGTCAGATCGCTCACTCTTCTCAAGGCAAACGTCAACAAAGTTTACGAAGACGGTCTCACGCTGCTCTGGTATTCAGCGGTCAAGGAGAGAGCTGACATCGCCGGACTTCTTCTGGAAGCCGGTGCAAAAGCTGATATCGCCGACAAGACCGGCAAAAACCTCATCACATACTGTGTCGAAAGGCGCAAATATGAAATGGCAAAACTCCTCAAAAAATACGGTGCCCAGCTTAAAAGCAAAGATTCGATATTCCTTCTTCAGCGCGGTCTCGTCATCGGTGACGCGGAACTTGTAAAAACATTGATAGATCTCGGCGTAAACGTCAACACCAAATTTCCCGACGGTCTCAGCGCGCTCTGGATCGCGGCTTTCACGAACAACCGCGATATGATCGATGTTCTTGCCGAGGGCAAGGCAAACATGAATATAAAAGACAAAAACGGAAAAACAGTCCTCATGTGGGCCGTTGAAAACGACAAAAAGGAAGTTGCCAACACACTTATCACACACGGCGCGAACGTCAACCTGATGGACAACAAAAAAAGGACTGCTCTCCTATCCGCAGTCATCGCCGACAAACCGAGAATGGTACACATGCTCGTCAAAAACAACGCTCAGATCGACCTCAAGGACAGCGAAGGCAATTCACCTCTTCTCGTTGCGGCATCACGCGGAAACATCGGGCTCGTAAAACTTTTCATTGAACACGGAGCTTTCCTGAACGCGTCGGATTTGTTCGGCAACACGCCGCTCCTGATCTCGCTTCACAAAAATTTCGACGACATAACGGAACTCCTTCTTTCAAAAGACGCAGACCTCAACAAAGCAAACAATAACGGGGAAACTCCGCTCATCGTTGCAGCAAAGAAAGGTCACATAAAATTCGTTAAAGTATTCGTTGAAAAAGGGACGGCCATCGATGCGGCAGACAAAAACGGCGACACTGCACTTATTCTGGCAAAAAGAGAGAACAGGCACGACGTCGTACTCTATCTTCTCAACAAAGAGGCTCTTATCGAAAAACGTTCCGAGCAGGACGAACTTATGGCTTACGCCGTTCTGAACAACTATCACGATATTGCAGAAAATCTGATACAGCGTCAGATCTCGGTAAACCGCAGATTTTCCGACGGTCTCTTCCCGCTCTGGTATGCAGTCCGCAACGGCAACGCAAAAATGATCGACATGCTCCTTGCGGCAGGCGCAGACCTTGAAGCAAAAAGCAAGGAAGGCGAAACGGTCCTGCTTTATGCCTGTGCAAAAAGAGAGGAACAGGTTGCAATGCTGATTCTCGACAAAGGGGCGAACTTCAATATTCTCGACAAACAGAAAAGCACTCCGCTCATGATTGCGGCCAGCCGGGGTTTTGACAAAGTCGTTCAGTTCCTGATCTCCAAAAGAGTCGATGTCAACGCGAAAGACGACAAAGGAAGAACTGCTCTCACAAGGGCTCAATACACCGGAAACTATCATATCGTAGACATGCTGAAAAGAGCCGGAGCTTACGATTAACCGCAATAAATTTAGCTGGTTGCGTGAAGTGATAAGGAATTTTAAAGAATCCGACATACACGATATCGAAACAGTTTATGAAAAGTCGAACAACGCTTTATCCTTAAAAATCGATCCTGATTTTTTCAGAAAAGACAAAAAGAAATTCGTCACTTCAACGATCCGTTGCTGCAAAAATTCAGTTTACGAGCATGACGGGAAAGTTGTCGGCGTTGTCTCATCTTCAGCAGACTGCATCGAAGGGCTCTTCGTCCTTCCCGAATTCTGGGGAAAGGGAATCGGAACAGAGCTTTTAAATTCGGTCATGTCAGGAAAAGAGGAGCTTTTTCTTCAGGTTTACGCAGACAACGAAAGAGCCGTAAAATTCTACAGGAAAAACGGTTTTGAAATAAGCGGAAGCGGAGTTTGCCAAATGACGCACCTCCCCTACTTTGAAATGATAAAAGTACTGAAATAATTGAGGTTTTAATGAAAATCGCCTGTATAAACGTCGATGTCGACCCTTTGATCTGCTACTACGCGATACACGGGATTGAAACTTCCGGAATCAGCGAAGATCCGATCTATATCAAAGGAATCAGACGATTTATCGAACTTTTCGACAAAAATTCGATAAAAGGGACTTTTTTCATTACAGCACACGGTTTTTCAGAAAAAAACAGCGAAATTTTAAGAGAAATAGTCCGCAGCGGGCATGAAATCGCAGACCACTCCTTTTCTCACAACTATCAGCTGACAAGACTTTCGAAAGATGAGATTTTTCAGGAAATAAAGAAAAACAAGGATTTTCTTGAAGAAACCGCAGGAATAAAGTGCAAGGGTTTCAGAAGTCCCGGCTACAACTCTTCAACAGATTTGATTTCAGTATTAAAATCAGTCGGTTACACTTATGATTCATCGCTTTTCCCCTCTATTTCATACTATCTTGCAAAGTGGATTCTCATAAATCTGAAAAAACTTTCGGGGCATGAATCGAAATCCATCATTTCATCCTTTGCCGATGCTTTCGGCAGATATACGCCTGAATTTATTGACAAAACAGTGCGCGATATAAAAACAGAAGGAACTTTCGTCGAGCTTCCTATGACAACCCTTTTCCCGCTTGCAAACATTCCGCTGATCGGCACTTCGATAATCGCCTTCCCGTCATTCCTGCTCGAATGGATGCTTAAAATTTCGAAAAGCAGAAGTTTCATCAATATCGAAGCCCACGGGATCGACCTCTGCGGCGCTGATGAATCGCAGCATTTTGAGCCTTTGAAAGGCAAACAACCGGATCTCGCCTTTTCACTCAACAGAAAAATCGAAAGATTTCAGCATGTTATAGATTTTTATAAAAACAGCGGATTTGAATTTAAAACCCTTGCCGAAGTGGCGGAAATGAAACTGAACGGAAATATTTAACTTTTTTAGGGAGACAAACATGGAAAATTTGAAAAAAAAGATTGCAAAAAGAGCAGGAGAACTTGCGAAAATCCTTGAAATTTCGCCTCTTGAAGCAGAAAAAATCAAAGAAAACCTTGAATTTACATACACGGCTCCGAAAATTTCCAAGAAAACTGCTGCCAATGCGATCGACCACACGATCCTTTCCTTCAACGCAGCGGAAGAAGACGTTCTCAGGATCTGCCGCGAAGCTGCTGAATTCGGATTCAAAGCAGTCTGCATAAATCCGATGTGGGTAAAAACCGCAGCAGATTTCAGAAGCAGAAACAATGCGAAGTTTCTCATCGCGACAGTCATTGACTTTCCGCTCGGCGCTTCTACTGCGGCAGCAAAAACGGCAGAATCGGTCACCGCAGCACTTGACGGAGCCGACGAAATCGATGTCGTAATAAATATCGGACTTATCAAAAGCAGAAAATTGAAAGAGTGTTTCGAACTTTTGAAAAGTACAACAAAAACAAAGGCTTACATAAAAGTTATCCTCGAAACTTCAGCTCTTTCGCAAGATGAAAAAATCGACGCGGCCCTTATCGCTGTCTTTGCCGGCGCCGATATGCTCAAAACTTCGACCGGAGTAAACGGCAAAGCGACTGTAGACGACGTGAAACTTTTGAGAGCCGTTGCCGGAAAAAGACTCGGAGTCAAAGCTGCCGGCGGGATCAGAGACAAGGAGACGCTTGTCGCAATGATGCAGGCAGGTGCCGACAGGATCGGCTGCAGCAGTTCCGTTTCGATAATGGAAAACTGGTAAAGGCATGATTTTAAAGAGATTTTTTCTAATCCTTTTATTTTTGCCGGTATTTTTTTCATCATGTTCCAAAGCTGAAAAACCGCAGGACCCGGTGACGCTCTTCATGCAGGCGAGAACCGACGGAAATACGCATCAGGCCTACATTCTGCTTGACAAAACCACGCAGGAAACCTTTTCGGAGCATGATTTCGAGGAATACTGCTTCGTTTTCAAACCGTCAGAATTCGAAATCCTGCCGGAAGAAAACGGATATACACCTGTTTCCTACACTTTTTACGATAAAAAATACAAAAAAGGTAGTGACGAGCTTTATACTTTTTACATGACAAAAAATATCGAACACGTTAAACTGATAAACGGTAAAATCGTTTTTCCGCATGTTGCATTTGTTTCGATGCGTAAGGCGATCGAAGAAAAAAATATTGAAAAAGCAAAGTTTTTCTCGAATGTTATGCTCAGAATAGACCGAACCAACCCCGATGTTTTGGAAACTTCGGAAAATATGGGATTTATTCAAAAACACGACTGACGGATTTTGATTTGAAAACATTTTTCTTTGTTTTATGTTTACTTTTTTCATTTTCACTTTTCGGGAACATTTTTTTCGATGAAAACATCCCCGAAGAGCTTCGCAGCAAAATCACGGCATTCTACAAAGAAAAGAAAAGCACGATAAATTTCCTCATCGAAATGCCCGACGAAAACACCATTTCGATCGTCGCGGAAAACGGTTTTGTAAGGACCCTGCCGATAAAGGAAATAACTGCCGAAGATGTCTGCAACCTCATGGAAGAAATGGTCGCCGTAATATACGAAAAAGACGAAAATCAGAACAAAATTCCTAAAGATTCAGAGAAGTTGGCAAAAATCAAAAATCTTTCTTCAAAGTGGCAGAAAGACGAGTTCAAAGAAAGTTTTTATGCTGAAAACAAAGAGGAAAAAGAGGAAAAACCGAAGCCGATTTTCCTCAAAGGCGGCATAAAACTGACCGACAGGATCGAATTTTTCCCGTGGGCTGAAAAAAGCAACCGTTTCGGGGTCTCGCTTTTCGCAACTTCCGAAGAAAAATGGGCTTTCGGACTCAAATTTTCGGTCGGTTTCTCCTTTCTGCGCGTCGGGGCACGCTTCAAAAAAGGAATAAACCTGAAACTTGCAGACAACTCCGTTCCGTGGGAATCGTACAGCCTGAACCTTCAGTTCGATATAGTCGATATCTACCATGTCCGCTTCTCTACAGGCTTTGAAGTCGCACTCTACAGCGCTAAAGGCGTTCTCTTCCACCGCGAATTTTTCGTTTTCAGACTCGCCTACCGGATAAAATGGTTTGAAGCCGCCGCTTCATTCAACGTCTCGCCGACGCACATCGAACTCGGTCTTTTCGGTGCGACACACGAAATGCAGAGCTGGAACTTCATGCTATCTACGGTTTTTCTCTTCTGATTCCGCTGATTTTTCAACAAAATTCAATATTTTTCTTGAAATTGGAAAAACTCTAAATAAATTACGCGCGTTTTTTGAAAAACGGTCTTTTAATGAAGGAAACAGATGGGTAACTTGGTAAGAAACGACAAAATCAGGAACGTGGCGATCATCGCTCACGTTGACCACGGCAAAACGACACTTGTTGACGCGATGTTCAAGCAGAGCGGCGTATTCCGCGAAGGCGAGATCGTAAACGACAGGATCATGGACAACATGGATCTCGAGCGCGAGCGCGGCATCACGATCGCTGCGAAAAACTGCTCGGTCGTATGGAAAGGCGTCAAAATCAACATCATCGACACTCCGGGACACGCAGATTTCGGCGGCGAAGTCGAGCGAGCGCTTTTCATGGCTGACAGCGCGATACTTCTCGTTGATGCATCGGAAGGTCCTCTTCCGCAGACGAGATTCGTTCTCAGAAAGGCTCTCGAAGCGAAGCTCCAGATCATGGTAGTCATCAATAAAATCGACAGAAAAGATGCGAGACCCCAGGAAGTTCTGAACGAGATCGGCAATCTTTTCATAGACTTGGGTGCTGACGACGAACAGCTTGACTTCCCTGTCCTCTATGCGATAGGACGTGACGGGATCGCTCAGGAAACGCTTGAGGAAAAAGGCGAAAACCTCCACATCCTCATGGATAAGATAATCGAATTCACGAAAGGTCCGCTCTACGATCCGGAGCAGCCTTTCCAGATGCTCGTCACCGATCTCAGCTACAACGACTACCTCGGCAGACTCGCAATCGGAAAAGTCGTAAACGGCAGCGTACACTGCAACGAATCGCTTGTCTGCATCAAGGAAAACGACGTTCAGGCACGCCTTAAAGTTTCAAAACTCCAGCTTTATCAGGGAGTTAAGCTTGTCGATGCCGAAATCGTAGAGCCCGGTGACATAGTAATTCTTGCAGGAATCGAAGATGTTCATATCGGAGACACCGTCGCAACGATCGATAAGCCTGTTGCACTTCCGAGAATCAAAGTCGACGAACCGACAGTCAGCATGGTCTTCACGATAAACAACGGCCCTCTTGCAGGAAAAGACGGAAAATACGTCCAGCTCAGAAAGATCAAAGAGAGACTCCACAAAGAGACTCTGATGAACGTTTCAATCAGGCTGGAAGAGCCCGAAACGAACGATTACGTCATCGTCAAAGGGCGCGGCGAGCTTCAGATGGCGATCATCGTCGAGCAGATGAGGCGTGAAGGCTTCGAACTCTGCGTCGGCAGACCGACCGTTATCTACAAAGAGATCGACGGCAAGAAATACGAGCCCATCGAGCACGTTTACATCGAATGCCACGAAATGTTCACCGGAATAGTCACCGAGAAACTTTCGGCAAGAAAAGGAAGGATGACTAATCTCGTCAACTCGGCAAACGAACGCGCTTTCATGGAATTCACAGTTCCTTCACGCGGACTTATCGGCTACCGTGACCAGTTCCTCACCGACACGAAAGGCACCGGAACCCTCAACACGCTTTTTGAAGGATACGAGGAATACCGCGGCAACTTCCCCGTCAGATTCACGGGTTCCATCGTTTCCGACAGGCAGGGCGAAGCGATCGCCTACGCACTTTTCAACCTTGAGCCGCGCGGAGAGCTCTTCATCACTCCGGGAATGCCGGTCTATGAAGGAATGATCATCGGCGAGCACTCGAAAGACTTAGATATCGACGTCAACCCGTGCAAGGCAAAGAAGCTCACCAACATGCGTGCAGCAGGAAAAGACGACGCCGTAACGCTCACTCCGGTCAAACCGATGACTCTCGAAAGGGCGATACACTTCATCAACGAAGACGAACTCGTCGAAGTCACCCCGAATTCACTCAGACTCAGAAAAACCGTTCTTTCAGCGGCTCTTCGTCACGCTATGCGCGGCAGAGAATACACAGAAAGCCTGAAGGAAAACAATTAAAGATCACGATTATCCGTAAATGAAACCTCTTCTGCCGTCGATCGTGAGCGTGCAGAGAACATTTTTCGTTTCGCCGCCGAAAGTGAAGGTTTTGTTGATTTCATCAAGAACAAGCGATTTGCAGTTTACGACACCGATCTTGCCGAGTCTGACCGCCGTTACAGCAGCATGAGATGTAGCGCCGCCGCGGGATGTAACAAGTCCGTCGGCTTCGAAAATCATGTCGATATCGTCACTGACTGTGTCGGGACGCATAACGATGATCTTTTCGCCCGGATAGAGTTTTTTGCACTTTTCGATGTCTTCCATCGAGAAGACGACTCTTCCAGTCAGAACGTTGTTTCCGATGCCGGTTCCCTCGCCTATCAGCGTCAGATTGTCGGGAACAAGCTCTTCCTGCATAAGGTCGTTCTGGTGGTACGAGCGGATCTGGAGTATGTGGAGATCCTGTTTTTTCGAGGTTTCGAAAGTGAACTCGATCTCCTGATGACCGAAACCGCGTTTGTTGATAAGTTCGACTGAAATGTCGTTAAGTGCCGAATATATTTCAGGAAAATCTTTTTCCATGCTGATATCGGGCGCATTTTTCATCTCAAGTCTCTGCTTTTCAGAAACCGGATACGGGTGAACAAGTCCGCCGACGATGTCCTCGCCCTGAGAACACATTACGAAATCACCGTAAAGGCAGACTTTCCGACCCCTGCCGTTTGGTTCCCGCGTGAAAACGACGCCAGTTCCCGAGTCGTAGTTAATGTTTCCGAGCACCATTTTCTGAACGATGACCGCCGTTCCCCATTCGCTTGCGATGTGGAGTTTGTCGCGGTAAACAAGGGCGCGGCGGGAATTCCACGAATCGAAAACCGCGTGGATAGAAGTGAAAAGCTGCTTGTGAAGATTCTGCTCGAATTTGACTTTCTGACTGTCAAGGATCTTCATGTATTCTTTGGCGACAAGTTTCATGACTTCAGGTTTGAAACCGATCTTTTTCTCGACTTTGTAAACCTTTTTGAAATCGGCAATGACTGCATCGAACAAGTCACGGTCGATGCCGAAATTCATGCCCCATGTCTGGATCAGACGTCTGTAGCAGTCCCACGAAGTCCAGCCGTAGTTCTCCTTTTTTGCAAGCTGTTCGACGAACTCGTCGTTCATTCCGACGTTGAGGAAAGTGTTCATCGCACCGGGCATCGACATTGCCGAGCCGCTTCTGACCGAAAGCATGAGCGGATTGTTCGGATTGCCGAACTGAAGTCCCGTTTTTTCCTCGAGGATACCAAGTTCATCGGATATCGTCGTATAAATTTCCTTTTCTATTTCGGGGTGTTTCATGAGCGCTTCCCTGCGTCTGAAAAGCTCGGTCGTAAGGATGAATCCGTGCGGAACAGGCATTCCGTACTCCTTGATCCTTTTCAGGAAATACCCTTTCGCGCCGAAGAAAACCTGGTTGTCGAGCTCGTCATCCTTTCTATCGATCTCCGAAATTATCGATTTGCGCTTGTAGGTCATTATCATGTGTATGTCTTCCGGAGTCAGGTTTTTCGGAATGCCGTGCAGGATCGAAAGGATATAGTTTATCAGACTGTCTATCTGCTGCATAAGGAATGACGATGCAATTATATCTCTGTAGAATTCCTCACTTTTTTTGTGAATGATCTTTTCCTTGTCCTTTTCCGAAGAAACGGTGAGATTGTGCTTTTCGATATACTGTTCGAGGACGATTTTAAGGTTCTGGTCATGGATCCCGAGGAAATAGTCGTAAACGATTTTGCTCAAATCCTCTGCAAAAAACTCGAAAATGTTGGTGTACTGGTGCATCGAGAAACTTGACGACACCAGACTGTATTTGAGCATTTTGAGGTCAGAGTTAAAACTTTCGCTCGTGATACCGCCAAGCTCCAGACCTTCGCGGAAAAGTTCAAGGATCTCGTATGTTTCCCTCAGATTATCAGCTGAGACATAAGGCAGCTTCGTGACAGAAACCAGCTTTTCGACCATAGTGGAAACGAGCTGTTCCATCCTGTAGATCATGCCCAGAGCTTCGAATTTCGGCTCACGGTATTCACCGTACATTGAAGGAATACCTATCGCGATATGGCGTTTGTAGTAGATGTTTTCGACACCTTCAGTCTGCTCTTCCGAAAGAACTGTCTTTTTGAGAGCAGACATGATCCTGAATGCTATCCTGACTGCGCTTTTCCAATCCTCGGCAGTCATGGCTGATTCGAACTCATCGATCGTAGCCTGATGTATATATGTGATTTTCTTAAGTTTTTTAGCAATATCGCCCGGGTTGAGATAATACTTTTCCTTGAGAAGCAGATAAATGTTGAAAAGATAACCGACTTTCTTCTGCTCGACCTCGTGACCCGCGCCGAAATCGGCAATTATTTTCTCGACTTCAGCAGGTTTCATTGTGAAAAGCGTCTCGTAATCTCCGCCTGATTTGTTTGTCACGAAACGGGCAACTTCGTGCAGACCTTCATACATTTCGCCGGTCGGTTCGAGAGTTTCGTAAATCTCGTTCGGGATTTTGTTCTGAAGGTGTTCCTTTTTGCCGGTGAGCCAGAAAATGAAGACATCTTTCGCAAGCTGAATGTGGGTGTTGTTGCTCTCGGCATGGATCTGCTTTCTCAAGAAGTGGGTCAGAAGATCTTTTCTGTGGCAGATCTCATCTATCGCAGTTGAAATTTTGCGAAGCTCGCCTTCCGCGCCGATCTCGTTGAAGTAAACCGGAAAGAGAACAGCGATCTGACGCGCAATGTGATAGGCCGGTGCGATCTGACTGTTCAGGAACTTCGTGACATCGCTCTGGAAAAGGTCGGTATC